>NZ_PSWG01000003.1:0-232092 GCF_002931195.1 Rathayibacter sp. AY1C2 | reverse complement strand
GCACCGCGACGACGAGCACGATCCCGCGCACGATCAGCGGGTCGATGCCGAGCCGGTCGGCGATCCCCGCGCAGACGCCGCCGATCCGCCCCCTGCGCCCGAGAACCGCTTCGTGCTCTGGCTGCGCGGCCTCGACCTGCCCCGCCGTCCCGGCTGGATCGGCGGCGTCTGCGCGGGGATCGCCGACCGGCTCGGCATCGACCCGCTGATCGTGCGCGGGATCGTGCTCGTCGTCGCGGTGCTGGGCGGACCCGCGCTCCTCCTCTACGCCGCGGCCTGGCTGCTGCTGCCCGACCAGGACGGCGCCCTGCCGGTGGAGCGGCTGCTCCGCGGCTCGCTCGACCGGGTGCACGCCGGGATCGGCGTCCTCGTGCTCGCCTCGATGCTGCCGGTGGCGCAGGGCTTCTGGTCGCTCGGCGGCGCGTACACCGGGGCGATGCCCTGGGCGCCCGCGACCGGGCGGACGCTGTGGTCGCTCGTGGTGCTCGGGCTGATCGTGGCCTTCGTGGTCTGGATCGTGCGGCGGAGCCGGCGATCGGACGACGCGGCCGCTCCCCCGGCCCAGGGCTCCCCGTCCGCACACCCCTCCGCGACGCTCCCCTACCCCGCGCCCTCCGCTCCCGCCTACCCCGCACCCGACCCCGGGCTGCAGGACGAGCGCCCCTCGTCCCCCGAGGCCGTCGCCGAGTGGCGCGAGCGCCAGGAGGCCTGGCGGGCCGAGCGGGAGGCGTTCCGCGCCCAGCAGAGCGCGTCGGCCCGTGAGACGGCCCGCGCCCGGGCGGAGGAGGCGCGACTCGCCGCCGCCGCCGTCACCGCCGCGCGCCTGGAGCGCCAGCGCCTCCGACGCGCCGCGAACCCCCGGCTGCGGGCGAGCCTCACGCTGCTCGCCCTGGGCGCCGCCGCCCTGACCGGCGCACTGGTCTCGCTCACCGCCTCCGGACCGACGGCCCTCGTCGTCGGAGCCGCCTCGGTCGCGCTCGTGCTCGCCGTGGTGATCGTGCTCGCCGGCCTGTTCCGGAGGCGCGCGATCGCGCTGATCGCCCTCGCGACGGTCGCGCTGGTCACGGCCGCCTGCGCCGCCGTGCTGCCGACCGACCGCGAGCTGCTCCCCGTGCTCGGCACCTACGGCTTCTCGAGCGCCGCTCCCGGCCGCTACGCGACGCTCGCGGCGAGCGACCTGCGCGTCACGGTCGCACCCGGCTACGAGACCTCCGACGAGCCGCTGGACCTGTGGATCGGCTACGGGCACGTGTCCGTCGCCACGATGGCGGGAACGGCGGTCCGCCTCGAGGCGACCACAGAGGACACCGAGCTCCTCGTGCTGGACGCCGACGGAGGCGCGATCGACGCGCCCCGCGAGGTCCGCACGGCCGACGGCCGTCAGCTGTGGACGCAGACCTTCGGCGATCCCGAGGCCGAGCCGTTCGTGGTCCGCATCGCCCAGGAAGGCGGGTCGATCCGAGTCCAGGACTCCACACCGGGCGCCGACTCCGGCACCACCGCGCCGGACGCCGACGCCACCCCGACACCCACCCCGAGCCCCACCCCCGAGACCGGAGCCGCACGATGACCACCACGCCCACCCCCGCCACCGCCCGCCCGCGGATCCGCGTCGGCGCCGTCCTCTACGGACTCGTCCTCGCCGCCGCCTCGATCGGCCTGCTCGTCGTCTCGGCCGACCCGGTGCTGCGCGCGCAGGTCGTCGAGCGCGGGATCACGCTCGAGCCCGGCGCCGCGCTCGCCCTGGCCGTCGCGGCGCTCGGCGCCATGGCGCTCCTCCTCGCGCTCGCCCGCCTGCTCGACCGCCGCGCCGCTCGCGACGACGGCTGACCCCGGCGCGGGACGCCGGGTGCTCGCAACCCCCTGCCCCGCATCCGCCGAGAGGCGCAGACTCGTCCCGGGCGATCGCCCGCCACCCCCTGGAGACGAGACCATGCCCTTCTGCGCCCTCGAGAGCCTCCGCTGATGGAGCTGGGCATCGCCGCGATCGTCGGCGTCTCGGTCCTCGTCGCGGTCGCCGTCTTCTCGCGGCGCCTCGGCGTCGCCGCCCCGATCGTCCTCGTGCTCGCCGGCGTCGGCCTCTCGTACATCCCCGGGGTGCCGGAGGTGGTCGTCCCGCACGAGTGGGTGCTCGACGGCGTGCTGCCGCCACTGCTGTACGCGGCGGCGCTCAGCGTCCCGTTCATCGACTTCCGCCGGAATCTGACCACCATCACCGGCCTGTCGGTCGTGCTGGTGCTGATCTCGGCGGCCGGCGTCGGCGCGCTCCTCTTCCTCCTCCTCCCCGAGCTCGGGCTGGGCCTGGCGATCGCCGTGGGCGCGATCATCAGCCCGCCCGACGCCGTCGCCGCGACCTCGGTCGGCCGGCGGCTCGGCCTCCCGCCGCGGCTGCTCACCCTGCTCGAGGGCGAGGGGCTGATCAACGACGCGACGGCGCTGGTCCTCCTCCGCTCGGCTCTCGCCGCCGCCGCGGGGACGCTCGCGACGCCGTGGGCCGCGATCGGCGACTTCCTCTACGCGGTCGTCGTGGCCGTCGTGGTCGGGTTCGTGGCCAGCGTCGTCACCGTCTTCGTCCGCTCGCGGCTCGAGGACCCGGTGCTCAACACCGTCCTCTCCTTCATCGTCCCCTTCGTCGCGTTCATCCCCGCCGAGGGCCTGGGCGCCTCGGGCGTGCTCGCCGTGGTCGTCGCGGGCCTGCACACCGGGCACGCCTCCTCCCGCGCCTTCACCGCCCAGTCGCGGGTGAACGACCGGGTCAACTGGCGTACCGTGCAGTTCCTGCTCGAGAACGGCGTGTTCCTGCTGATCGGTCTCGAGATCCGCTCGCTGATCCACGACGCCGACAGCGCGCGCCTCTCGGTGCCCGGAGCGGTCGGGATCGGGCTGATCGCGGTGGTCGGGCTGATCGTCGTGCGCTTCCTCTGGGTCGGGCCGGTCCTCCTCGGCGAGCGCTGGCAGACCCGCCGGGCCGAGCGCCGGGCCCGCGAGCAGAAGGAGCTGCTCGAGTCGCCCGAGGCGCAGGAGCTGCCGAAGGAGGAGCGCGGCCGGGCGAAGCGGCGCTACCTGCTGCGGCGCAGCGACTACCGGCACTTCAGCCGCAACGGCATCGGCTGGCGCGGCGGTCTGGTGCTCGGCTGGTCCGGGATGCGTGGAGTGGTGACCCTCGCGGCCGCGCAGTCGCTGCCCGAGGACATCCCCTACCGCCCGCAGCTCGTGCTGATCGCCTTCACCGTGGCCGTCGCGACCCTGCTGATCCAGGGCAGCACGCTGCCGCTGCTGATCCGGGCGCTGGGCATCCGCGGGATCGACGTGCCTGAGGATCAGCGCGCGCTCGCGGGTCTGCTCGACGAGATCACCGAGAAGGGCCTCTCAGTGCTGGAGCGCCCGGGCGACGCCGTCGAGGGTGCCGACGGCGTCGCTCCGGACGTCCTGGAGCGGGTGCGGCAGACGTCGTTCCTCCGCTCCGAGGCCGCCTGGGAGCGCTCGCGCGGCACGGAGAGGTCGGTCGCGGACACTCCGCACCGCCTCTACCGGGCCCTGCGGCTCGCCGTGGTCGCCGCCGAGCGGGAGGCCCTGCTCGACGCGCGCTCGCGCCGCGCCTACCCGCAGCGCATCCTCCGCGACGCCCAGTCGCTGCTCGACCTCGAGGAGACGCGGCTGCGGGTCCGGCGGGGCTCCGAGTCCTGAGGGCTCGGGATCGTGACGATCGCTCCCGGGGATGCCCGCGCTGATCCGCGCCCTGTGGAGGAGCGCCGAACTCCTCGAGTGCGCCATCCGGATCGACCCCTCGGACCACGGCCGTCCGGCCTCCCCGGCATAGCCCGCCGATGCGTCACCCCCCGTTAAGCCCGCGCTCCCCGCTTCCTCTGGCACTGCCGTCGCCCCGCCCGTAACCTGCGGATCGCCTGAGAATCGGAAGCTCGATTCGCCCGCACTCGAAGAGGGGTGGCGGGCCGGGGCGGATCCCTCGGGCGATATCACGAGGGCCGATCCGCGCGCCAGCCCTCGCAGAGAGGGCAGACGGGGCGCTGAGAGGAACGCTATCCCGTGCGGCGCCGGAGCGCACGCACCACTTCGTTCGAGTGCTCTCAGGTCCAGTCGAGAGCGGAGCGCTCGGCCCAGTAGCGGGCCGGATCCACGGCGAGCGCCGGGAGGTCCGCGAGCTCCCGGGGCTGTGCGCGCAGGTTGGCCCGCAGCTGCTCCGGAGTCGCCGCGCCGCTCAGCACGACGTCGGCCCAGGGCTGCGCGAGGGCGGCCCCCAGGGCGACGACGTCCGGCGCGGCGCCGGCGTGCTCGATCGGGTGCGCCACGAGCCTCCCGTTGGCGAGGGCCTCCTTGACCACCACCAGCCAGCCGTCGTCGTGCGCGGCGGCGAGCGCCCGGCCCGCGGACTGCTCGAGCGGGTTCCAGGTGCTCTGGACCGCACTGAACGGCGACTCCGGGATCGCGCGGGCGAGCTCGATCACGCGCGCCTGCTCGGGTCCGCTCGTGGAGAGGCCGACGCGCACTCCGGAGCCGGCGAGGCCGCGCAGTCGGTCCAGCAGCGGGCGGTCGGTGAGGGCCGGGCTCTCGGGAGTGATCGAGTGGACGAGGTAGGAGTCGGGCGCCGAGCCGAGCGCGTCGAGCGTGAGCGGCCACTGGCGGTCGAGCATCGCGACCGAGTGCTCCTTGCGCTCGTGCACCGGCGCGTCCATCGCCCACCCGCCGACGTACTCGTAGCCCCACTTCGACTCGATCGTGAGCGCCGCCCGCCGCTCGGGGTGCCGGGCGAGCCAGCCGCCGAGGAACTCCTCCGCCCGCCCGTAGGAGCGCGCGGCGTCGAGGAAGCGGACGCCGGCGTCCCACGCCGCGTCGAGCAGCAGGTGCGTGCGCTCGCGCAGCGCGTCGACGCTCCGCTCGGCCGCGGGGCCGAGGTCGTCGTCGCGCCCTGCCGTGATGTACGCCGGCCGGCCCACGGCCGCCAGCCCGATCCCGAAGCGCTGCATCCCGCCCACGGTACGCCGGTCCCGGAGCTGCGGCGGCCGCTAGCGTCGAGCGGTGACCTCCGCCCTCGACCGCAGCATCCTCCGGCTCGCCGTCCCGGCGCTGGGCTCGCTGGTCGCCGAGCCGCTCTTCCTGCTCACCGACTCCGCCCTGGTCGGCCATCTCGGCGCCGTCCCGCTCGCCGGGCTCGCGCTGGGCGGCACGGTGCTGCAGACGATCGTCGGCCTGATGGTCTTCCTCGCGTACAGCACCACTCCGCGGGTCGGCCGGGCCCTCGGCGAGGGCGACGAGCGGAGGGCCGTGGCGGCCGGGATCGACGGCGGCTGGCTGGCCCTGCTCCTCGGCGCCGGCATCGCCGTGGTGGGCGCGCTCACCGCTCCGGCCGTCGTGGCGCTCTTCGGCGCGGAACCGGCGGTGGCCGAGGCGGGCGTGCGGTACCTGGCGGTGAGCATGGCCGGGATCCCCGCCATGCTCGGCGTCTTCGCGCTCACCGGGCTCCTCCGCGGCTTCCAGGACACCCGCACTCCGCTGGTGATCGCCGCCGGCGGATTCGCCCTCAACGCCGCTCTCAACGCCGTGCTGATCTACCCGGCCGGCCTGGGGATAACCGGCTCCGCACTGGGGACGGTGATCGCGCAGTGGGCCATGCTCGCGGCCTACGCGGGAGTCGCGCTGCGGCTCGCCCGGAGGGTCGGCGCGCCGCTGCGGCCGCACCTCGCGGGCCTGGCCTCCTCCGCGGGATCCGGCGGCTGGATGCTGCTGCGCACCGCGAGCCTCCGCGCGGCGATCCTGCTCGCGGTCGCGACCGCCACCTCGCTCGGGGCGGAGGAGCTGGGCGCCTTCCAGGTGGCGATGACGCTGTTCTCGACGGTCGCCTTCGCCCTCGACGCGGTGGCGATCGCCGCGCAGGCGCTGCTGGGCCGCCTCCTCGGCGCGGGCGACGCCGAGCAGGCCCGAGCCGTCACGAAACGCTGTGTGACCTGGGGAATCGGTGCAGGAGTAGTGCTCGGAGCGCTGGTCACCGGTCTGAGCGGTGTCCTGCCGTACGTCTTCTCGAGCGACCCGGAGGTGCTGCGGCTGCTGCCCGCGGCGATCGCCGTCGTGGGCCTCACCGCTCCGCTCGGCGGCTACGTCTTCGTGCTCGACGGCGTGCTGATCGGCGCCGGCGACGGCCGCTACCTGGCGCTCAGCGGCCTCGCGAACCTCGCCGTCTTCGTCCCGCTCGCCCTGCTCGCCCCCGCCGCGCCCGCCGAATGGCGCCTCCTCGCGCTCTGGCTCGCCTTCGCCGTCGGCTTCCTCGGCGCCCGCGCGGTCACCCTCGGGCTCCGGGTCCGCAGCGACGTCTGGCTCCGCTGACCGCACTCCTCCCCTGTGGAGAAGCCTGTGGACAACTCCGGTCAGCGCGGCGGTGCGCTGGTGTTCCCGCGGTGGAAGACGGCGTGGAAGCAGACCGCCTCCGCCTCCTCGTCGGCCAGGAGCGCGACCGCGGCCCGTCCCGCCGCACGGCCCTTCTCGACCGCGGGCTGGGCCATCGTCGTGAGGTCGTACTCGGCCGCGAGACCGGGCACCTGCACGCCGTCGAAGCCGACCACCGAGAGGTCCTCGGGCACGCGCAGCCCGCGCTCCTCCGCCGCGAGGATCACGCCCGCGGCCAGCAGATCGCTCTGCGCGACGACCGCGGTCGGCGGCTCCGCCCCCTCGAGCAGCGTGCGGCCCGCGGCGACGCCCTCGTCGACGGAGCTCGCCGCGGCGGCGACGACCGACGCCTCCGGGAAGACGTCCTGCACGCCGAGGAGGCGGTCGACCGGAGTGATGCTGGGGCTCGAGCGCCAGCCGGCCGGGATCGCGCCGCGGCGGCGGTCCTTCGCGAACGGGAGCGCGACCACCGCGACCCGCTCGTGGCCGAGCTCGCGCAGGTGCTCCGCGATGGTCCGGCTGGCCTCGCGGTTGTCGAGCGAGATCACGGCGCCGCCCAGCTCCGAGAGGCCCTCGACCACGACGACCGGCACCCCCCGGCGGCGCAGCACGGCGACGGAGTCGTCGACCGACGGGCTGCAGCCGACCAGGATCATCGCGTCGACCGGGGCCGTCGCCAGCAGGCCCGCGCCGTCGCCGGTCTCGGTGAGCAGCAGGATCCCGGCGTCGACCCCGCCGAGCACGTCGGCGATCCCGTCGAGCATGGCGATCTTGATCGGGTCGCGGAACGCGTGCAGCATCCGCTCGTCCACGACGACCCCCACGATCCCCGAGCGGCCGCGGCGGAGCGAGCGCGCCCGCGGGTCGGGGCCGGCGTAGTCGAGCTCGGACGCCGCGCGCAGCACCCGCTCCTTCGTGGCCTCCGAGACGGGGCCGGAGCCGCTGAAGACCAGCGAGGCGGTGGAGGGGGACACTCCGGCCCGGCTCGCGACGCGGGCGAGCGTCGGCCGGGGGCTCTTGCGGGGTTCCACGTTCCTCCTCGTGGGGGCGGCGCGCTCGTCGTCGGTTGACCGTCCCCGGGGTTCCGGATAGCTTAGACCGGCTCGCTTCGAATCGATTCGACCGTGCCTCTCGATCCGGTGTCCGGATCCCGCCCGCACCAGGAGAACCGCCATGACCTCGACGTCCGCGCTCACGCGCCCGCAGCTGGTCGCCTGGCGCAACGCCGTCTTCACGATCTTCGTCCTCAGCGGGATCTCCATCGCCACCTGGGTCTCGCGCACCCCCGCCATCCGCGACGAGCTCCAGCTCTCGACCGCCGGAGTGGGCCTGCTGATCCTCTCGATGTCGATCGGCGCGATCGTCGGACTCGCGTTCTCGACGCCGGTCATGGGCGCGATCGGCGCCCGGCGCGGCATGGCGCTCGGCCTCACCGTCTCGGCGGCGGGCCTCGCGGTGCTGGGCGTCTCGGCCGACGTCATCGGCGTCCTCCCCGCGGCCTTCGCCGGCATGGCGATGCTCGGCTTCGGCAACGGAGCGGTCGACGTGATGATGAACGTCGAGGGAGCGGCCAACGAGAAGGCCTTCGGCAAGACGCTCCTGCCGCTGTTCCACGCCTTCTTCAGCCTCGGCACCGTGGCCGGCGCGCTGATCGGCGCGGGCGCCTCCGCCCTGGCCGTGCCCGTCGCCGTCCACCTCGGCGCGATCGCCGTGGTGATCGTTGTGACCGCGGTGATCGCGATCCGCTTCGTCCCGGTCCGCGAGGAGCTCGACACCTCCGGCGCGGCGACCACGGTGAAGCCGCCGGTCCGCGAGCGCGTCGCCGCCTCCCTCGGCGTCTGGCGCGACGGCCGCCTCGTCCTCATCGGCCTGATCATGCTGGGCATGGCCTTCGCCGAGGGCTCCGCGAACGACTGGCTGACCCTGGCGATGGTCGACGGCCACGGCACCGACAAGACGACCGCCGCCGTCGTGTTCGGCGTGTTCGTCGCCGCCATGACCGTCGGACGCGTGATCGGCGGGCCCGTGCTCGACCGCTTCGGCCGCGTCCCGGTGCTGCGCGCCTCCGCCGGGCTCGCGATCGTCGGCATCCTGCTGTTCATCCTCGCCCCGGTCGACGCGCTCGTCGTCGTCGGCGCGGTCGCCTGGGGTCTGGGCTGCTCGCTCGGCTTCCCGGTGGGCATGTCGGCCGCGGCGGAGGGGCCGCACTCGGCCGCCCGCGTCAGCGCGGTGGCGATGCTCGGCTACGTCGCGTTCCTGGTCGGACCGCCGGCGATCGGCTTCCTCGGCGAGCACTACGGACTGCTGAACGCCCTCTTCCTGGTGCTGGCCCTGGTGGTCGTGGCCGGGCTCGCCTCCCCCGCCGCCCGCAGCCGGCGGAGCTGACCGCCCCGCTCCACGCGCCTCCGCAAGCCCCCGTGGGGCCCGGGCGCCCCGGCGCGCCTCCCCCTAGGCTTCCCAGGACGGCGGTGGAGGGGGAGCGGATGCGGTACCGAGCGCGCGACGGCGCCCTGCTCCACGTCGACGAGCACGGAGCCGGTCAGGGGCGGCCCCTGGTAGTCGTCCCCGGTGAGCCGGAGCGCCACCCCTCCTACCTCGGCTCGTTCGCCTCGATCGCCTGCACGCGCCGCGTCCTCGTGCTGCACCCGCGCGGAGTGGGCGGCTCCGCGGAGCTGCCTCCCGCTCCCCCGGCCACGACGGCCGCCGACGTGGAGGACCTCCGCCGCCACCTCGGCGTCGACGAGCTCGATCTCGCCGCGCACGACTCCGGCTGCCGCGCCGTCCTGCTCGCCGCCGTAGACGCGCCCGAGCGCGTCGCCCACCTGCTCCTGATCGCCCCCGGCACCGCCTGGCTCGGGATCGACGACCGGGCTGCCGGTCACACGACTCCCGCCGGCTCCGACGACACCGCGGCGATCCGCGACGCTCTGCAGCGCCTCGACTGCCCCGCGGTCGTCCTCGGCGGCGAGGACGATCCGGTGACGGGCATCGCAGCCCTGGAGGCGCTCACCGCGCTCCTGCCGCAGGCGAGCCTGGCCGTCATCGAGTCGAGCGGCCACCACCCGTGGGCGGAGGCGCCGGCCGAGTTCGCGGTCGCGCTGCGCGCCTCGCTCTCGGTGCCGCCGCCCGCTCCTCCGCTCGGCCGCCGGCCTCCCGTCGCCGCGCGCTGAGCCGGGAGCCCGCCGGAGCCGCGCCGTCTATCCTCGACGGGTGCGTCTCGTCATCGCGCGCTGCTCCGTCGACTACACCGGCCGTCTCAGCGCCCACCTCCCGCTCGCCACCCGCCTCCTGCTCGTCAAGGCCGACGGGAGCGTCCTCATCCACTCCGACGGCGGCTCCTACAAGCCGCTGAACTGGATGAGCCCGCCCTGCACGCTGATCACGGGCGACCCTGACGAGGAGGCGCGCGCCGCGGGAGTGACGCAGCAGTGGACCGTCGCGCACCGCAAGACCGGCGACGCTCTCGTCGTCTCGATCCACGAGGTGCTGCACGATTCGGCGCACGAGCTCGGCGTCGATCCGGGACTCGTGAAGGACGGAGTGGAGTCGCATCTCCAGCGCCTTCTCGCCGAGCAGATCGGCCTCCTCGGAGAGGGGCACACTCTCGTCCGGCGCGAGTACATGACCGCGATCGGCCCGGTCGACATCCTCGCCCGCGATTCCTCGGGAGCCGCCGTCGCCGTCGAGATCAAGCGCCGCGGCGAGATCGACGGAGTGGAGCAGCTCACCCGCTATCTCGAGCTGATGAATCGCGATCCGCACCTCTTCCCGGTGACGGGAGTCTTCGCCGCTCAGGAGATCAAGCCGCAGGCGCGGACTCTCGCCGAGGACCGCGGAATCCGCTGCGTGGTGCTCGACTACGAGGCCATGCGCGGCACCGACGACTCCCACACGCGCCTGTTCTGACAGGCACGGCGACAGGCACGGCGAAGACGCGGCGACAGGCACGGCGAAGGCCCCCGCGATCGGATCACGGGGGCCTTCCGCTCACCGGGCGCGAGGCCCGGGAATGCGGCGTCTCACCGGGTCGAGAGCCCGGCGGCCGCTACTTGTGGGCGGCCTGGTAGGCGGCCTGGACCTCGGAGGGGATGCGTCCGCGGTCGGAGACGGGGTGGCCGTTGGCGTTCGCCCACTCGCGGATGGCCTTGAGCTGCTTGGGGTCGCTCTTGGAGGCGGTCGCGACGCTCGTGGCGGCCGCGGGGCGCGAGCCGACGCGGCGGGCGCTCGAGACGAACTTCTCGAGCGCCGAGTGGAGCTCGGCGATGTTGTCGGGGCCGAGATCGATCTCGTAGTTGGCGCCCTCGATGCTGAAGCGGACGGTACCGCCGTCACCGGAATCGATAAGGGTTCCGTCGATATCGTCGACAAGCGTGATCTTCTGGGCCACTTTTCCTCCTGGAGTTCGCGGGACCGGACTGTCTCGACCCGGACCTGAAGAGACATTACCCCCTTTCACAATCGAGTGCGCCATGAATGGCGCCATTCGTCCCTTTCTCGCGCCATGTCGAGGGGAATGTTCAGGATAAGCGGAGGCAATCAGGGCGGAATCGAGCTGTTCGCCACCAGCCGTCGAATAGAGGACACGGTGTCCGCAGACGGCCGTAACGATTCCGGACACCGATCGCGCGCATTCCCGGGAACCGGACCCGGCGATTCCGATCACGCCCCGGTCTTCGTTAGCGTGGAGTCATGGCACGACGAGGCGGACCCCCTGCACGCCCGGCGCGACCCGGTCCGTACCGCAATGCGGAGGCTCGGGAAGCACTGGAGGCGCTCGTCGCCGCTCCCACCGCCGAGGCCGTCGACCGGCTGCTCGAGGCCTGCCTCGACGGCTCCCTCGTGGTCGACGTCACGGGCTCCCAGCCCGGAGGCGTGCCGCACGTCCGCACCGTCGCGACGACCACCGGGGAGCAGGTCCTGCCGCTGTTCACCTCCACGGACGAGGTGCGCACCGCGGTCCCCCGGCAGCAGCATCCGCGGGTGCAGATGCTGGTCCTCCCCGGACGCGAGGCCTTCGCGCTGATCCGCACCGCCGACTTCGTCGCCGTGCAGCTCGACCCCGGCTCGATCGCCCAGGTCGTCACCCGTTCGTTCGTCGAACGGGCTCTGGACGCCGAACGGCCGTAGAGTGTGGCCCCCGGCGGGGCAGCGCCGGCGTCACCCCGTCCTCCGAGGTCAGGAGCCCGCCATGTCCGACACGACCCTCGCCGCCACCGGCCTCGACGCGCGAGCCGGCACCTGGTCCTGCATCCTGTTCGACCTCGACGGCACGATCACCGACTCGGCCCCCGGCATCACCGGCACCCTCGTCGAGACCTTCGTCGAGCTGGGCCGCCCCGTGCCCGCTCCGGCCGAGCTGCTGGCCTACGTCGGCCCTCCGCTGCTCGAGGCGTTCCGCGAGCTCGGCGGGATGACCGTCGAGGAGGCACAGGCCGCGCTCGTGGTCTACCGCCGCCGCTACAACGCGGGCGGACTGTTCGACTCCTCGGTCTACCCGGGGCTGCCCGAGGTGCTCGCGCGCATCGCCGAGGCCGGCGTGCCGCTCTCGCTCGCGACCTCCAAGCCGGAGTCGGCGGCCACGCGCATCCTCGAGCACTACGGCCTGGCGCAGTACTTCACGGTGATCTGCGGCGCCTCCGAGGACGAGGTCCGCAGCGCCAAGGCCGACGTCGTGGAGGAGGCGCTGCGCCGGCTACGCGAGCTCGGCGTCGACCTCTCGGCGCCGGTGATGGTGGGCGACCGCGAGCACGACGTGCAGGGCGCCGCCGCCCACGGCGTGCCGACGATCATGGTCGAGTGGGGCTACGGATCGCCGCTCGAGGCGGTCGGGACGATCGCGCTGGTGTCCGGCGCCGAGGAGCTCGCGGACCTCCTGCTCCCGTGACCTGCGTACGATGAGGGCATGACTGGTCTGGGCGTCGTCCTCTCGTTCGTGCTGTTCCTCGGCGGGATCCTCGTTCTCGGCAACTCGTTCCTGCTGCCCGACATCGCCGGATTCCTCTTCGTCGGCGGCATCCTGATGATCTCGGGATCGCTCGCCGTCGCGTTCCACGTCCTGCCGAAGTCGCAGTAGCCGGGTCGCTCCGGGCGGCCGCCTCCGCGGCTCGCCGCTCCGCTCAGCCCAGCGTGCTCGCGTCGAGGTTGATGACTGCATTGATGTAGACCGCCTCGCCGGCTCCGGCGATCGTCGGGTTCATCCGGAGCAGCTGCTGCACCGGGATCCCGAAGCGCTGCGCGATGTCGAAGAACGTGTCGCCCTGCACCACGGTGTAGCTCACGATGTCCCCCTCCCCGTCGCGGGTCGGCTCGCCGTTCGCCCCGGGAACCGCGCCGTTGTCGACCGCGAAGGCGGTCTCGGGGATGTCCGGTGTCGCGTTCGGCGTGAAGGTGACCGTCGCCTCGGGGACCGGCGCGAAGACCGTGGCCGTCGCTTGCGGGAGCGCCGCCGTGACGGTCGGGTCCGGCACCGGAGTCGGCGTCGCCGTGGCGAACACGGTGACCGTGACCGTCGGAGCCGGAGCGGGCGCCGAGCACCCCGCGAGCGCGAGCACACCGGCCAGTGCCGTCGCTCCGATGACCGTCCTGCGCATGTCCCCCGCCCTCCGCACGCCCCGCGGCGCCCGCTCCACCCTAGGAGACGGGGCGGCCGGGGGCACGTGCGCTGTCGCAGGAGGCCGGTGCTGCGGATCCACCGTCGTGCAGGGAGCTCCGCGGTCGCCGGGGCCGGGTCGGCCTCACCGGGACCGGGTCAGGACGGGGGCTCGGGGAGCAGGCGCAGCCCGCCGCCGCTGTTCGCCGCGTCCATCAGGAGCTCGACCCAGGCCGGGTTGATCGTCGGCTGCCGGCTCCCCGCGAAGTGGAACTGCAGGGCGATGTTCGGGTTCATCCAGAAGGAGTGGCGGCCGCGCGCGCCCTCGGGCATCGAGTCGAGGGTGAGGCTGAAGCGCTCGTCGCGGCGGAACTTCGCGTAGATCACGATCTGGAGGTGGGCCAGGGTCCGGTCCTCGATCTCGATGACGGCGGGAGGAGTGCCGTAGAGGAATTGACCCATGCCGCCAGACTATAGGCCCCCCGGCTTATTACTAGTCCGTCTAGCTATTTCGCTGCGGAGGGTTCCGCGTCGTCCGCTTCGTCCGTATCGTGCCCGTCGCCGTGCTCCGCGTCGATCTGGTCGACGGCCGCGCTCATCCGGCGGAGGAAGTTGACGACGACCTCGGCCTCGGGAGCGTCCAGGTCCTCGGCGATCTCGAGCATCCGGCGGTGCATCTCCTGGAGCGTGGCGCGCACCTCGTCGTCGCTGTCGACGGTCGCCTCCACGACGATCCCGCGCCGGTCGGTCGGGTTGGGCTTGCGCACGAGGTGGCCGCTGCGGACCAGGCGGTCGATGAGGACCGTGGTCGACGCGGACGAGATGGAGAGGTGCGAGGCCAGGTCCTTGCCGGTCACCAGCTCGCCCTTGCGCTGCTGGCGGAGCAGGTACTGGATGGCGATCAGGTCCGTCTCGCCCATCGCCATCCGCTCGCGCGTGCGGCGGCGCATCGAGACCTCGGAGACGCGGTACGTGCGCATGGCGCTCAGCACCTCGACCGCACGGCGGGTGGACGACTCGTCCGGGTACCAGTACCCGGCGCCGCTCCGCAGGCTCGTGTCGCTCATCCGCACATCCTAGACCGGCTGATCACCAGGCCGTCTAGCGAGTCGCCCGCGCCTACGCTGGACCGGTGACCGCCACCCTCGTCGCCAAGGGCCTCTCCGGAGGCTATGCGCACCGCACCCTGTTCGACGGACTCGACCTGACGGTCGCCCCCGGGGACGTGGTGGGCGTCGTGGGGGCGAACGGAGCCGGCAAGTCGACGCTCCTGCGCATCCTCGCGGGCGAGACGGCTCCGCTCGAGGGCTCCGTCGTGCTCTCGCCGGGCGACGCCTTCGTCGGCTGGCTGCCGCAGGAGCACGAGCGCCGCGAGGGCGAGACCGTGGCCGGCTACATCGCGCGCCGCACCGGCTGCGCCGAGGCCTCCGCCGAGCTCGACGCCGCCGCCTCCGCCCTGGCCGACCCCGATCCCGACGGCTCGATCGCGGACCGGTACGCCCTCGCGCTCGACCGCTGGCTCGCGAGCGGCGCGGCCGACCTCGACGAGCGCACCCCGGTCGTCCTGGCCGACCTGGGCCTGTCGCTCGGCGCCGCGGCCGCCTCCTCGACGATGACCTCCCTCTCCGGCGGGCAGGCGGCGCGGGTCGGCCTCGCGGCGCTGCTGCTCTCGCGCTTCGACGTGGTGCTGCTCGACGAGCCGACCAACGACCTCGACCTCGACGGCCTGGAGCGCCTGGAGGCCTTCGTCCGCGGGCTCCGCGGCGGCGCGGTCCTCGTGAGCCACGATCGCGAGTTCCTCGCCCGCAGCGTCACCCGCGTGCTCGAGCTCGATCTCGCGCAGGGCACCAACCGGGTCTACGGAGGCGGCTACGACGCGTTCCTGGAGGAGCGCGAGACCGCGCGCCGCCAGCGCCGCGAGAAGTACGAGGACTTCGCCGAGCAGAAGGCCGACCTGGTCTCCCGCGCCCGCACCCAGCGGGAGTGGTCGAGCCAGGGCGTGCGCAACGCGATGAAGAAGGCCCCCGACAACGACAAGATCCGCCGCAAGGCCTCGGCGGAGTCGAGCGAGAAGCAGGCGCAGAAGGTGCGCCAGATGGAGAGCCGGATCGCGCGGCTCGAGGAGGTCGAGGAGCCGCGCAAGGAGTGGCAGCTCGCCTTCACGATCGGCAGCGCCCCGCGCTCGAGCTCGGTCGTCTCGACGCTGAACGGCGCGGTCGCCCGCCGCGGCGCCTTCACGCTCGGGCCGGTGTCGCTCCAGGTCGACGCGGGCGACCGGATCGGCATCACCGGGCCCAACGGCGCCGGCAAGTCGACGCTGCTGTCGCTCCTCCTCGGCCGCGCCGAGCCGGAGGAGGGCGGCGCCTCTCTCGGAGCGAGCGTGGCGATCGGCGAGATCGATCAGGCCCGCGGGATGCTCGCCGCCGAGGTGCCGCTCGCGGACGCGTTCGAGGCGCTGGTGCCCGAGTGGCCGACCGCCGAGGTCCGCACGCTGCTGGCGAAGTTCGGGCTGAAGGCCGATCACGTCGGCCGCCGCGTCGGCGAGCTGTCGCCGGGCGAGCGGACGCGGGCCGCCCTGGCGCTCCTCCAGGCCCGCGGCACGAACCTTTTGGTGCTCGACGAGCCGACCAACCACCTCGACCTCGTCGCCATCGAGCAGCTGGAGGAGGCGCTCGAGGCGTACGAGGGCACCCTGCTGCTGGTCACCCACGACCGGCGGATGCTCGAGACGGTGCAGCTGACGCGGCACTGGCACGTCGAGGCGGGCGTCGTCACGGAGGCGTGACGCCCGCCGCCGCGTCAGTCCCCGGAGGCGCGGGCCGCCTCGTCCTCGCGCCAGCCGGCCTCCTTCTGCACGTACTCGTTGTCGGCGAACTCCGCGAAGTCGCTCTCGTCGGTGATCCGGCGCACCTCGAGGCGGTTGCCGGGCACCAGCGGGCAGCGCAGCGCCCACTCGCGGGCCTGCTCCTTCGAGTCGACCCCGATGATCCAGAAGCCGTTGAAGAGCGACTCGGTCGGGCCGTAGGCGCCGTCGACGACGGTCGGCGGCTCGGAGGAGAAGTCGACCACGAAGCCGGAGGAGGCGACGTCGTCGGCCAGGCCGTCGCCCGAGAGCAGCACGCCCGCCTCGATCATCGCCTCGTTGTACTGCCCCATCCGGGTGATGATCTCGTCGAACGGGATCGAGGCGTAGGCCTCCTTCGCCGCATCGGTCGCGCGCATGATCAGCATGTACTTCATCGGGTCTCCCTGGGGTCGGTGCGCGGGGGCGCACCGCTCACTCTGGCGCGTCGCGGGCACGAGCGGAACAGCGGATCCGGAGGCGCATCGTCCTCGGCGCGGCCGTGAGCCGCAACCCCCGCGCAGACCCTCGCCGAGCGGCGGAGAATGGCGACGGCCCGTTGCTCGACGGGCGCTCATCGACGGAAGGAACGACCCCATGGTGGATCTCGGAGGACTCGCGGACAAGGCGAAGAACGCCGTGAACAGCGACAAGGGCGAGGAGCTGACCGACAAGGGACTCGACAAGGCGGGCGACGCCGCCGACTCCGCGACCGGCGGGAAGTTCGCCGGCCAGGTCGACAAGGCCCAGGAGGCCGGCGACCAGCACGTCGGCAACGACTGACCGCCGGGCGGCCCTTCCGCGCTGTCGCGGAGGGCCGCCCGTCCGTCAGTCCCGGTCGCCGAGCCCGCGCAGCAGCGCCCGCACCACGGCGACGGAGCGATCGGCCGCGTCGTCGACGTGCGCCTCGAACTCGCCGGGGGCGCAGAGGTCCGAGATCCCGCGGACCGAGACGAACGGCAGCCCGTGCACGTGCGCCGTCTGCGCGAGGGCGACGGACTCCATGTCGGTGGCGAGCGCGCCGGGGAAGTCGTTCCGCACGCGGTCCACGCGGGCGCTCGAGACGAAGACGTCGCTCGAGACGATCAGGCCGCGGCGCACCGGCGGCCCCTCCAGCAGCTCGAGCTCCGCGGCGAGCGCCGCGTCGTCCCCGGAGTAGCGGGCGGGCATCCCCGGGACCTGCCCGAGCGCGTAGCCGAACGCCCGCGCATCGGCGTCGGTCTGCACGTACTCGGCGCCGATCACGACCTCGCCCACGCGGACGTCGGCGCCCAGGCCGCCGGCGGTCCCCGCGCTCACCACGAGCGGCCGCTCGCCGGCCGCCCGAAGGATCGCTGCGGTGAGACCGCCGGCCGCGTTGACGAGGCCGATGCCGGTGCGGACGAGCAGCACCGCGCGGGAGTCGAGCTCGAGCTCCCACTGCAGCGCGTTGCCGACGGCGCGCGGCTCGGAGGCTCTGGACGCGGCGACGAGGAACGGCGCGGCCTCCTCGTCCATCGCGACCAGGACGATCGCCGTGCTCACGCGGTGACCGTCTCCCACTCCGAGCGGTGCGCGAGGAACGTGCGCGCCGCCTCCTGCGCCCCCTCGAGGGAGTGGTTGGCGCCCCAGCCGCACTGGGTCTCGTTGGCGGCCGGGACCTCGTCGGCCTCGGTGATGTCCTGGAGCGTCGCCTCGACCAGGCCGAGCACCTCGGAGAGCTCGGGCTCGCCCGAGAGGAGCAGGTAGAAGCCGGTCTGGCAGCCCATCGGCGAGAAGTCGATCACGCGGTCGGAGTGGTTGCGGGACTTCTCGGCGAACAGGTGCTCGAGCGAGTGCACGGTGGGCATCTCGAGGTGCCCGCGGTTGGGCTGGGTGAAGCGCACGTCGTACTTGACGAGGTGGTCGCCTCCGGGCAGCGTCTTCGCGTCGGCGAGGCGCACGTACGGCGCTGCGACGGTGCGGTGGTCGAGGTTGAACGACTCGACGTTCATGCGCGGCTGATCCACGGTGGTCTCCTTCGCTGGGGGTCCCTCCATTGTCCTCCGCTCCGCGGAGCGGAGGCGGACCCCGGCGGATCCGGCTGCTTCTTCTCCGGGGCTGCGCCCGGATGCGAGGACGGAACGGAGATCCCCGATCGACCGGGCGGAGGGGCGGCCGGAGCGGGGCGGTCGTACGCGGGCGGGTAGCCGAGGGCCATCGAGCCGTCGTTCGCAGTCGTCTTCCCGGTCGTCGTTCCTCCTCCTCGGCGTGCGGGGCGGCGTCCTCGGTCCACTCGACCACGGACTGGTCGGGCACGGAGAGCCAGCGTGCCGTCGCGTCCGACGCGGCGGGGAATCGGGCCCCGGATCGGTGGAGAACGGGCCGCTCCGATCCCTGGGGAGGAGCCTCGGCCGCTCCTCAGAACAGGTCCGAGAACCCCATCGCGACGAGGTTCGCGTGCGAGGTCCGCAGGCAGTCGAGCGCGCTCCGCCCGTAGCACTCGTCCTGCTCGACGAGGAGATGGTCGACGCCGAGCGCGAGGCTCGTCCCGATGATCCCCGGGAAGTCGAGATTGCCCTCTCCCACCTCGGCGAACTGCACGTTCGAGGTGAAGGCGTGCACGGACCACCCGCCGGACATGTCGGCGGGCGGCCCGACCCGGTAGTCCTTCAGGTGCAACAGGGCGACGCGCTCCCCGTACCGGCGCAGCGTCGTCACGGGATCGAGCCCGCCCCGCTGCACCCAGTGCACGTCGAGCTCGAGCCCCAGCAGCGGAGCCCGGTCGGCGACGACGTCGAGCAGGAGGCGGCCGTCGTGCCGCGCGAACTCGTAGTGGTGGTTGTGGAGCAGCAACCGCAGCCCGTCGTCGCGGAGCCTCGCCGCGGCGGCCTGGCAGCGGTCGGCGAAGTCGAGCAGAGCGGCCGGCGAGGCCGCCGCGGAGGCGGGCAGCATGCCGATCCGGACCGTGCGCGTGCCGAGCGCGCAGGCGTCGGCGACGATCCCGGCGAGCCCGCCCTCGAGCGCGGCGCCCGGGGAATCCCCAGGTGCCAGGCCCGCCGAGATCGCCGCGATCTCGACGCCGAGCTCGTCCCGCGCCCGCTGCAGCTCGGCCACGGTGGCCGCCGTCAGCGGGATCTGCGAGATCTCCACCGACCGGTAGCCGATCGCTCGGACCTCCCGGAGCGTCGCGAAGGCGCCCGCCGAGGCGAACGCGTCCTTCAGCATCATCGCCTGCACGCCGATCCTGGTCACGGCAGTCCTCCCGGTCGCGGTGGGGGCCGGCGTCTCCGCGGCCCGGAACGCCCCCGACGGTAGAGGCGCGCCTCCGATCTTGTCAATCGGTTGCCAATACGCGTATGGTCGTGGCACGGCGGCGCTCCTGCCCGCCGGTTCCCGACGACGAGAACGAGGCACGCACCGTGACCACCGCACCCGCGAACCCCGCACCCTGGACCCTCTCCGGCTTCGGCGACGAGATCGACCCCGACCCGGTCGTCCAGGTCGCCGTCCTCCGAGCGCTCGGCGCGCACAGCATCGAGGTGCGCAGCGCCTGGGGCCGGAACGTCGTCGACCTCGACGACGAGCGCCTCGCCCGCCTGGCCGCCGTGCTCGAGCGCGGCGGCCAGTCCGTCTCGGCCGTCGCCTCGCCCATCGGCAAGGTCGACGTCGCCCTCGACCCCGAGCTCGAGGTGGCGCGCCTCGACCGCGTCATCCGCGCCGCGCACGCCCTCGGCACACCGAGCATCCGCGTCTTCTCGTTCTACCGGGGCGAGGGAGTGCCGGTCGAGAGCATCCGCGACGACGTCCTGCTGCGCATGCGCATGCTCGCCGATCGCGCCGAGCGCGAGGGCGTGATGCTGCTGCACGAGAACGAGAAGGACATCTACGGCGACGTCCCCGAGCGGATCCTCGACCTGGTCGAGTCCGTCGGCTCGCCCGCCCTGCGCCTCGCCTGGGACAACGCGAACTTCGTGCAGTGCGGGGTGCGGCCCTTCGACGACGGCTGGACGGCGCTGCGGCCCTACGTCGACTACCTGCAGGTGAAGGACGCGGTGGCGGCGACCGGCACCGTGGTGCCCGCCGGCGAGGGCGACGGCCAGCTGCGCGAGACGCTCACCGCCCTGCGAGACGACGGCTGGACGGGAGTCGCCTCGCTGGAGCCGCACCTCGCGATCACGGACGCCCTCGGCGGATTCTCCGGCCCCGAGTCGTTCGGAGTGGCCGCTCGGGCCTTCCGGGGGCTCGCCTCCTCGCTCGGGATCGACCTGCGATGAGCGTCCGCGCGGCGGTGATCGGCTGCGGCGACATCTCCTCCGTCCACCTCGCGGCGATCGGCACGGCGCCCGGCGCGGAGCTGGTGGCGGTCTGCGACACCGACCCGGGCCGGCTCGCCGCGGCCGCCGAGAGGCACGCGGTGCCGGGCTTCCCCGAGGCGGTCCGGATGCTCGACTCCGTCCGCCCCGACGTCGTGCACGTCTGCACTCCGCACAGCACGCACGCCGCGCTGGCGGTCGCGGCCCTGGACCGCGGCGTCGCGGTGCTCCTCGAGAAGCCGCTCGCCTCCTCCGTCGCCGAGGGCGAGCAGGTGATCGCCGCGGCCGAGCGGGGCGGGGCGCGCATCGGCGTCTGCTTCCAGAACCGCTACAACCCGCCCGTGCAGCGCCTCCGCGAGCTGCTGGCGTCCGGCTCCCTGGGCGCCGTGACGGGTGCAGCCGCGACCGTGCTCTGGCACCGCGCTCCCGGCTACTACCTCGACCGCCCCTGGCGCGGGATGCGGGCCGAGGGCGGCGGCGGGATGCTGATGAACCAGGCGATCCACACCGTCGACCTCCTGCAGTGGCTCCTCGGCGATGTGGTCGCGGTGAGCGGCTCCGCCTCCACGCGCCTGCTTCCGATCGAGGTCGAGGACACCGCCGACCTGGTGCTCACCCACGCCTCCGGCGCGCGCAGCGTCCTCTACGCGACCGTGGCGAACGCGTGGGACGAGCCGGTCGAGCTCCGCCTGCGCACCGAGCGCGCCACCGTCTCGCTGCGCGGTGCCCTCACCGTGCGGCGCGACGACGGATCCGTCGAGGTCGTCCCGGACACGGAGCGCCGATCCGGCGGGCGGTCGTACTGGGGCGCCTCGCACGAGCTGCTCGTGCACGACTTCTACGCCCGCCTCGGCGAGGACGAGCCCTTCTGGATCTCGCCCCGCGAGGCGGCGAGGTCGCTCGCGATCGTCCAGGCCGCGTACGCCCCGAGCGCGCCCGCGCGGATCCCCCACTCCACCCCGAACGAAGGACTCCTCCCATGACCACCGTCCGCCTCGGCATCATCGGATTCGGCGCCCAGGGCTCCTCCTACGCCCGCTTCCTCGCCGACGGCAGGGTGCGCGACCTCGTCGTCACGGCCGTCGCCGACGTCGACCCCGCCCGGGAGGCGGCGGCCGCCGCGCTCGCGCCCGGAGCATCCTTCCACGCCGACCACCGCTCCCTCCTCGCGAGCGGAGAGGTCGACGCCGTCGTCGTCTGCACTCCGCACTACCTCCACCCCGGGATCGGCATCGTCGCTCTCGAGCACGGGCTGCACGTGCTGGTCGACAAGCCGGCGGGCGTCTACGCCGCGCAGGTCGCGGAGCTGAACGAGGCCGCCGCCGCCCGTCCTGGTCAGCGCTTCGCGATCATGTTCAACCAGCGGGCGAACCCGCTCTACCGCCGGCTCAAGGAGGTCGTCGACGAGGGCGGGATCGGCCGGATCCTGCGCTCGAACTGGATCATCACGACCTGGTGGCGGCCGCAGGCCTACTTCGACCAGAGCGCGTGGCGCGCGACGTGGGGAGGCGAGGGCGGAGGCGTCCTGGTCAACCAGGCGCCCCACCAGCTCGACCTGTGGCAGTGGCTGTGCGGAGTGCCGGAGTCGGTGGTCGCGAAAGCCGGCTACGGGCGGTGCCGCGACATCGCGGTGGAGGACGAGGTCACGGTGCTCGCCGATTTCGGCGGGGGCACGACCGGAGTGCTGGTCACCACGACGCACGACCCGATCGGCACGGACCGCCTCGAGATCGTCGGCGACCGCGGCCGGATCGTCGTCGACGACTCCCGGGTCGCGACGATCACCCGGTTGACCGCCCCCGAGCGCGAGGTCAGCGCCGCCCTCAGCGCCGAGGACGTGGGTCTCCTGCTCAGCGGTCGCTACGACACCGCGGGCCTCTCCACGACGGAGCGGATCGAGTCGGCGTCGGTATGGGGCGAGCAGCACACGGCCGTCCTGCAGGACTTCGCGGACAGCATCCTGCACGGCACGCCGCTGCTCGCACCCGGGGCGGAGGGGATCCTCGGGGTCCGGCTCGCCAACGCCATCTACTACTCGAGCTGGACGGGACGCGAGGTACCGCTCGACCTCGACGAGGGCGTGTTCCTGGCGGCGCTCAACGAGCGCATCCGCGAGGAGGGGGCGTTCCCGGAGCGGAGCTGACGGGGCGGAGCCGTGCGGACCCGCGCTGGACGGGGCCGGAGCGATGGGCGGCAGGCCGGCGACGGCGGCCTCCCGGAGCGCGGGCTCCCCGATCCGGCCCGACCCGGACGCGAGCGACGGGCCGGGCGGGCTTCTCGGCCCTGTGGCAGCATGGGCGGCGGACGGCGCCCCGTCCGCCGCCGTGCCCCTCGAGAGAAGACCGCGATCGTGCCCAGCGAAGACGCGCCCACCGGCCCCTCCGCCGCGAGACGCCGCGGCCGCTCCGCGACGACGATCTACGACGTCGCCCGACTCGCCGGCGTCGCCCCCTCCACCGTCTCCCGCGGGCTGAGCACGCCCGGACGGCTGAACGCCGCGACCGAGCAGCGGATCCGCGCCGCCGCGAAGGAGCTGGGCTACCGGCTCAACCCGATGGCGCGCGCGCTGCCGACGGGCCGCACCTCGACCCTCGGGCTGCTGGTGGCCGACATCACCAACCCGGCCTTCTTCCCCGCCGTGCGCGGAGCGGAGCGGGCGGCGTCGCTCCGCGGCTTCACGATGATCCTCGCCGAGTCGCAGGAGTCCGGGGAGCGCGAGGCCGAGGCGGCCGACCGCATCGCCGCTTCCACCGACGGGCTCGTCCTCGTCAGCACCCGCCTCAGCGACGAGGAGATCATCGCGCTGGCCGGGCGCATCCCCGTCGTCGTCCTCAACCGCGTGGTCCCCGGCGTCGCGGGGATCGTGCCCGATCTCGCCTCCGGGATCGACGCCGCGCTCGACCACCTCGCTGCCCTCGGCCACCGCTCCCTCGCCTTCATCGCCGGTCCGCCCGACTCGTGGATGAGCGCCGCGCGATGGGAGCTCCTCCTCGACCGCGCTCCGCAGCGGGGCATGACGGTCGTCGAGATCGGGCCGGGCGTCTCGACCCTCGAGGGCGGGAGGAGCGCGCTCGCGAGGGTGACCGCCTCCGGCGTCGGCGCGGTGATCGCCTACAACGACCTGGTCGCCATCGGACTGATGCGCGCGGCTCAGGAGTCGGGCGTCGCGATCCCGGAGCAGCTCAGCATCATCGGCTTCGACGACATCTTCGGGAGCGACTTCACCTCGCCGCCGCTGTCGACCATCAGCGCCCCGCTGGGCCGGATGGGCGAGCGGGCGGTCCGCCGGGTGCTCGGCGACGAGGAGCCTCCGGAGCGGGCCGACGATCTGCCGACGGAGTTCGTCCCGCGCGCCTCGACGGGGCCCCGCCGCGACTCCTGACCCCGGTCCGCGCCCGGCGCGCCATCCGGTGCGACACCTCTGGCAATCGGTTGACACTCATCGACACCCATACTTGGATGGCCCCGTGCCGACGAAGCTGCTGAACGATCCCGACCGACTCCTGCCGATCGACCCGACGACCCGGGCGATCGCCCGCGATCTCCACGCGAGCGTCGCCGACCTGCCGATCCTCTCCCCGCACGGGCACGTGGATCCGCGCCTCCTGCTCGAGGACCGCCCCTTCGCCGACGCGGCCGAGCTCTTCCTCCGGCACGACCACTACGTCACCCGGCTGATCCACTCCGCCGGGATCGACCTCGGCGATCTCGGCATCCCCGGAGGCGAGCGCCTCGCCGGCCCGGAGGAGGTGTGGCGCACGTTCTGCGCGCACTGGCGGATCTTCGCGGGAACCGCCTCGGGCTACTGGCTCCAGTCGATCCTCGCCGAGCAGTTCGGCATCACCGAGCAGCCCGACGCCTCCACCGCCGACGCCCTCTTCGCGGCGATCGGGGTCCGGCTAGCGTCCGACGCCTTCCGCCCGCGGGCGCTCTTCGAGCGGTTCGGGATCGAGGTGCTGGCGACGACCGACGATCCGCTGGACGACCTGACCGTCCATCGGGCTCTGGCGGAGGATCCGGCGTTCCCGGGCCGCGTGCTGCCGACCTTCCGCCCCGACGCCTACCTCGATCCCTCCACCCCCGGCTGGCCCGAGCGCGTCGCCGCCCTGGCCGCCGCCACCGGAACGAAGGAGTCCAGCTTCCCCGGATTCCTCGAGGCCCTCCGCGCCCGTCGCCGGTACTTCCTCGACCACGGCGCCGTCTCCGCCGACCACGGAGTGCTGGAGCCGCTGACCGTCGACCTCGATCCCGCCGAGGCGCAGTCCCTCTTCGCCCGCGCCCGCGCCGGCACGATCGACGCCGAGGGCAGCCGCGTCCTCGCCGCGCACCTGCTGCTGCAGTCCGCCCGCATGAGCGTCGACGACGGCCTGGTGATGACCGTCCACGCCGGCGTGCTGCGCAACCACGATCGGCCGACCTTCGAGCGCTTCGGTCCCGACACCGGCCACGACATCCCCGTCGCGACCCGGTTCGCCGAGCCCCTCCGCCCGCTGCTGCAGGAGCTCGGCAACGCACCGGGCTTCCACCTCGTCCTCTTCGGGATCGACGAGAGCACCCACTCGCGCGAGCTCGCTCCCCTCGCCGGCTACTACCCGTCGGTGTTCCTCGGAGCGCCGTGGTGGTTCCTCGACGCGCCCGACGCGGTGCTGCGCTTCCGCGCCGCCGTGACGGAGACCGCCGGCTTCTCGCGGAGCTCCGGCTTCATCGACGACACCCGCGCGTTCCTCTCCATCCCGGCCCGTCACGACATGGCTCGGAGGCTGGACGCCGCGTTCCTCGCGCGCCTGGTCGCCGAGGGGCGCATCGACTCCGAGACGGCGAGCGCCGTCATCCTGGACCTCGTCGACTCCCAGCCGCGGAAGGTCTTCAAGCTGTGAGCGGGCACGGCGGAGGAGGCGCGCTCGATCGCGCATCCACGGGCCTGCCGGCGGCTCCCGTCCGCATCGTCCACCTCGGCCTCGGCGCCTTCCACCGAGCGCATCAGGCCTGGTACACGCACGCCGTCGACGACGACCACGAGTGGGGCATCGCCGCATTCACCGGCCGGAGCCCCCGCGCGGCCGAGGAGCTCGCCGCGCAGGACGGCCTGTTCACGCTGATCGAGCGCGGACCGGAGGGCGACTCGGCGACGGTCGTGGGCAGCATCGTCGAGGCGGTCGACGGCGCGGACGTCGCGCGTCTCGTCGAGCTCGTCGCGGCTCCGGCGACGGCGATCGTCATGCTGACGATCACGGAGGCCGGGTACCGTCTCGCCGCGGACGGCGGCCTCGACCTGG
Organism: Rathayibacter sp. AY1C2; assembly: GCF_002931195.1. NCBI lineage: Bacteria > Bacillati > Actinomycetota > Actinomycetes > Micrococcales > Microbacteriaceae > Rathayibacter > Rathayibacter sp. AY1C2. The sequence continues at coordinate 206,712 of NZ_PSWG01000003.1, read as the reverse complement.
ACGACCCCGCCGTCCGGAGCGACCTCGCCGCCCTCCGATCGGGAGGAGCGCCGACGACCGCGCTCGGCCGCCTCCTCCTCGGCCTCACCGCCCGGCGCGACGCCGGCTCCGGCCCGCTCGCCGTCGTCCCCTGCGACAACCTCTCCGGCAACGGCCCTCTCGTGCGCCGTGGGCTGCTCCTGCTCGCCGAGCGGCTCGACCCGTCGCTCGCCGACTGGATCGACCGAACCGTCTCGTTCGTGTCGACCTCCGTCGACCGGATCACTCCGGCCGCCACGGCGGCGGACCGGGAGGCGGCGGCCGAGCTCACCGGCATCAGCGACGCCGCGTCCGTCGTGACCGAGCCGTTCCGCGACTGGGTCCTCTGCGGCGGCTTCCCCGCCGGCCGACCCGCCTGGGAGCGCGCCGGAGCCCGCTTCGTGGACGACATCGAGCCCTTCGAGCGGCGCAAGCTGCGACTCCTCAACGGCGCGCACACGCTCCTCGCCGCCACCGGCCGCCGGCGGGGCCTCGCCACCGTCGCGGAGGCGATCGCCGACCCCGCCTGCCGGAGCGCCGTCGAGGCGTTCTGGGCGGAGGCGGCGGCCGGCCTCCCCGCCGGTCTCGACGCGGACGCCTACTGCGCCGCCCTCCTCGAGCGCTTCGGCAACCCCCGGATCGAGCACCGGCTCGAGCAGATCGGCGCCGACGCGACCGCCAAGCTCCGCATCCGGATCGCGCCCGTGCTCCTCGCCGAGCGCGCGGGCGGACACGACGGAGCCGCCTCCCTCCGCGCCGTCGCCGACTGGATCGCACTGCTGCTCCAGGGCGACCGCCTGCCCGACGCGCAGCGCCCCGCCCTCGACCGCGCCCTCGGCTCCGCCCGACCCGTCGAGGCACTGCTGCGGCTCGTCGACCCGCGCCTCGCCGACGACCCGGCCCTCGTCGCCGCGGTCGCCGCTCAGGCGGCCTAGACCTCCACCCCGCCCCTCCGCGCGGCGCCTTCCGGCGCCGTCGGCAACCGATTGCCACCCTCGCACCGTCTCGATGCGGCGCGGATCCCCGACGGGTCCGCGCCCGGGTAAAGGAGCCCGCATGATCCCCCGCACCACCGCGCCCGGAGCGCCCGCCGCTGAGAAGCTCTCGAAGCTGAGCATCGTGGGCTACGGCGCCGGCGACACGGCGAACAACCTCGCCTTCACCACCGCCACGATGTTCCTGCTCGTCTACTACACCGACGTCGCCGGGATCTCCGCGGCCGCGGCGGGCACGCTGCTGCTCGTCGTGCGGATCTTCGACGCGTTCGCCGACGTCTTCGCCGGCCGGGTCGTGGACCGCACCTACAGCAGGCGCTTCGGCAAGTTCCGGCCCTTCCTGATGTTCGGGTCGGTTCCGCTCCTGCTGCTCTCGGCCGCGACCTTCTCCGTCCCGCAGATCGGCGAGAGCGGAACCCTGCTCTACGCCTACCTGAGCTACGCCGCGCTCGGCCTCGCCTACAGCCTCGTCAACATCCCCTACGGCTCGCTCGCCGGAGCGATGACGCAGGTCGGCACCGAGCGCGCGAAGCTCGCCAGCGCCCGCGCCATCGGCGGCGCGATCGTGGGGGCCGGGCTCGGCACCTTCATGGCCCCGCTGGTCGTCCCCGGCGCCGATCTGCAGTCGCTCTTCTCGATCGTCACGCTGAGCTTCGTCGTCGTCGGCTCCGCGCTCTACCTCTTCACGATCCTGACCGCGAAGGAGCGCGTCCAGCGCGACGTCGCGCACGTCACGTTCCGTCAGAGCATGACGACCCTCCGCTCCAACCGGCCGCTGCTCTTCCTCTGCCTCAGCTCGTTCCTGTTCCTCACCGGGACGCTCGCGCTCCAGACCGTGCAGCTCTACTACCTGCGCGACGTGCTCGGATCGGTCCAGCTCTACGCCGCGATGTCGCTGATCCAGCTCGCCCTGACCTTCGGCCTGGCCGCCCTCGTCCCGACGATCGTGCGGCGGTTCGGCAAGCGCAACGCCTACATGGCCGGAGTCGCGGTCCTGATCAGCGGCGGGACGGTCGTCTTCCTCGCCCCGGGCGACGCGGTGGCGGTCGGCTTCGGCGGACTGGTCCTCGCCTACGTCGGCATCCAGCTCGTCAACATGCTCGTCTGGGCCATCGAGGCCGACACCGTCGAGTACGGGGAGTGGAAGACCGGCATCCGCTCCGAGGGCACGATCTACGCCCTGTTCTCCTTCACCCGCAAGACCGGCCAGGCGGTCGGAGGCGCCCTCGCCGCGTACGCGCTGGCCTGGGGCGGCTACGTGGCCGGAGCCGCGGAGCAGAGCGAGCACGCCGAGTGGGGCATCCGCGCCGCCGCCGGCCTCATCCCGGCCGTCGCGGCCCTGCTCGCGGTGCTGATCATGGCGTTCTACCCGCTGACCGACCGCCGGCACGCGCAGATCGTCGCCGAGATCGCCGAGCGCCGCGAGAGCACGGGACAGGCCGCGCCCGTGGCGCCCGGCCTCTCGACCGCCGCGTTCTCGATGGACCGCGCTCCCGGCCGGAACCCCTGACCCGATCCCCCACCACGAAAGGCATCCCATGAAGATCGACAAGGCCGAGGTCGTCGTCACCAGTCCCGACCGCAACTTCGTCACCCTCAAGCTCACGACCGACGACGGGCTGACCGGCCTCGGCGACGCGACCCTCAACGGCCGCGAGCTCGCCGTGGTCTCCTATCTCGCCGACCACGTCGTGCCGCTGCTCCTCGGTCGCGACGCCTCGCGCATCGAGGACACCTGGCAGTTCCTCTACCGGTCGTCCTACTGGCGCCGCGGGCCGGTCACGATGGCGGCGATCGCGGCGGTCGACACCGCCCTCTGGGACATCAAGGGCAAGGCCGCGGGCATGCCGCTCTACCAGCTGCTCGGAGGCGCGTCCCGCACCGGCCTGCTCGCCTACGGCCACGCGTCCGGGCGGACGGACGCGGAGCTGTTCGACAGCATCCGCGAGCACCAGGAGCAGGGGTACCGCGCGATCCGCGTGCAGACCGCGGTGCCGGGACTGACCTCGATCTACGGCATCGCCTCCAACGCCGTCCTCGAAGGCAACGCCGGCGTGCGCTACGACCACGAGCCGGCGCAGCGCGGCGGCCTGCCGACCGAGGAGGACTGGGACACCCGCGCCTACCTGCGCCACGTCCCCCGCGTCTTCGAGGCCGTCCGCAACGAGTTCGGGCCGGAGCTCCCCCTCCTCCACGACGGCCACCACCGGATGACGCCGATCCAGGCCGCGGCCCTCGGCAAGTCCCTCGAGCCGTACGACCTCTTCTGGCTCGAGGACTGCACGCCCGCCGAGAACCAGGAGGCCCTCCGCCTCGTCCGGCAGCACACCACCACGCCCCTGGCGATCGGCGAGGTCTTCAACACCGTCTGGGACTACCAGCTCCTCATCCGCGAGCAGCTGATCGACTACATCCGGAGCGCGGTCACGCACACCGGAGGCGTCTCCCACCTCCGGAGGATCCTCGACCACGCCGCGCAGTACCAGATCAAGTCCGGGATGCACGGACCCACCGACGTCTCCCCGGTGGGAATGGCGGCCGCGATGCACCTGGGCCTGGCGATCCACAACTTCGGGATCCAGGAGTACATGAAGCACGGCGAGCGGACCGACAGCGTCTTCCAGCAGTCGTTCACCTGGAGCGAGGGACGGCTGCACCCGGGCGACGCCCCCGGTCTGGGCGTGGAGCTCGACGTCGACACCGCCGGGAAGTACCCCTACGTGCGCGCGTACCTGCCCTTCAACCGACTCGCCGACGGCACCGTCCACGACTGGTGACCTGCCCCCCTCCGCCGAGGCGATCCCGGACCGTCGCGGGGGCCACGACCAGCGGGCCCCCTCGACGGTCCGGGGTTCCCCCGCTGAGCAGAGGCCGGTCAGGGCACGAAGCGGTAGCCCATGCCGGCCTCGGTCAGCAGGTGGCGCGGATGCGCGGGGTCGGGCTCGAGCTTCTTGCGCAGCTGGGCGAGGTAGAGGCGCAGGTAGCCGGTGTCGGTGACGTGCGCGGGGCCCCAGATCTCGGCCAGCAGCGAGCGACGGGTGACCAGCTTGCCGGCGTTGCGGATGAGGATCTCGAGCACCTGCCACTCCGTCGGAGTCAGCCGCACGGAGACGCCGTCCCGCGTCGCGCTCTTGGCCACCAGGTCCACGGTCACCTCGCCGATCACGACCAGCGGCTCGCCGTCGGCCGGCTGCACCCGCCGCGAGAGGGCCCGGATGCGCGCGAGCACCTCGTCCATCGAGAACGGCTTGGTGACGTAGTCGTCCGCGCCGGCGTCGAGCGCGCCCACCTTGTCGGCCGCGCCCGTCCGTCCCGACACCACCAGGATCGGCGCGCTCGTCCAGCCGCGCAGTCCGTGGATGACCTCGACCCCGTCGAGCCGTGGCATGCCGAGGTCGATCATGTAGAGGTCCGGATGCTCGTCCACCGCGCGGTTGATCGCCTCGGTGCCGTCGCCGGCCGTCACCACGTCGTATCCGCGGGCGGTGAGGGTGATGCGCAGGGCGCGCAGGATCTGCGGGTCGTCGTCGGCGATCAGGATCTTCATGCGGCTCCTCCGGAGTCCTCGTGCGGGGCGGCGCCCGACCCGCCGTCGTGCGGGGCGGCGGGAGCGACGTGAGCCGCAGGAGCAGCGGGAGCAGTCTCCGGCGCCAGCGGCAGCGTCACCACCATCGTCAGCCCGCCCCCCGGAGTGTCCTCCGTCTCGAGCGTGCCGCCCATCCCCTCCGTGAACCCCTTCGAGAGCGCGAGGCCGAGGCCGAGGCCCGTCAAGTTGTCGTCGTCGCCGAGTCGCTGGAACGGCACGAAGATCTCGGCGCGGCGCTCCCCGGGCACCCCGGGGCCGTGGTCGACGATCCGCAGCTGCGCGCTCCCGCCGAAGGCGCTGGCGGCCACGCGCACCCGGGTGCCGGACGGCGCGTAGCGGACGGCGTTCGCGAGCAGGTTGACCACGACGCGCTGCAGCAGCACGGCGTCGGCGAGCAGCGCCGGGCCCTCCGGATCGAGGTCGAGGTCGACCTCGCCGGGACCGAGCCCGAGCTCGTCGAGCGCGGGGAGCACCACGTCGGCGGCGTCGAGCGGAGCGAGCGCCACGGCGAGCGCCCCCGCCTCCAGCCGCGTCACGTCGAGCAGGTCGGTGACCAGCGCGGCGAGCACGGTGAGGCTCTCGTCGGCGGTGGCGAGCAGCTCCTCCCGGTCGCGCTCGCTCCAGACCACCTCGGGCGAGCGCAGTCCGCTGACGGCCGCGGTGGCCGCGGCGAGGGGCCGGCGCAGGTCGTGGCTGACGGCCGAGAGCAGGGCGCTGCGCACCCGGTCGGTCTCGGCCAGCGGAGCGAGGGAGCTGGCCGTCTCGCTGAGAGCCGCGTTCTCGAGCACCGAGTCCAGCTGGGCGGCGACGACCTGGAGCAGCCGCCGCTCGCTCCCCTCCAGTTCGCGGCCGTGCAGCTCGAGCACCGCGCCCTCGCCCACCGCGATGCGCGCGGGATCGCCCTCCGGCTGCGGCTCGCCGTCGGCCGCGACGAGCTCGCCGCCGCGCAGCAGCCGCACGCCGGTCAGCCCGAACGCCTCGCGCGAGCGCTCGAGGATCGCCTGCAGCGCCCCCTGCCCGCGGATCACGCCGCCCGCGATCGTCGCCAGCAGCTCCGACTCCGCCCCCGACCGCTTGGCGGCCCGCGCCCGCCGGGCCGCGCGGTCGACCACGGCGCTGACGAGCGCCGCGTTCAGCACGTAGAGCACCAGCGCGAGCGCGTGCAGAGGCTCGTCGACGGTGATCGTGTAGAGGGGATCGACGAAGAAGAAGTCGAGGGTCAGCCCCGAGAGCACCGCCGCGAAGAGGGCCGGCCAGAGCCCGCCGACCAGCGCGACCACCACCACCAGCAGCTGGTACGAGAGCACGTCGCTCGTGATCGACTCGTCGCTGCGGAGGCTCGAGAGCAGCCAGGTCACCAGCGGGCCGCCCACGAGGGCGAGGGCCAGTCCCAGGAGGCGGCGCCGCAGCGTCAGGGCCCCGTCGAGCCTCGGCAGCACCGCGGTGCGCCCGGCGGCGGAGTGGCTGACGATGTGCACGTCGATGTTGCCGGACTCGCGGATCACCGTCGACGCGGTGCCGGGCGTCAGCGCCGAGGCGAGACGGCTCCGCCTGCTCACGCCGATCACCAGCTGCGTCGCGTTCACCGAGCGGGCGAACTCGACCAGCGTGCGCGGCACGTCCTCGCCGACCACCTGGTGGTAGCTGCCGCCGAGCTTCTCGACCAGCACCCGCTGCGCCTCGAGCACGTGCGGGCGCGGGGTGCGGAGGCCGTCGGGGGTCACCACGTGCACGGCGAGCAGGTCGCCCCCGGAGGCACGGGCCGCGATCCGCGCGCCGCGCCGCAGCAGGGTCTCCCCCTCCGGCCCGCCGGTGAGGGTCACGACCACGCGCTCGCGCGCCTCCCAGGTGCTGTCGATGCCGTGCTCGACGCGGTAGTCGCGGAGCGCGCTGTCGACCTCGTCGGCGAGCCAGAGCAGCGCGAGCTCGCGCAGGGCGGTCAGGTTGCCGAGCCGGAAGTAGTTGGACAGCGCGGCGTCGATGCGCTCGGGCGGGTAGACGCGGCCGTCGGCGAGGCGGTCGCGCAGCGCCTGGGGCGCCAGGTCGACGACCTCGATCTGATCGGCGGCGCGGAGGACCGCGTCCGGGATCGTCTCGCGCTGCGGCGCTCCGGTGATCGCGTGCACCACGTCGTTGAGCGACTCGATGTGCTGGATGTTCACGGTCGAGAAGACGGTGATGCCGGCGTCGAGGAGCGTCCTGACGTCCTCCCAGCGCTTCTCGTGCCGGGAGCCGGGGGCGTTGGTGTGCGCGAGCTCGTCGACCAGCGCGACGTCGGGCCGGCGGGCGAGCACCGCGTCGAGGTCCATCTCGTCGAGCAGCACGCCGCGGTGCTCGACGGCCCTCCTCGGCACGACCTCCAGCCCCTCGACCATCGCGGCGGTGGCGGAGCGGCCGTGCGTCTCGACCACGGCCACCACGACGTCGCGGCCCTCGGCGGCGAGCCGGCGGCCCTCCTCGAGCATCGTGTAGGTCTTGCCCACTCCGGGCGCGGCTCCGAGGAGCACGCGCAGGCGGCCCTTCGTCATGCTCCCGGCCTCCCCTCGTGCTCGCGGCTCCGGGGCGTCCCGGGCTCGCGGGACCGGCGTCGATCCGCTCGATCGGACGGTCCCGACGAGCCGATCGCGATTCTACGAGCCGGAGGCGCCACCGGAGCGGTCACAGCCGCGCGAGAGCGGCGTTGAGCTCGAGCACGTCCACCGTCGGCTCGCCGAGGTACCCGAGCTCGCGGCCCGCGGTGTGCTCCTCGACCAGCGCGCGCACGGCGCTCACGTCGAGCCCGCGGGCGGCGGCGACGCGGGGCGCCTGCAGCTGCGCGTAGGCGGGGCTGATCGCGGGGTCGAGCCCCGAGGCGGAGGCGGTCAGCGCATCGGCCGGCACCGCGGCCGGGTCGACGCCCTCGAAGGCGGCGATCGCGGCCCGGCGCTCCTCGACGGACGCGACCAGGTCGGCGTTCTCGGGGCCGAGGTTGCTGCCGGTCGAGGCCGCGGCGTCGTAGCCCGCGGCGGAGGGACGCGACTGGAACCACTCCGGCAGGGGCGCTCCGTCGGCGTCCGTGAACGACTGCCCGATGAGCGACGAGCCGATCACCGCGCCGTCCTGGCGCAGCAGCGAGCCGTTCGCCTGGGCGGGCAGGGCGAGCTGCCCGATCCCGAGCACCGCGAGCGGGTACGCCGCTCCCAGCAGCACGGTGAGCACGATCATCGCGCGCAGCGCGACACCGTAGGGACGGAACATGGTCTCTTCTCTCTGTCTTCAGTGGTCGGGACGGGCGGGTCAGAAGCCGGGGATCGCGGCGACGACCAGGTCGACGAGCTTGATCCCGAGGAACGGAGCGATCACTCCGCCCAGCCCGTAGACCAGGAGGTTGCGGCTGAGGATGCGCGAGGCGGCGACCGGGCGGTACGCCACTCCCCGCAGCGCGAGCGGGATCAGCACGACGATCACCAGCGCGTTGAACACGATCGCCGAGAGGATCGCCGAGGCCGGCGAGTGCAGCTGCATCACGTTCAGCACCGCGAGCCCGGGGAAGACCCCCGCGAACATCGCCGGGATGATCGCGAAGTACTTCGCCACGTCGTTCGCGATCGAGAACGTGGTGAGCGCGCCGCGGGTGATCAGCAGCTGCTTGCCGATCCGCACGATGTCGATGAGCTTGGTGGGGTCGGAGTCGAGGTCGACCATGTTGCCCGCCTCCTTCGCCGCCGAGGTGCCGGTGTTCATCGCCACGCCCACGTCTGCCTGCGCGAGGGCCGGGGCGTCGTTGGTGCCGTCGCCGGTCATCGCGACCAGCGCGCCGCCCTCCTGCTCGCGCCGGATCAGGGCGAGCTTGTCCTCGGGGGTCGCCTCGGCGAGGTAGTCGTCGACTCCCGCCTCCGCCGCGATCGCCTTCGCGGTCAGCGGGTTGTCGCCCGTGATCATCACGGTGCGGATGCCCATCGCGCGCAGCTCCGAGAAGCGCTCGGCGAGCCCGTCCTTCACCACGTCCTTCAGGTGCACGACGCCGATTAGGCGGGCGCCTTGGGCGTCCTTCACCGCGACGACGAGGGGCGTGCCGCCGCTCTCCGAGACGCCGTCGACGAGCACCGTGAGGCGCGCCGCGACCGCGGACGGCAGCGGCCCCTCCTCCTCCACCCAGGCGCGCACGGCCGAGCCGGCGCCCTTGCGGATGGAGGAGCCGTCGGGGAGGTCGAGCCCGCTCATCCGGGTCTGCGCGGTGAACGGCACCACGGCGGCCTGAGCGGGCTCGACGGCGGGGCGGCCCGAGTCGCCCGCGAGGTCGACGATCGACTTCCCCTCGGGCGTCGGGTCGCTGAGCGAGGAGGAGGCGGCTGCGTCGACGAGGGCGGCCTGCGCCACTCCGTCGAGCGGGAGGAACGCCACCGCGCGGCGGTTGCCGTAGGTGATGGTCCCCGTCTTGTCGAGCAGGAGCGTCGTGACGTCGCCCGCCGCCTCCACGGCCCGGCCGGACATCGCGAGCACGTTGCGCTGCACGAGGCGGTCCATGCCGGCGATGCCGATGGCCGAGAGGAGGGCGCCGATGGTGGTCGGGATGAGGCAGACGAGCAGGGCGACCAGCACCGGGACGCTCACGGAGGCTCCCGCGAACGAGGCGATCGGGTTCAGGGTCAGCACGACCACGACGAACACGATCGAGAGGCTCGCCAGGAGGATGTCGAGCGCGATCTCGTTCGGCGTCTTCTGCCGCGACGCGCCCTCGACCAGGCCGATCATCCGGTCGACGAAGGTCTCGCCCGGCCGCGAGGTGATGCGCACCACGATCCGGTCCGAGAGCACTCGCGTGCCGCCCGTCACCGCGCTGCGGTCGCCCCCGCTCTCGCGGACGACCGGCGCCGACTCGCCCGTGATCGCCGACTCGTCGATGGAGGCGATGCCCCAGACGATGTCGCCGTCGCCGGGGACGAGGTCGCCCGCCTCCGCCACGACCACGTCGCCCAGCTGCAGCTCGGCCGAGGAGACCTCGACCAGGCGGGCCGACAGGGCGGAGGGGTCCGCGGGGTCGTAGTCGGCCACGCGCCGGGCCGGAGTGCTGGTGCGGGTGGCGCGCAGGCTCTCGGCCTGGGCCTTGCCGCGGCCCTCGGCCACCGACTCCGCGAGGTTCGCGAACACCACAGTGAGCCAGAGCCAGATCGCGATGCCGGCCGTGAAGGTGACGGGCACCGTCGATCCGCCCGACTCCTCCGGCCCCCCGAGGAACGGCTCGGCGATCGCCAGCACCGTGGTCAGCACGGCGCCGACCTCGACGATGAACATCACGGGGTTGCGCCACATCAGGCGCGGATCGAGCTTGCGCAGCGCTCCGGGGAGGGCGGCGGCGAGCTGGCGCGGCCCGAGGGCGGCGCGGGTGGGGCGCGCGGGTTCCGCGGGGGCCTCGGTGAGTGCAGTGGTCATCGGAGTCGCAGTCCTTCCGCCAGGGGGCCCAGCGCGAGTACGGGGAAGTAGGTGAGCGCGGTCACGACGACCGTGACGCCCACGAGGAGGCCGACGAACTGCGGCCGGTGGGTGGGCAGCGTGCCGGCGCTGGAGGGCACCGGCGACTGCGCCGCGAGCGAGCCGGCCAGGGCGAGCACCAGCAGGATCGGGAGGAAGCGGCCGAGGAGCATCGCGACGCCGAGCGCCGTGTTGAGCCAGGGCGTGTTCGCCGTCAGCCCCGCGAACGCCGAGCCGTTGTTGTTGGACGCGGAGGTGAAGGCGTAGAGCACCTCCGAGAGCCCGTGCAGCCCGGGGTTCAGGATCGACGTGCTCTCCACGTCCTCCCGCACCGCCGGGATCGCGAAGCTCAGGGCCGTGCCGGCCAGCACGAGCGTCGGCGTCACGAGGATGTAGAGGCTCGCGAGCTTGATCTCGCGCGGGCCGAGCTTCTTGCCCAGGTACTCGGGCGTCCGGCCGACCAGCAGCCCGCCGACGAACACGGCCAGCACCGCGAGCACGAGCATCCCGTAGAGGCCCGAGCCGACGCCGCCGGGGGCGACCTCGCCGAGCATCATGTTGAGCATCGGCAGCATGCCGCCGAGCGCGGTGAAGGAGTCGTGCATCGCGTTGACGGCGCCGGTCGAGGTGAGCGTCGAGGCGGTCGCGTAGAGGGCGGAGCCGGCGATGCCGAAGCGCGTCTCCTTGCCCTCCATCGCGGCTCCGGCGGCCTGCGCCGCGGATCCTCCGCCCGCCGCCTCCATCGCGGTGAGGGCCGCGAGCGACACGACGAAGATCGTCGCCATCGCCGCGAGGATCGCGCGCCCCTGCCGCACGTCGCCGACCATCCGGCCGAAGGTGCGCGGCAGCGAGAACGGGATCGCGAGGATCAGCACGATCTGCAGCAGCGACACCCACGCCGAGGGGTTCTCGAACGGGTGCGCGGAGTTGGCGTTGAAGTAGCCGCCGCCGTTGGTGCCGAGCAGCTTGATCGCCTCCTGCGAGGCCACCGCGCCGCCCGGGATGCTCTGCTCGCCGCCGGTGAGCGTGGTCACCGTCAGCGGGCCGTTCAGGTTCTGGATCACGCCGCCCGCGATCATCACGACCGCCGCCACCACCGCGAGGGGCAGCAGGAGGCGCAGCGTGCCGCGCACGAGGTCGACCCAGAAGTTGCCGAGCGTTCCGGAGGAGCGGCGCGCGAATCCGCGGATCAGCGCCACCGCCACGGCCAGGCCCACGGCCGCCGAGACGAAGTTCTGCACGGCGAGGCCGCCGAGCTGCACCGCGAAGCCGAGGGTCGCCTCCGGGGAGTAGGACTGCCAGTTGGTGTTGGTGACGAACGAGACGGCGGTGTTGAACGCCAGCCCCTCCGGCACCGCGGGCAGGCCGAGGGAGCCGGGCAGGACCGCCTGGAGGCGCTGCATCCCGTAGAGCAGGAGCACGCCGACGAGCGAGAAGGCCAGCACGGCCCGGAGGTAGGCGCGCCAGCTCTGCTCGCCCGCGGAGTCGACGCCGATGAGGCGGTAGACGCCGCGCTCGAGGGCGAGGTCGCGCGTCGAGGTGTAGATGCGGAACATGTGGTCGCCGAGGGGGCGGTGGAGGAGGGCGACGGCCAGGCCGACGGTCGCGACCTGGAGGACGGCGAGGAGCGGATCCATCAGAAGCGCTCCGGTCGGATCAGGGCCGCGACGAGGTAGACGACGGCGGCGAGCGCCAGCACGGCCGCGAGGGCGTCGAAGACGATCACCGGCCCGCCTCCTTCTCGCGGGTCCCGCGGGTCGCCGAGGGGGGCGGTCCGCCCAGCCGCTCGACCCCCTTCGCGGCGAGAGCGATGAGCGAGAAGAGGGCGAGCACGCCGAGGAGGTAGGCGAGGTCGAGCACGGAGGACTCCATCCGGGGAGCGGACGACGCCCGGGACCGGACGCCTGCCGGGAAGCGGCACAGGAAGCGATGCAACACCTCGCGGGGGCCCCTCGGAGCGGTCCTCACGGTTCCCCTACGGCCCGGCCCGGAGTCCTCGCGTTTCCCTCACGCGGACGGCGGCGGGCGCCCGGCGGAGGAGCGCGAGCCGGGCGGGAGCCGAGCGGTGAGAGCGTTCTCCCCCAGCAACGGCGGGGGTCGACGTCCCGAAGATCACATTTCGGCATCGCCTGGACAAATTCGCCGCCCGCGCTTTACTCCCCCCGATCGAAGGAATATGTTCTCTCCGTGGACAAAGCCCCTCGGGGCTCTCCCGCCCTCCCGGGCGACGACACGACGACGTGCGCCACACGTGCACGCCTCTTGTCGTCCTCTCCCTCGGACACTGCTTTCAGAGAGGAATGCACTCCATGAAGTTCTCCCGCGGCATCACCACGCTGGCCGCCGCCGGCATCATCTCCCTCGGCCTCGCGGCCTGTTCCGCGAGCCCCGCCAACTCCGGAGGCGCCGCTGCCGGCGCCGGCGCGGAAGGCGACTGCACCGTCGGCATCTCGATGCCCACGCGCAGCCTCGAGCGCTGGATCAACGACGGCGAAGGCCTCCAGTCGCAGCTCGAGGGCGACGGCTGCACCGTCGACCTCCAGTACGCCGACAACAAGACCGATCAGCAGATCTCGCAGATCCAGAACCAGATCGCCGGCGGCTCCAAGATCCTGGTCATCGCCGCGATCGACGGCGAGGCGCTCGCGCCCGTCCTCGCCGAGGCGAAGAAGCAGAACGCCACCGTCATCGCCTACGACCGTCTCATCAACGGCACCGCGGACGTCGACTACTACGCGACCTTCGACAACTACAAGGTCGGCCAGCTCCAGGGCCAGTACATCGAGTCGACCCTCGACCTGAAGAACGCCGCGGGCCCCTTCACCCTCGAGCCCTTCGCCGGCAGCCCCGACGACAACAACGCGAAGTTCTTCTTCTCCGGCGCGTGGGACGTCCTGCAGCCCTACATCGAGAGCGGCAAGCTCACCGTCCCCTCGGGCAAGTCGCCCGCGTCGGACGACGACTGGGCCTCGATCGGCATCCAGGGCTGGGCCTCCGACAAGGCGCAGTCCGAGATGGACAACCGCCTCTCCTCCTTCTACACCGGCGGCCAGAAGGTCGACGTCGTGCTCTCCCCCAACGACAGCCTGGCCATCGGCATCGAGGCCTCGCTGAAGTCGGCCGGCTACACCCCCGGCGCCGACTACCCGGTCATCACCGGCCAGGACGCCGACAAGGCCAACGTCAAGGCGATCCTCGCCGACGAGCAGTCCATGACGGTCTGGAAGGACACCCGCACCCTCGGCGACCGCGTCTTCCAGATGGTGCAGTCGATCGTCGCGGGCGAGGAGCCCGAGGTCAACGACACCGAGACCTACGACAACGGCGAGAAGGTCGTCCCGTCCTACCTGCTGGAGCCGCAGGTCGTCACGAAGGACGACGTGCAGTCGGTCCTCGTCGACTCCGGCTTCCTCAAGGCCGGCGACGTCGGACTCTGATCCGTCGGGCGGGGGCGGGGAGGAGCGATCCTCCCCGCCCCCGCCTCCCCGTCCGCACACCACTCCCCCCCCCCAACGAAGTGAGGCCCTGTTGGCCAGTCCCATCCTCATCATGCGCGACATCGTCAAGGAGTTCGGCGGCGGCGTCCGCGCCCTCGACGGCGTCTCGCTCTCGGTCCAGCCCGGCGAGGTCCACGCCATCTGCGGCGAGAACGGCGCCGGCAAGTCGACCCTGATGAAAGTCCTCTCCGGCGTGTACCCGTACGGCAGCTTCGAGGGCACCATCGAGTTCGAGGGCGAGGAGGCGCAGTACCGGTCGATCAACGACAGCGAGGCCGACGGCATCGTGATCATCCACCAGGAGCTCGCCCTCAGCCCCTACCTCTCCATCGCCGAGAACATCTTCCTCGGCAACGAGAAGTCGACCCGCGGCGTCATCAACTGGAACGCGACCAACGCGGAGGCGGCCAAGCTGCTCGCCCGCGTCGGCCTCGCCGAGAGCCCCGCGACCAAGATCCTCGAGCTGGGCGTCGGCAAGCAGCAGCTCGTCGAGATCGCCAAGGCCCTCGCCAAGGAGGTGAAGCTCCTCATCCTCGACGAGCCCACCGCCGCCCTCAACGACGAGGACAGCGACCACCTGCTCGGCCTGATCGACCAGCTCCGCAAGCAGGGCATCACCTGCATCATCATCAGCCACAAGCTGAAGGAGATCCGCGCCATCGCGGACACCGTCACGATCATCCGCGACGGCCGCACCATCGAGAGCTTCCCGATGGCCGGCGAGGAGGCGTCCGAGAGCCGGATCATCCGCGCGATGGTCGGCCGCGACCTCAACAGCATGTTCCCGCCGCGCGACCCGCAGATCGGCGAGGAGAAGCTGCGCGTCGAGAACTGGACGGTCCACCACCCGGTCGACATCAACCGCGTGGTCGTCGACGACGCCTCCTTCACCGTCCGCGCCGGCGAGATCGTCGGCTTCGCGGGCCTGATGGGCGCCGGACGCACCGAGCTCGCGATGAGCATCTTCGGGAGGAGCTACGGCACCGGGATCTCCGGCCGCGTCTACAAGGACGGCGAGGAGATCCAGACCCGCACCGTCGACGAGGCCATCCGCAACGGCCTCGCCTACGCGACCGAGGACCGCAAGCGCTACGGGCTCAACCTCATCGGCGACATCACCGTCAACGTCTCGGCCGCCGCGCTCTCGCGCCTGGCCCGGCTCGGCGTGATCGACAAGCACCGCGAGTACAAGGTCGCCGACTCGTACCGATCGAAGATGAACATCAAGGCGCCGACCGTCTCGGCCGTCACGGGGAAGCTCTCCGGCGGCAACCAGCAGAAGGTCGTCCTCTCGAAGTGGATCTTCTCCGGTCCCGACGTGCTGATCCTCGACGAGCCCACCCGCGGCATCGACGTGGGAGCCAAGTACGAGATCTACGGGATCATCAACGAGCTCGCGGCCCAGGGCAAGGCGGTCGTCGTCATCTCGTCCGAGCTGCCCGAGCTGATCGGCCTCGCCGACCGCATCTACACCATCTCCGAGGGACGGATCACGGGCGAGATCGATCGCGCCGACGCCACCCAGGAGCACCTCATGCACTACATGACCGCCGGAAAGGAACAGGCCCGATGAGCGCCACGACCACCACAGCGCCGGCGGACACGCCCGCCAACACGCCCTCCACCCCGCCCAAGCGCTCGCGCCGGCTGAACATCAACCTCCGGCAGTACGGCATCCTCGCCGCGCTGGCCATCATCATCCTGCTCTTCCAGGTGCTGACCGGCGGGCGCCTGCTCCTGCCCGGCAACGTCAACAACCTGATCCAGCAGAACGCCTACGTGCTGATCCTCGCGATCGGCATGGTGATGGTCATCATCGCCGGCCACATCGACCTCTCGGTCGGCTCGGTCGTGGCGATGGTCGGCGCCATCTCGGCGATCGCGATGAACAACTGGGGCCTGCCCTGGTGGGCGGCCGTCGTCGTCGCCCTCGTCACCGGCGCCGCCGTCGGAGCATGGCAGGGCTTCTGGGTCGCCTTCGTCGGCATACCGGCGTTCATCGTGACCCTCGCTGGCATGCTGATCTTCCGCGGCTTCACCCTCGTCCTCCTCACCGGCGGAACGATCAACGGCCTCCCCACCGAGTTCACCGCGATCGGCGCCGGCTGGCTCCCGGGCGTCCTCGGCGGCATCGCCGGGCGCGACGCGCTCACCCTGGTCCTCGGCCTGATCGTCTGCGTCGTCCTCGTGGCTCAGCAGCTCCGCAGCCGCGCGACCCTCCGCCGCCTCGAGCTGCCCCGCGAGCCCATCGGCTCGCTGGTGGCGAAGTCGGCCATCGCCGTCATCGCGATCATGGCCCTCTCCTGGCTGCTCGCCGGCTACAGCGGAACCCCGATCATCCTGATCGTGCTCGCCGTGCTGATCCTCGCCTACAGCTTCGTGCTCGGCCGGACGGTCTTCGGCCGCCACATCTACGCGATGGGCGGCAACCTGTTCGCCGCGATGATGTCCGGCGTCAAGACGAAGTGGGTCAACTTCTTCATCTTCGTCAACATGGGCGCACTGGCCGGAGTCGCGGGCATCGTCAGCACCGCCCGCGCCGGCGGTGCGGTCGCCTCGGCCGGACAGAACTACGAGCTGGACGCGATCGCCGCGGTCTTCATCGGCGGCGCCGCCGTCCAGGGAGGCGTGGGCACCGTCGTCGGAGCCGTCATCGGCGGACTCGTGATGGGCGTGCTCAACATGGGCCTGTCCATCCTCTCGGTCGACGCAGCCTGGCAGATGGCGATCAAGGGCTTCGTGCTCCTGCTCGCGGTGGCGTTCGACATCTTCAACAAGCGCCGCGCCGGCGGCCGCTAGGCGAACGTTGGGCGCCGCCCAGCGGCGCTCCTCGTCCTTCTCTTCTACAGTTCTCGGGCGCGGCTTCTCCTCGGGGGAGCCGCGCCCGAGTGCATCCGAGACCCGTCGGGGTCCAGCGACAGGCAGGCGATCATGGCAGGAGCAGTCGGAGCCTCCAGCAACGCGCTGCTGCGCCGCACGAACCTCGCGAGCCTCGCGACGCTGGTGCACCGCTCCGGTCCCACCAGCCGCGCCGAGCTCGGCCGCCTCACCGGGCTGAACCGCTCCGCCGTCGCGAACCTCGTCGGCGAGCTGAGCGAGCTCGGCTGGGTCGCGGAGGAGACCACCGCGCCCGACGGCCGCATCGGCCGCCCCAGCGCCACCGTCGTCCCCGGCGACCGGTTCGCGGCCGTGGGCGTCCACCTCGACACCGATGCGATCATCGTCGGCCTGGTCGGGCTGCACGGCGAGCTGCTCCGCCGCGTCCGCTTCGACACCCCCAAGCCCGCGAGCCCCGCCACGGTGGTCCGCGTCGTCACCGGGATCGTCGAGGGCTTCCGCTCCGAGCGGGAGTCGCTGCGCACGCTGGTCGGCGCGGGCGTCGCCGTCCCCGGCCTCGTCCAGGCCGACTCCGGCTTCGTCCACCGCGCCCCGCACCTGGGCTGGCGCGACGTCGACCTCGCCACCCAGCTCAGCCGCGCCCTCGACCTCCCGGTCGCCGTCGGCAACGACGCGACCCTCGGCGCCATCGGCGAGTCCCTCTTCGGAGCCGCGCACGGCGTGGCCGACGTCGTCTACGTCACCGGCGGCGCGGGCGGCATCGGCGGAGGAGTCATCATCGGCGGCGTCCCGCTCCAGGGCTCCTCGGGATTCGCGGCCGAGCTGGGCCACACCCTCGTCGCCACGAACGGCCGCCTCTGCGGCTGCGGCCGGCGCGGCTGCCTCGAGGCCGAGGTCCGGATGCGCTCCCTCCTCGACGTCCTCGGCGCCCGCGTCCTCGACCAGGACGAGCTCGACATCGCCCTGGGCACCTCCCGCGACCCCGCCGTCCTCGGCGAGGTCGCCCGCCAGGTCGACCTGCTCTCGGAGGGCCTGTCCACCTACATCAACCTCTTCAACCCCACCGCGGTCGTGCTCGGCGGCTTCCTCGGCTCGCTGCTCACCGTCGACCGCGAGCGCCTCGCCGCCCGCGTCTCCGCCCGGGCTCTGAGCGACCTCGCACGCGGCGTGCGGATCGAGCGGGCCGCCCTGCGCTCGAGGCTGGAACTCGTCGGCGCCGCGGAGCTACCCTGGCGGCGGGCGCTGGCGGATCCCGCCGCCGTCACCGCGGGCGCACAGCCGCCGGGTGGGAGCAGCAGCCGCGAGGACGCTCTGGGCGCCCGCGCCTGACCCCGGCACTCGAGTGCCGGCACCGCGTCGAGGAGGACGAGCATGGCCGACTGGAACGACACGATCATCGAGGAGTTCCGCGCGAACGGCGGGACCGTGACCACGGGCGGCTTCGGGAGGAGCCTCGTGCTGGTGCACCACCGCGGCGCCCGCTCCGGCGAGGAGCGCGTGACTCCGCTGATGGCGCTGCACCCCTCCGAGGACGTCTGGCTGCTCGCCGCGTCCGCCGCCGGTGCGCCGAAGCACCCCGCCTGGTTCCACAACATGATCGCCCACCCGGACCTGGCGATCGAGACCCCCGACGACGGCACCGTCGACGTCCGGGCGCGCGTCCTCGCCGGGGAGGAGCGCGACGCTGGCTGGGCCCGCTTCACCACCGCCTCCGCCGGCTTCCTCGACTACGAGAAGCGCACCACCCGCACCATCCCCGTCGTGGAGCTCACCCGCCGTTGCTTCGACCTCAACAATGAGACGGTTGGCAAGAAGAAGAATTGATGGATATCAGCTTGTGGGCAGCCTCGGCGTATAGGTGGATCACCACGCCGCCATGGTTCCTTTACTTCCTTCAGGACGAGACGTTTTGGGATTGGTGCAGGCCCGCCCTTGCTGCGCTCGTGACGTTCACGCTCACTCAACTCAATCAACGCAATACAGCGCAGAACCAATTGAGGGCACAGGGCATAGCTGGAACTCTGCAACTTGCACGAGACAAGGAAGCGTGGGAACGGGATAAAATGGCCCGCCTCCGAGAAAGCAACCAAAAAGATATTCGACTGCTCTACGCGCGCTACACTCAAGTTTACCGCGACCTCCTTGCAGCAAGACCCTCACTAGCAGAGACGATCAGAGGTGCGAGTTGGCAGCCTAAATGGAGCGCAATCTGGACTGAGGAGCGAAGCCTTGAGGCCGACGTTCTCGGAGAACTCCTGCTCGACCCTGAAGCAAGATCAAAGCTGAAGAAGATTAATCGGCTCCTCGACGGAGCGGCGGACATCGCTGCCGACACGGGAGGCCGTGCGCCCACATCTGCCATCGACCTTCGCGAGCTGGGAAAGAAACTCACCTCGTCTGCCGTCGACCTACTCGCGGCGTATCTTCGCGGAGAGAAAGTCGGCCACGGCGACGATCCGGCACTGAACACCCTGGAGAACCTTTTATCCGGCGTTGAAGAGTGGGATGCAGCCGAGGAACTTCGACAGATGCAAGCAGAAGAAGCAGAAGCAGAAGCAGAAGCAGAGGCGGCTGAAGAAACGGCGAAAAATATAAAACAAGAAGAATAGAAGCTTTTACAGGCAGAGGGGTACGTTTGGCGGCATTAACAGCACCTCCCCTAAAAGTCACCGTCGGATGAGTACCTCAGACGCGAGATTTGCGCGTAGATTCGCGAAGGCGTGGCCGAATGCAGGCAACGGCTCAAAGATTACTAGGGGAAATCAGAGATCAATTATTGACCCCGGGTCATCCGCGCTAGGTCAGCGGCACCTTCGCTAGCAGAACCCTTAGCGCAGGCACGGGACCCGAGGCTCAGTCCTGCCGGCAGCTCGAACTTCAGCAAGTACTTCCGGCCGGGAACGGGAGAAGCCCCCGACCGGACATCCGATCGAGGGCTTCTTCTCCGGTTCTCTCGAACCCGGTTCTCATGAACTCTGGTGCGCGAGGGGGGAGTTGAACCCCCACGCCCTTTCGGGCACACGGACCTGAACCGTGCGCGTCTGCCTATTCCGCCACTCGCGCTCACCAGCGGCACCGAAGCGCCGACGAGAAATCGTAGCATCCCCCGGCCCCCGAGCCGAACCGGCGCTCACCGTCCCGGGCCGCCGCTCCCCCGGGAGCCGCCACCGGGCCGCCCCGGTGAGAGCGCGCACACGGCACTCCGGCCGCGAAACCACTGCGGAGGATCGCGCATCCAGACCATCCCAGTAACATGCCCGTAGCCGTGCGCGGCGCAGACCAAGAAGAGGAAGCGGCGACGGGCGCGCAGACATCTCGATCCGTGCGCGACCGCCGAGAAGGCGAAGAACCGGAAGATCGGAAGACTGTGGGCATACTGGACAACTTCGAGAAGGGACTCGAGCGCGTCGTCAACGGCGCGTTCGCGCGGACCTTCAAGTCGGGTCTGCAGCCGGTCGAGCTCGCCTCCGCCCTCCGCCGGGAGCTCGACACCTCCGCCGCCGTGGTCAGCCGCGACCGCATCCTCGTCCCCAACAGCCTGGTCCTGCGGATGTCCGCGACCGACCTCGACCGGATGCAGCGCCTCGGCGCCACGCTGATCGACGAGCTCACCACGGTCGCCACCGAGCACGCCACCAAGCAGGGCTTCCGCTTCCCCGGCCCGATCGACATCTCCCTCGCCGTCGATCCGGCGCTCAGCGACGGCATGGTCGAGGTCGACTCCCGCAGCGTGAAGGGCACCGTCGCCTACACGCCCGTCCTCGACATCGACGGCCGGCGCCACCCGATCACGAAGGCGCGCACCGTCATCGGCCGCGGCAGCGACGCCGACATCACCGTCGACGACTCGGGCACGTCCCGCAAGCACGTCGAGATCCTCTGGGACGGCTCCCGCGCCCAGGTGCACGACCTCGGGTCCACGAACGGCTCCAAGCTCGACGGCCGGCCCGTCACGCAGGCGCCCCTGGCCCCCGAGCAGACCATCACGATCGGGCGCACCTCGATCGTCTACCGCGTCGTGCAGGGCTCCGCGCCCGCACGCACCGACCGCCCGTCGTCCGGCAGGGCAGCCGGACGCGGCTCCGAGGGATTCTGGGACGACCGGCTATGAGCGAGCTCACTCTCTTCCTCCTGCGCATCGCGTTCCTCGCGCTGCTGTGGTTCTTCGTGTTCGGCATCGTCTACGCGCTGCGCTCCGACCTGTTCGGGCAGCGCGTGCGCAAGCTGCCGCCCGGCGCGCAGGCCGCGTCCCCCGAGGCCCCGTTCGTGACGGCGGCCCAGCCCGTGGTCGCCGCGGCCGCCCCGGCTCCCGCGCCCGCGCAGCCCGCCTCCCCGTCGGCCCCCTCGGCCCGGAGGAGCCGCGAGGCCGCCGCCGAGCGCGCCGAGCAGGGAGGTACCGCCACGGTCCACACGGCGCAGCGCCTCGTGATCACCTCGGGCCCCAAGCGGGGCACCGAGCTCGAGCTGACCGGCGACCCGCTGACGATCGGCCGCTCCGCGGAGTCGACGCTGGTCATCCGCGACGACTACACCTCGACCCACCACGCGCGCCTTCTCCTCTGGAACGACGAGTGGATGATCCAGGACCTCGACTCCACCAACGGCACCTTCCTCGACGGCCGCCGTGTCGGCGCGCCCACCAAGGTGCCGCTGGACACGCCCGTGAAGGTCGGCACCACCACCTTCGAACTGCGGCGGTCGTAGCGCGTGGCCCCCACTCCGGAGAGCGGCTCCGGCCACGGCGCGGTGCGCGAGAGCGCCGCCGTCTCGCACGTCGGCAGGATCCGCTCGAACAACCAGGACTCCGGCTACGCGGGCCGGCAGCTCTTCGTCGTCGCCGACGGCATGGGCGGTCACGCGGGCGGCGACGTCGCCTCCTCCATCGCGATCAAGCGCATCGCGGAGGCGGACCGCGTCTACGCCTCCACCTACGAGGCCGAGGACGAGCTCAAGCGCACCCTGCTGGCGGCCAACACCCTGCTGGCCGACGCCGTGGTCGACCACCCCGAGCTCACCGGCATGGGCACCACCGTCAGCGCGATCGCCCGCGTCGGCGAGTCGGTGGCGATCGCGCACATCGGCGACTCCCGCATCTACGTCCTCCGCGACGGCCGGCTCGAGCAGGTCACGACCGACCACACCTTCGTGCAGCGCCTCGTCGACTCCGGCCGCATCACGGAAGAGGAGGCGATGACGCATCCGCGCCGCTCCGTCCTGATGCGGGTCCTCGGCGACGTGCACACCAACCCCGAGATCGACACGCTCACGCTCGAGACCGAGCCGCACGACCGCTGGCTGATCTGCTCCGACGGCCTCTCCGGCGTCGTCCCGCACGACGAGATCCTCAAGGAGCTCAGCCGCGACGAGACCGCGCAGCAGGTGGCCGACCGCCTGATCCGCGACAGCCTCTCGCACGGCGCCCCGGACAACGTCACCGTCGTCGTCCTCGACATCCCCGGGGCGGGCGACACCGCGCGCATCCTCGCCCCCGTGGAGGAGCCGGTCGTCGTCGGATCCGCCGCCGCGCCCACGCCCTTCAGCACCGACGACTCGCAGAACCGCGTCCGGATCCCCGGCCTCCGCCTGCACACCCGGGCTCCCGCCGCGCAGGGCCCCACCCACTTCGAGCCCGCGTCCGAGGACTACCTCGACGAGCTGATCGAGGAGGACCGCCGCCGGCACCTGCGCCGCCGCATCACCTGGCTCGTCGGCCTGTCCCTCGTGCTCATCATCGGATTCCTCGGGATCCTCTTCGCCTACGACTGGACGCAGTCGCGCTTCTACGTCGGCACCGACGGGGACACCGTGATCATCTACCAGGGCATCCAGCAGTCGGTCGGCCCGCTCTCGCTCTCGGAGGTGAAGGAGGACACGGGCATCCCGCTCGACTCCCTCCGCGCCTACGACGTCGAGCAGCTGGAGCAGACGATCAGCGCCGACTCCTACGCCGGCGCAGTCGACATCGTCGAGCGCCTCACGGACGCGAACGGAGCACCATGACGGACGCCGCCACGGCCACCGCCCGCCCCGCCCCCGAGCGGCAGGGCTTCTTCCGCCAGAAGCTGCGCAATCTCGAGCTCCTGCTCCTGATCGGCGCATGCCTCATCGATGCCGGCGCGATCGTGCTCGTGCAGCTCGGCGCCCTCGGCTCGATCGACACCACGCTGGTCTCGCTGGGCGCCGGCCTCTCGGCGCTCGTGCTCGCCGTGCACGTCGTGCTGCGCTTCGCGGCCCCGGCGGCCGACCCCTTCCTCCTCCCGATCGCCACCGTGCTGAACGGCCTGGGCGTCGCCGAGATCTACCGGATCGACATCGCCGACGGCGCGACCGGCTGGGAGTCGGTGGCGGTGCGGCAGATCTTCTGGAGCGCCCTGGCCGTCGTCGCGGCGATCGTGGTGCTGCTGGTCATCCGCAACCACCGCGTGCTGTTCCGCTACACCTACGTCGCCGGGTTCGCGGCGATCGTGCTGCTCCTGCTGCCGCTCCTGCCCTTCATCGGCCGCGAGGTCAGCGGCGCGCGCGTCTGGATCGGGATCGGCGACGTGGCGAGCTTCCAGCCCGGCGAGATCGCCAAGATCGCCCTCGCGGTCTTCTTCGCCGGCTACCTCGTGCGCAACCGCGACTCCCTCTCGATGGTGGGCCGCACCGTCCTCGGGATGCGCTTCCCGCGCCTGCGCGACCTCGGCCCGATCCTGGTGGTCTGGGCGGTCACGATGGGCGTCATCGTCTTCCAGCGCGACCTGGGGACGGCTCTGCTCTACTTCGGCCTGTTCCTGGTCATGCTCTACGTCGCGACCGGGCGCACCAGCTGGGTCCTCATCGGCGTCGGCCTGTTCCTCGGCGGCGCGCTGCTGGCGAGCCAGACGCTCGACTACGTGGGCAACCGCTTCGCCAACTGGCTCGAGCCCTTCAGCGCCGAGCGCTACGGGGCGGATCCGGGCGGCAGCTACCAGCTCGTGCAGGGCCTCTTCGGCCTCGCGCACGGCGGGCTGCTCGGCACGGGCCTCGGCCAGGGGATGCCGGATCTCACGCCGGTCCCGCAGTCCGACTACATCATCGCCAGCCTCGGCGAGGAGCTGGGCCTCGCCGGGCTCTTCGCGATCTTCGGCCTCTACCTCCTGCTGGTCTCGCGCGGGTTCCGCATCGGCTTCGCCGGGCAGGACGACTTCGGGCGCCTCCTGGGAGTCGGCCTCTCGTTCGTGATCGCCCTGCAGTGCTTCATCGTCATCGGAGGCGTCACCCGTGTCATCCCGCTGACCGGCCTGACCACGCCGTTCCTCGCCGCCGGCGGCTCCTCCCTCGTGGCGAACTGGATGATCGTGGCGGTGCTGCTGCGCCTGTCCGACACAGTCCGCAGTCAGCCTCGTCTGGTGGTGTGATCCGTCGATGAACCGAGAACTCAAACGGGTGAGCCTCGTCGTGCTGACGATGTTCGTGGCCCTCTTCCTCTCCACCACCACCATCCAGGTGATCCAGGCCGACTCCCTCGACGAGGACGGCCGCAACACGCGGACCCTCTACGAGAGCTTCTCGACCGAGCGCGGTGCGATCCTCGCCGGCGGTCAGCCGATCGCCTCATCGACGCCGTCGGACGACCTCTACAAGTTCCAGCGGCAGTACGCGAACGGCCCGCTCTACTCCGCCGTGACCGGCTACTTCACCCTGAACCAGGGCACCACCGGCATCGAGCGCACGCTCAACGACTACCTCTCGGGCACCTCGAACTCGCAGTTCTTCGACGAGATCAACAACCTCGTCACGGGCCAGGACCCGAAGGGCGCGTCGGTCGAGCTCTCGATCGACCCTGTCGCCCAGCAGGCCGCCTTCGACGCGCTCGGCGACTACACGGGGGCCGTCGTCGTGACCGAGCCGGCCACCGGCCGCATCCTCGCGATGGTCTCGAAGCCCACCTTCGATCCCACCGCGCTGGCCTCCCACGACACCGACGACGTTCTCGCCGCCTACCGGGCGCTGAACGACGACTCCTCCGAGCCCCTCGTGAACCGGGCCATCGGCGGCTCGCTCAATCCGCCCGGCTCCGTCTTCAAGCTCGTCGTGGCCTCGGCCGCCCTCGAGTCCGGCCGCTTCACCGCCGACTCGAGCTTTCCCAACGTCGAGTCGTACACGCTGCCCGGCTCCTCGTCGCAGGTGATCAACTCCGGAGGCGGTCTCTGCGGCTCCGGAGAGACGGTCACGCTGGCCACCGCCGTCTCGCTCTCCTGCAACGTCCCGATGGCCGAGATGGGCGTGCAGCTCGGAGCGGACGCGATCCGCTCGCAGGCCGAGAAGTTCGGCTTCGACACCGAGCTCGAGATCCCGATGTCGGTCGAGGCGAGCACCTACCCGACGAAGACGGACGACGCCCAGACGGCCCTCACCGCCTTCGGGCAGTACGAGGTGCGCGCGACGCCGCTGCAGATCGCCATGGTCTCCGCGGCGATCGCGAACGGCGGCGAGGTGATGCAGCCGAACCTGGTCGACTCGATCCGCTCGCAGGACCTCAGCGTGCTGCAGCAGTTCCAGGAGAAGTCGCTCGGCCGGGCGGTGAGCACGCAGACCGCGGACGCCGTCAAGGCGATGATGGTCGCCAGCGTCCAGGGCGGCGCGGCGACGAATGCAACAATAGGGGGCGTCACTGTGGCCGGTAAGACCGGTACCGCCGAGAACGGCGGGGACGACCCGTACACCCTCTGGTTCACCGGCTTCGCGCCTGCGGACGACCCGCAGTACGCCATCACCGTGCTCGTGGAGAACGGTGGAGGGCTCGGCCAGACCGGGTACGGCAATCTGATCGCCGCACCCATCGGACAACAGGTACTAGAGGCGGTGCTGAACAAATGAGACCCACGACAGGCCTCACCTTCGGGGGACGCTACGAGCTGCAGTCCCGGATCGCCATCGGCGGCATGGGAGAGGTGTGGCAGGCGACCGATCTGGTCATCGGCCGCACCATCGCGATCAAGATCCTGAAGGACGAGTACCTCGGCGACCCCGGCTTCCTCGAGCGCTTCCGCGCCGAGGCCCGCCACGCGGCGCTGGTCAACCACGAGGGCATCGCCAACGTCTACGACTACGGCGAGGAGGACGGGTCGGCCTACCTGGTCATGGAGCTCGTCCCCGGCGAGGCGCTCTCGACCGTCCTCGAGCGCGAGCGCGTCCTCTCGACCGACAAGGTCCTCGACATCGTCGCGCAGACCGCGCTCGCCCTGCACGCCGCGCACGCCGCGGGCCTCGTGCACCGCGATGTGAAGCCGGGCAACCTGCTCATCACGCCGGACGGCCGCGTCAAGATCACCGACTTCGGCATCGCGCGCATCGCCGACCAGGTCCCGCTGACGGCGACCGGGCAGGTCATGGGCACGGTCCAGTACCTGTCCCCGGAGCAGGCGAGCGGCCAGCCCGCCTCCCCCGCCACCGACATCTACTCGCTGGGCATCGTCGCGTACGAGTGCCTGGCCGGGCGCCGCCCCTTCACGGGCGAGTCGCAGGTCGCCATCGCGATGGCGCAGATCAACGACACCCCGCCGGAGCTGCCGGTCACGGTCGCGGAGCCGGTGCGCAACCTCGTCTACTCCTGCATCGCCAAGAAGCCGGCCGACCGCCCCGCCACCGCCGCGCACCTCGCGCGGGCGGCCCAGGCGCTGCGCTCGGGCGACGTGCGCGGAGCGGCGCTGGCCGTCCCCGCGGTCCTCAGCGACCTTCCCGCGACGCAGGCGACCACGGTCCTCCCCTCCAACCAGGGCGCGACGCAGGCGACCACGGTGCTGCCCTCCGGCGCGCCCGCGGCCGCGGCCGCCGCTCCGTTCGTGCCGATCGAGGAGCCGCTCGAGCCGGTCGAGGAGCCGCGCAGGCGCAGCCCCTGGACCTGGCCGCTGATCGCCCTCATCGTGATCCTCGCCGTCGTCATCGCGGGCACGATCTTCGCCCTGACGACCGGCGGGAGCAGCGACCCGGCTGCCTCCCCCACCGCGCCGACCAGCACGGCCCCGTCGCCGACGCCGTCCGAGACTCCGAGCCCCACGCCGACACCGACCTCGAACACGGTGGTCATCGACAAGGCCGACTACGTCGGGCGCTCCTTCGACGACGTCGAGACCGAGCTCGAGGCCCTGGGCATGGGCGTCCGCCGCGCGGACGGCCCGAGCGCCCCCACCGCCGAGCAGGTCGGACTCGTCGAGGACGTGAACCCCACCGCGAACGTGGTGAAGGGCACGACCATCGAGGTCTCCGTCTTCACCGAGGTCGCGACCCCGGACGCACCGACCGCCGTGCCGACCGTCACCCCCGCCGCCTCCAGCGTCGAGGCGGGCGCGACGTTCAACGTCACCTGGAGCAACTACAACCAGTGCCCGAGCGGAACCTCCGTGAGCGGTTACCGGGTGACCGCGACCGGCGAGGGCGCGAGCGTGACGAGCACCAACCCGTCGAACTCGACGACCGCGACGATCCAGGCCGGCACCACGGCGGGCACGATCGACGTCACGTACACCGTGCTCTGCGGCGAGTCGGAGTCGGCGGCCTCGCCCACCCTCTCCGTCACCGTCGAGGAGCCGGCTCCGACCCCGGCGCCGACCCCCACCTCGAAGGCCACCTCGACGCCCACCCCCTCCGAGTAGCGGCGGCGCGCCGGGCCGGGGCACCGCTCCGGCCCAGCGCCTCGCGGCCGTCGCGTCGCGCCCCCGCCCGGAACACCAGGGGCCCATAGGTACACTTGCCGTGGCTCCTCGGGGCCGCACCACACGGAAGTACAGGGCGGGAGCGTGCGCGTGACGGATGAGGGTCGCCTGATCGCGGGACGGTACCAGGTCGGGCCCCGGCTCGGCCGCGGCGGGATGTCCGAGGTGTACCTCGGCACCGACACCCGGCTCGGCCGCACCGTCGCCATCAAGGAGCTGAAGCTCTCCCTCTCCTCCGACTCCGCCTTCCGCCTGCGGTTCCGGCAGGAGGCGCAGTCCGCGTCGCGCATGTCGCACCCCACGATCGTCCGGGTCTTCGACGCGGGCGAGGAGGTCTCGCTCGACGACAACGGCGCCGAATCGCGCCGGCCCTTCATCGTCATGGAGCACATCGAGGGCCGCCTCCTCAAGGACCTGATCGCCGAGGGCCCCCTCGACGTGGACGAGGCCGTCCGCATCACGGAGGGCATCCTCACCGCCCTCGAGTACTCGCACCGCGCAGGCGTCGT
Organism: Rathayibacter sp. AY1C2; assembly: GCF_002931195.1. Classification (NCBI taxonomy): domain Bacteria; kingdom Bacillati; phylum Actinomycetota; class Actinomycetes; order Micrococcales; family Microbacteriaceae; genus Rathayibacter; species Rathayibacter sp. AY1C2. The sequence goes on along the minus strand of NZ_PSWG01000003.1, from coordinate 179,142 downwards.
CCACCGCGACATCAAGCCCGGCAACATCATGCTGACCCCGTCGGGCCAGGTGAAGGTGATGGACTTCGGGATCGCCCGCGCCGTCTCCGACTCCGCCGCCACGGTCGCTCAGACCACGGCGATCCTCGGCACCGCGGCCTACTTCTCCCCCGAGCAGGCGAAGGGCGAGCAGGTCGACGCCCGCAGCGACCTCTACTCCGCCGGCATCGTGCTCTTCGAGCTCCTCACCGGCCGTGCGCCCTTCCGCGGCGACACCCCGGTGGCCGTCGCCTACCAGCACGTCAGCGAGACGCCGCCGGCGCCGAGCTCCATCAACCCGGCCGTCACCCCCGCACTCGACGCGGTCGTCGCCCGAGCACTCTCCAAGGACCGCTACGAGCGCTTCCAGGGAGCTGCGGAGTTCCGCGACGACCTGCGCGACGCCGCCGCCGGACGCCTCCCCGACCACCGCCCGATCGACGAGCTGACCACCTCGCTCTTCGCGGCCCGCAGCCAGGGCGGAGTCAACGACTCCGAGCTCGCCCTCCGCCAGCTGGCCGAGGACAACTCGATCGTCCGCACCCAGCGCCGCCCGCCGGTCCTCTGGATCTGGTCCTCGATCGTCGTGCTGGCCGTGATCGTCGCCGCACTCGTGATCTGGGTGCTGACGCTCCAGCCCGCGTCGACCCTGCCGTCGCAGTCGCGCGAGGTTCCCACCCTCACCGAGACCACCTACGACAGCGCGCAGTCGACCCTGACCGAGCTCGATCTCGTGCCGAGCCAGGTCGCGGAGTACAGCTCGACCGTCCCCGAGGGCGAGGTGATCCGCACGGATCCGGGATCCGGCACGATCGTCGCACCCGAGACGGTCATCCGCATCGTCGTGTCCCAGGGACCGCAGCCCGTCGCCGTGCCGGACACCGTCGGGCAGAGCCTCGCCGAAGCCATCGACGCGCTCACCGCCGTCGGCTTCGTCGAGGGCTCCCAGACCCGCGAGAACTCGCCGACCGTCCCGGGCGACGTCGTGCTCTCCGCCTCCCCCGGAGCGGGACAGCAGGTCGCCCCGGGCACGCCGGTCGACCTCACGGTCTCCTCCGGCCAGGTCACGCTCCCCGACCTCGTCGGGACGTCCCTCAGCAGCGCGCTGGCCACCCTCGCCTCCGAGAAGCTGCAGCTCGTGGGGGTCGAGGTCCCGGACGAGACCTGCGACGCGACCCGGGCGAACCCGCCCATCACGACTCAGTCCCTGGCTCCGGGCGACGTCCCGCAGGGATCGACCGTCCAGCTCGGCTACTGCGCGGGCTGACCCGGCCTGCAGCCCGCTGCGGCTGCGGCGTCGGCCGACGGTGCCCGGTGGAGGCCGGGCCGCTGCTCTGCGCGCCGAGAAGGGCTCGTCCGGACGTCGCTCGTCGGGGTCGATGCTCCGCGAGGCCGACGGCCCCGAGGTGAACGGCTACGCCCGGCGCGCGTCGGCGAGCGGGGGCTGGAGCCGCACGACCTCGCCGGCTGCCGATCCGTCGGCGGGGCGCGCGATCCTGCCGCGGATGTCGCTCGGGGTGAGCCCCTCGCGGCGCTTGAGCGCACGGCGGAGGTGGTCCGCCGAGGAGAATCCGGACGCGGCGGCGATCGCCTCGAGCGGGACCTCCCGCGGGCGGCGGCGCAGGAGCTCCACGGCGCTGGCGACCCGGGAGCGCTCGATCTCGCTCGCGACGGTGGTGCCCGCGTCCTCGAAGAGCCGCTGGAGGGAGCGGGTGGACACGTTGACCGCGTCGGCCACCGCCTCCGGGGTGCAGCGTGGCGTGCGGTGCGTCCGGTCGATGACCGTGCGCGCGCGCCCGAGCGTGGCGGCCCGGACGCTCGTGGTGCCGGGCTGCGAGCTCGCCGCCGCGAGGAACGCGCTGGTGAGGAGCTGCTTGACAACGTGGGCGAAGCCGGTGACCTCGCCCTCACCGGGCAGCCCCGTCCCGGACTCCGCCGCGAGGGCGAAGGCGGTCGTGAAGGCGTATGCGGCGCGGGTGGACCGGGCGTCGGGATCGAGCGCGTAGACCGGGGCCGACGTGTCGAAGCCGTAGCGGCGCATCTCGTCGGCGCGCAGCGAGAGGTGGAGGATCGTGGCCGGAGTCGTCGACTCGGTCGTGAACGTCGTCGTCCCCTGCTGGTACGAGATCGAGCCCGGACGCAGCAGCACCGTTCGGTCCGGGGCGACCATGCGCACGAAGCCGTCGATGAGGAAGCTGAAGGTGAGGAAGGAGGTGTCGTCGGCCGGCCACGTCCCGCGGAGGACGCGCAACGGCGAGACCGTCATCAGCACGACGCTCAGATCGGCGGTGCCGAATCCCGAACCGGTGATGCTCGGAACGGTGCCGGGTTTGACGACGATGCGCGGTCCGAGATTCTCGAGTTCTCGGATTCCCGAGAAAGCCCAGGAGATCGATGCGACCATGAGGTCCCCCCGGACTTCTCTTCTGCGGCGCCGACCCCCTGTCGGCGCCCTCTGATTATGCAGGGAAAAGGTGCCGCATCCTCCGCCGGGAGCCCGTCAAATCCCGCCACCTGATCGGGGGGTGCGCAAGGGGGTGGACAAGGTCACGCTCATACCCTGTCTCGGCTTTCTCCTCCGCCCACCGTCATTTAGCCGTCAGATGGCGGATTTCTACGTGAGAACGCACTCAGGGCGGCATCCCCGTTCGGGGGACGGTGGTCGCTGATCATTCTCAATGCTTTCGACTCGATAACGAGCCCGATAAGCCCGGCGAATTCCGCCTCACCGAGCCGGGATCGAGAGTCCGGGCGTGTCGTCGGCCGATACGGACGACCGGATCGACGTCACCTCGCGCAGCCAGTTCTCGAGAAGGCGCCGCCCGCCCTCGGTGAGGACCGACTCCGGATGGAACTGCACGCCCACGAGCGGAGCACTCCGGTGCCGGACGGCCATGACCACTCCCTCCGGTGTCCGCGCCGTCACCCGCAGCTCCTCGGGAAGGCTCTCGCCGTCGACCGCGAGCGAGTGGTACCGCATCGCGGCGAATCCGGTGGGCAGGCCGTCGAAGAGCGGATCTCCGTCATGGAGGACCGCGGACGTCCGGCCGTGCAACAGCTCCGGCGCCTCCGTGACGCGGGCGCCGAGAGCATGGGCGAGCACCTGGTGGCCGAGGCAGACTCCGAGCAGCGGCCGCCCGGTCGCCTCCGCCCGCTGCACGAGCGCCGTCGACGCGGGGACGTCCTCAGGACGGCCCGGCCCGGGAGAGACCAGGACCCCGTCCGCCTCCTCCGCGCGAGCCAGGAGCGCCGTCGTCCCGAGGTCGTCGCCCTCGACCACGTCGACCTCGGCACCGAGCTCGCGGAGATACGAGACGAGCGTGAAGACGAAGCTGTCGTGGTGGTCGACGACCAGGATCCGCGGGGCCGCGCCGGCGGTCACGAGCCGACGGTCACGTTCCGGTCGAGCACGAGCGACTGCACCCAGGGGAACACCCACTCGTCGAGCGCGACCAGGACCGCCGCGACGAGGACGAGGACGATCAGGAGCCGGACCCACCACGGCCCGGGCAGGAGCCGCCACAGCGCTGCATACACGGTCAGCCCTCCTGAGCCAGCGAGGCGGCGATCTCGGCGGGGGCGCCCGCGGACCGAGGCTGGAACGAGTCGAAGACGCCGTACGCGATGATCCGCTCGGCCGTCGAGTAGAGCGGGTTGCAGCTCGTCAGCGTGATCAGGCGATCGGTCGGAGCCGCGTCCGGAGTCCACGGAACCGGGTCGATCACCTGGACGTCGGAGGGCTGGACGTACTCGAGATTGCGGAAGCGGTAGGTGTACCAGCCGTCCGCCGTCTCGATGTAGATCGGGTCGCCGAGCTGGAGCTCGTCGATCAGGTGCATGCCTCCGCCGTACGCGCTGCGGTGCGCGGCGAGCGCGAAGTTGCCGGCCTGGCCGGGCATCTGCGTCCCGGGGTAGTGGCCGATGCTCCCCTCGTCGAGCACGTTCTCGGCGTCGATGCCCTCGGCGATCGTGCGCACCCACCCCTCGCCGTAGCGCGGGATGTAGAGGTTGCCGAAGGAGGTGTCGAGGGCGGCGACCGACGCGACGACCGGCTCCGCCGGGGCGGCCTCGGTCGGCTGCGGTGCCGGAGAGGAGTCGCCCCAGGTCTCGCGGAGCTCCGCGGCCTGCGTCGTCTGCCGGCCCGCGATCACCGCGTCGTTCCACCAGAGCTGCCAGGCCAGGAAGAGCAGGACCAGGACGCCGGCGGTCATCAGGAGCTCACCGACGACTCCGAAGAACGAGAGTCGTCGGACCGGGCGGGCCCTCCGTCGCTTCGCTCGCGGCCGCAGAGCCGCCCCGTCGGGGTTCTGGGCGGTCATGCGACGAGTCTAGGCGCGAGCCGTGACCGGCTGTGGCGCACGATCCGGACCTGTGGAGAGCCCTCCAGAATCGCCGCCTGAGGAGGCCCGATGGGATCACTCGAGCGCCCGCACCGGCCGCTGCGCGAGTCCGCACAGCACCCGCGCAGCCCTGGCGCTCCCGGCCCGGAGCCTCCGCCCGGTACAGTGGTCAGCATGGCACGAGCGACGAAGAGCCCGAAGCCCGAGCGCGACGAGGCCCGGACCGGCGAGAACGCACCGAATCCGGTCTGGTTCAAGCCGGTGATGTTCGGCTTCATGCTGCTCGGACTCGCCTGGATCATCGTCTTCTACGTGAGCCAGGGCACCCTGCCGATCCCCGATCTCGGCAACCTCAACATCCTGATCGGCTTCGGCATCGCGTTCATCGGCTTCCTGATGACGACGCGCTGGCGCTGAGCCTCCCCCAGTCGTGAACGACGCCCCGTCCGGTCCGCCGACGGGGCGTTCGTCGTCGGTGGAGCGTCTGCGCACCGCCGGCTGCGTCTTCGCCGAGGAGGAGGCGGGCCTGCTCGAGGAGGCCGCCGACTCCTCCTCCGACCTCGAGCTGCTGCTCCGCCGCCGCGAGACGGGCGAGCCCCTCGAGCAGATCCTCGGCTGGGTCGCCTTCCGCGGCCTGCGCGTCCCCGTCGCACCCGGCGTCTTCGTGCCCCGCGTGCGCACCGAGTGGCTGGTCGACTGCGCCCTGGAGGTCCTCCCGGGCGGCGCCGTGGTGCTCGACCTCTGCTGCGGATCCGGCGCCCTCGCCCGGTCGATCGCGGAGGAGCGGCCGGACGTCCGCCTACTCGCGGCCGACCTCTCTCCCGCCGCCGTCGCCTGCGCGCGCCGCACGCTCGCAGGCCGCGCCGACGTCCACGAGGGCGACCTCTTCGACGCGCTCCCCCGGAGTGAGCGCGGGCGGATCGACGTCGTGGTCGTCAACGCCCCCTACGTCCCCACCGCGGCGATCGCGCTCATGCCGCCGGAGGCCCGGGTGCACGAGCCGATGCTCACGCTCGACGGCGGGTCGGACGGGCTCGCCCTGCACCGCCGCATCGCTCAGGAGGCGGGGGCGTGGCTCGCACCCCACGGCGTCGTCGTGATCGAGGTCGGCGCGGATCAGGCCGCGGCGAGTGCCTCGGCGTTCCAGGCGGCCGGGTTCGCCACCTCGCTGCACCGCGACGACGACCGTGAGGCGACGGCCCTGGTGGCCTTCCGCCGGAGAACTACACCGCTGTAATTATCCCCAGCTGTGGAATCTCCTGTGGAGAACTCCGCGGTCCCCGCCGCGCTGGCCTGCTCCAGGCGAGGAGGGCCCGGATCCGCACCAGTCCGCCGGTCCTCGGACGCGCCGCCGTCCCCGGATCGTCCTCCCGAGGAGGACACCCGGGACGTTCTCCCCAGTGTTAACAACTCTGTGGATAACTTCCTCCCCACCTGTTGAGAGCACCTGTGGACAGCGGTGGAGACGGTCGCCGCGGAAACGACGAAGCGGCGGGCCCGGGAGTGCGCGAGGCACTGCCGGACCCGCCGCTGCGGGAGGGGGAGGGATCAGCCGAGGACGTAGGCGCCGGCGGTGATCGCGACCAGTCCGACTCCGATGAGCCCGACGAGGAGGTTCTGCGTGCGCCGCTGGGCGCGCTGCCGCGTCTTCGTGAAGACCAGCCCGATGAGCGCGCCCGCCACCAGACCGCCGACGTGCGCCTGCCACGCCACGTTCATCCCGGGCAGGAAGCCGATGACGAGGTTCAGTCCGACCAGCACCAGCAGCTGCGACGCCTGACCGCCCAGGTGCCGGAGGATCACCAGGTACGCGCCCATCAGCCCGAAGATCGCACCGGAGGCGCCGATCACCGGGGTCAGCGGGTTCGCGAGGAGCAGGACGCCCACCGACCCGGCGAAACCGCTCAGGAGGAAGAGGGTGAGGTACCGCCCGCGGCCCAGCATCCGCTCGAGCACCATGCCGAACACCCACAGCGTGTACATGTTCAGCACCAGGTGGAACGGGATGACGATGAAGAGCGACGTGCTGTGGAGGAACACCGAGGTGAGCATCCGCCACGGCTCGAAGCCGGCGCCGAAGCCGGGGAGCGTGTAGGCGGGGGCGTACAGGAGCGCGTTGACCGCCGGCCCGCCGACGAAGGGGAGGATCTCGACGATCCACAGCACGATGCAGAGCGCGATGATCGCGTAGGTCACCGTCGGCTGGTCGGCGCGGGTCATGGCCCGCACGCGGGAGAGGAGGGGACCGCGGGTGCGCGGCGCGGTGGCGCGCTGCTGCGCCATGTCGTCCGGGCAGATCACTCCGACCGGAGCGGGAGTCTGGCACTCGCCGCAGATGGTGCGGCCGCACCGCTGGCAGCGCACGAAGCTCTGCCGGTCGGGGTGTCGGTAGCAGGAGTAGGTGCTGCTCGGCGGGACCTGGGTCACGGACGTGCCTCCGGGGAGAACGAGGGCCGGGCCCTGACGGACCCGGCCCTCGAATGAGTGGTGGATGAGGCGATCAGACCTCGGTGATCTCGACGCTCTCGATCACGACGTCCTCGAGCGGCTTGTCACGGCCGTCGGTGGGGACCGCCGAGAGCGACTGCACGAGCTTCTTCGACTCCTCGTCGGCGACGGCGCCGAAGATGGTGTGCTTGCCCTGGAGCCAGGTCGTCGGCGCCACGGTGATGAAGAACTGCGAGCCGTTGGTGCCGCGGCCCGCCTGCTTGCCGGCGTTCGCCATCGCGAGGATGTAGGGCTGGGTGAAGTCGAGCTCCGAGTTGATCTCGTCGTCGAACTGGTAGCCCGGGCCGCCGATGCCCTGACCGAGCGGGTCGCCGCCCTGGAGCATGAAGTCGGGGATGATGCGGTGGAAGACGGTGCCGTTGTAGAGCGGCTCCTTGGTCTTCGCACCCGTGGCGGGGTGGGTCCACTCGATGTCGCCGGTCGCGAGACCGACGAAGTTGCGGACCGTCTTGGGAGCGTGGTTCCCGTAGAGGTTGACGACGATGTCGCCCTTGTTGGTGTGGAACGTCGCGACTGCGGTGTGCAAAGGCATGCTCGGATTCTCGCACAGCGCGTCTGTAGGCCCCTGCAACGCCCGGTGTCAATGCGCTGGGTGCGCGATGCGGACGCCGATCGATGAGTGGCAGTATTGAGGCGTTCGCTGCTCGTAGCCGATGGAGGACCAACATGGGTCTGTCACGTAAGCACAAGAAGGACCTCAAGCGTCTTCGCAAGAACGCCGAGGCGGTCTGGGGCGAGCAGCAGGAGGTGCTGGCGCACGCGGCCTCCGTGCTCGAGAAGAGCCGCCGCCACGCGTCGAAGTACGCCAAGAAGGAGCTCGTCCCCTTCGTCAAGGACACGTACGACTCGCGCGTCAAGCCGGTCTACGACAACGGCGTCTCGGCCGTCGAGGGCACGTACTCCTCGGCACGCAACGCCTACAAGCACAAGGTCGTCCCGACCTTCGCCGCTGTGGGCGGCACGGCCGCCGCCGCCTTCGAGGCCGCCAAGGACTCGAAGAACCGCGCGAAGCTCGCCGAGATCTCGAAGGCGCGCTGGGAGGAGCTCACCACTCCGCCGAAGAAGAAGAGCAAGGTCGGCACGGTCTTCGCGATCGGCGCCGCGCTGGTCGCCGTCGGCGGCATCGGCTACGCCGTCTGGCAGACGTTCCGCGCCGACGACGAACTGTGGGTCGCCGAGGACGAGCCGCAGAGCGCCGCGCAGAACGCCGCCTCGACCGCTTCCTGACGTTCTCGTCGCTGGAGCCGGGCCCCTCAGGGGGTCCGGCTCCTTCGCATGCCCGGGTTAGGCTTCTGCGGTGGACATCCGGGTCGCCGCGTACGGCATGATCATCGACGGTGGGCGGATGCTGCTCGCGCACTGGAGCCAGGGCCCCTGGTCGGCCTGGACGCTTCCGGGCGGCGGGATCGACGAGGGCGAGTCGCCCGCCGACGCCGCGGTCCGCGAGATCTTCGAGGAGACGGGCTACCGTGCCGAGCTCGAGGCCCTCATCGGCGTGGACTCGCACGTGATCCCCGCGCACCGCCGCAGCGACCCCGAGGCCGGCCCCCTGCACGCCATCCGCGTCGTGTACCGCGCCCGCATCGTGGGCGGCGAGCTCACGCACGAGGTGGACGGCTCCACGGACGCCGCCGCCTGGTTCCCCCTGAGCGACGTCGAGGAGCTGGAGCGCGTCGAGCTCGTCGACGCGGCCCTCACCATGAACGAGGCCTGGCTCCTCCGCTGACGGTGGCCGGGAATCCCCGGCCGCGCCCCGGTGTTCCCTTCGTCGTGATCGTCGAGCTCTACACCTCCGCCTTCTGCGGCGCCTGCCATGCCGCGCGCTCGGTGCTGGAGCGCGCCGCGGAGCTCGTCCCCGCCGCCGAGATCCGCGAGCGCGACGTGGCCTTCCACCCCGTCGAGGCCGAGGCCGCCGGCATCCGCTCGACCCCCACGGTCGTCGTGCGGGACACGGCCGGAGAGGTGGTCTTCCGAGCGGAGGGCGCTCCCTCCCTTCCGCAGGCTCTCGCCGCTCTGGCCCTCGCCCTGCCCGCGTAGGGTGGCCGCGGGAGGACCCATGCACCGTCGTGCCGCGCTCGCGAGCACCGTCGTTCTGCTCGGCGCCCTCGCGCTCTCGGGATGCGCCTCCGAGGAGCCGGTGACCACGGCCGCGGTCGGGCTCGGACGGGGCGGCGAGCGAGGCGAGGTCCTCGGGGTCGTCGTCGTGTGCTCGGGGTCCGTCGACGGCCTCGACCTCGCCGCCTCCGACTCCGCCCCCCTGACCATCGGCGACGGGCTGCGGAGGGTCACCCGCTGGGTCTCCCCGTCCCCGGTCACGCAGCTGGGCGCGACCGACCTCTCCGGATCCACGGTCTGGCCGGCCGACACGGTGATCGAGCGGTTCCCGCTCGGCGTCGACCTCGCGCTGGGCGCCTACGCGACCGACCGCTCCGTGCTCGCCCGCCCGGTCGTCTTCACGGCCGAGCAGTTCGACACGCTCTCCGTCGGCGAGATCATCGTCGGCGACATCCGCGACGGCACGTCCGAGACCCTCTCGGTCCAGCAGTTCCTCGGCCTCGCCTGCGTGGACCGCTGAGCGGGCGGCTCGGCCGTCCGAGTGGCGACCTCGATCGCACGACCCCGCGGTCGGCGACAGGAGAGGCCGCCGAAGACCTCGTCACGGTGACCCCGCGACGGCGGAGGACCCGGAGTGCCGTGGGCCGGGAGACCAGAAGGGCCTGTGAGGGGAGCACCCGCGAGCGGGGAGGAAGTGTGGAGCCTAGGAGATTCGAACTCCTGACATCCTGCTTGCAAAGCAGGCGCTCTACCAACTGAGCTAAGGCCCCGGGCCGGAGACGGGGCGATCCGTCTCCGAGAGTCGAACGGCCCGCCACCGCGAGGTGACGGGCCGTTCGGACCGGGTGGGGGTACCAGGACTTGAACCTGGGACCTCTTCATTATCAGTGAAGCGCTCTAACCGCCTGAGCTATACCCCCGGAATGGCCAGAGGAGACTCTACCCGACATCGAGCAGGAATCCCAATCGGCCGGACCGTGCGCCCTACTGGTTGGTGAAGCCCACCAGGAGGCCGCCGGTGATCTTGACGCTGAGGTTGTACAGCAGCGCCACGATCGCGCCGAGCGCGGTGGTGACGATGGTGTTCAGCACCGCGACGACGATCGCGAAGCCCATGACCTGCGGCAGCGAGATGATCGTGTTGAGGTCGAACGCCTCGGCGCCGGCGATGTCCTGCACGAGGCCGTTGACCTCGTCGAACACTCCCGTCTGGGCCAGGACCGTGTAGACCAGGTAGACGACGACGATCGTGATGATCGCGAGCGTCAGGCCCAGCAGGAACGAGAGCTTCACGGCCGACCAGAAGTCGACGTAGACGAGCTTCAGGCGGACCTGCTTCGCCGCCGGGCTCTTCGCGGACTTCCTGGCGAGCTTCTCGGCGACGGTGCTACTCATCTACGGACCCATCCTCCTCCGACACCGGGGCGGACTCGGCCGGCGCCGCGGCGTCGGGATCCTCGTCCTGGGCGTCGAGATTGCGTTCGGTGTTCTTGGCGAGTGCGATGATGCGGTCGTCCTCAGCGAATCGTGCGAAGACGACTCCCATGGTGTCGCGACCCTTGGCCGGTACCTCGGCCACCGCAGAGCGTACCACCTTGCCGCTGGCGAGCACGACGAGCACCTCGTCGTCCTCTCCGGTGATGATGGCGCCCACGAGGTCGCCGCGCTTCTCCTCGAGCTTGGCCACCTTGATGCCCAGCCCGCCGCGTCCCTGGAGGCGGTACTGGTCGACCGCGGTGCGCTTGGCGTAGCCGCCCTCGGTGACCACGAAGACGAAGCCCTCGTCGCTGACGACGTTGGCGTCGAGGAGGCGGTCCTCCCCGCGGAACGACATGCCGCGGACTCCGGAGGTCGAGCGGCCCATCGGACGAAGCGCCTCGTCGGACGCGGTGAAGCGGATCGACATGCCCTTGCGGGAGACCAGCAGCACGTCGCTGTCCTCCTCGACCAGGAGCGCCGAGACGAGCTCGTCGCCGTCGCGCAGCTTGATCGCGATGATGCCGCCGGAGCGGTTCGTGTCGTACTCCGAGAGGGCCGTCTTCTTCACGAGGCCGTCGCGCGTGGCGAGCACGAGGTAGCGGGCCACCTCGTAGTCGCGGATGTCGAGGATCTGCGCGATCTGCTCCCCCGGCTCGAGCGCGAGCAGGTTCGCGATGTGCTGGCCCTTGGCGTCGCGGCCGGCCTCCTGCAGCTCGTAGGTCTTGGCGCGGTACACGCGGCCGGTGTTCGTGAAGAACAGCAGCCAGTGGTGCGTGGTGGTGACGAAGAAGTGCTCGACGATGTCGTCGGCCTTCAGCTGCGCGCCGCGCACGCCGCGGCCGCCGCGGTGCTGGGCCCGGTAGGAGTCGCTCCGGGTGCGCTTGAGGTAACCGCCTCGGGTGACGGTGACGACCATCTCCTCCTCGGGGATCAGGTCCTCGACGCTCATGTCGCCGTCGAATCCGAAGAGGATCTCGGTGCGGCGGTCGTCGCCGAAGCGGTCGACGATCTCGTCGAGCTCGTCCGAGATGATCGTGCGCTGGCGCTCCGGGCTCGCGAGGATCGACTTGTAGTCCTCGATCTCGGCCTGGATCCGGTCGTGCTCGTCGATGATCTTCTGGCGCTCGAGGGCCGCGAGGCGGCGCAGCTGCATGTCGAGGATGGCGCGGGACTGCACCTCGTCGATGTCGAGCAGCTCCATCAGACCGTCGCGCGCCTCCTCCACGGTGGGGGAGCGGCGGATGAGGGCGATGACCTCGTCGAGCGCGTCGAGCGCCTTGAGGTAGCCGCGCAGGATGTGGATCCGCGCCTCCGCCTCGTCGAGGAGGTACTGGGTGCGGCGCACGATGACCTCGACCTGGTGGTCGACCCACGCGCGGATGAAGCCGTCGAGCGAGAGCGTGCGCGGGATGCCGTCGACGATCGCGAGCATGTTCGCGCCGAAGTTCTCCTGCAGCGGGGTGTGCTTGTAGAGGTTGTTCAGCACCACCTTCGCCACGGCGTCGCGCTTGAGGACGACGACGAGGCGCTGGCCGGTGCGACCGGAGGTCTCGTCGCGGATGTCGGCGATGCCCGAGACGCGCCCGTCCTTGACCAGCTCGGCGATCTTGATCGCCAGGTTGTCCGGGTTCACCTGGTACGGCAGCTCGGTGACGACGAGGCAGGTGCGGCCCTGGATCTCCTCGATGGAGACGACGGCGCGCATCGTGATCGAGCCGCGGCCGGTGCGGTACGCGTCCTGGATGCCGCGGACGCCGAGGATCTGCGCACCGGTGGGGAAGTCGGGTCCCTTGATCCGCTGCAGCAGCGCCTCGAGGAGATCCTCGCGCGTGGCGTCCGGGTTCTCGAGCGCCCACTTGGCGCCGGCGGCGACCTCGCGCAGGTTGTGCGGCGGGATGTTGGTCGCCATGCCGACCGCGATGCCGACGGAGCCGTTGACGAGCAGGTTCGGGAACCGGGCCGGCAGGATCGCCGGCTCGCGCGTGCGGCCGTCGTAGTTGTCCTGGAAGTCGACGGTGTTCTTGTCGATGTCGCGGACCATCTCGAGCGCGAGCGGCGCCATCTTGGTCTCGGTGTACCGGGGGGCGGCGGCGCCGTCGTTGCCGGGGGAGCCGAAGTTTCCCTGACCGAGCGCGAGCGGGTAGCGGAGGCTCCACGGCTGCACCAGGCGGACCAGCGCGTCGTAGATCGCGGAGTCGCCGTGCGGGTGGAACTGGCCCATCACGTCGCCGACGACGCGCGAGCACTTCGAGAACGCCTTGTCGGGGCGGTAGCCGCCGTCGTACATGGCGTAGATCACGCGCCGGTGCACGGGCTTCAGGCCGTCGCGCACCTCCGGCAGGGCGCGCCCGACGATGACGCTCATCGCGTAGTCGAGGTAGGAGCGCTGCATCTCGAGCTGCAGGTCGACCGGCTCGATCTTGTCGTGACCGTGGATCACCACACCGGTCTCGGTGACGATGTCGTCGCTCTCGTCCGGGCCGGTGGGGGTGGTGGGTTCTTCTGCCATGGTCTCTGGTCTCTCAGGTGGGTCCGTGCCCCGGAGGAGCGGGGGCGGCGGTCGCGCTGGGTGTCAGGTGTGTCGTCGGTGTGCGGGCCGGTGAGGGCCTCTGTCGCGTTCTGGTCGAGGATGCGGCCCATCGAGGGCCGCCGTCACGTGTTCGAGATGGTCGCGAGGGAGGTCCACTGGACCGCCCGGCCGCCGCCTCTCGAAGGACGTCCGTTTCCTCGACAGCTAGATGTCGAGGAAGCGCACGTCCTTCGCATTCTTCTGGATGAAGGAGCGGCGGGACTCGACGTCCTCGCCCATGAGGGTGGAGAAGATCTCGTCGGCCGCGGCCGCGTCGTCGAGCGTGACCTGGAGGAGGGTCCGCGTGGCGGGGTCCATCGTGGTCTCCCACAGCTCCTTGTAGTCCATCTCGCCGAGGCCCTTGTAGCGCTGGATGCCGTTCTCCTTGGGCATGCGCTTGTTGGTCGCCGAGCCGTGCGCGATCAGGGCGTCGCGCTCGCGGTCGCTGTAGACGTACTCGTGCGGGGAGTTCGACCACTTGAGGCGGTACAGCGGCGGCTGCGCGAGGTAGACGTAGCCGAGGTCGATCAGCGGGCGCATGTAGCGGAAGAGGAGCGTCAGCAGCAGCGTCGTGATGTGCTGGCCGTCGACGTCGGCGTCGGCCATCAGGATGATCTTGTGGTACCGCGCCTTGTCGGGGTTGAAGTCCTCGCCGATGCCGGCGCCGAACGCCGTGATCATCGCCTGGACCTCGTTGTTGCCGAGAGCGCGGTCGAGCCGCGCCTTCTCGACGTTGAGGATCTTGCCGCGGAGGGGGAGGATCGCCTGCGTCTCCGGGTTGCGGCCCTGCACCGCGGATCCGCCCGCCGAGTCGCCCTCGACGATGAAGATCTCGGAGATCGACGGGTCCTTGGACTGGCAGTCCTTGAGCTTGCCCGGCATGCCGCCGCCCTCGAGCAGGCCCTTGCGGCGGGCGGTCTCGCGCGCCTTCCGCGCCGCCATGCGGGCCGAGGCCGCCTGGATCGCCTTGCGGATGATGTCCTTGGCCTGGCTCGGGTTGCGGTCGAACCAGTCGGCCAGCTGCTCGCCGGCCACGCGCTGCACGAACGCCTTCGCCTCGGTGTTGCCGAGCTTCGTCTTGGTCTGGCCCTCGAACTGCGGCTCGCCGAGCTTGATCGACACGACGGCGGTGAGGCCCTCGCGGATGTCGTCGCCCGAGAGGTTCTCGTCCTTCTCCTTGAGCAGGTTGTTCGCGCGCGCGTAGCGGTTGACCAGAGTGGTCAGCGCGGCGCGGAAGCCCTCCTCGTGGGTGCCGCCCTCGTGGGTGTTGATGGTGTTCGCGTAGGTGTGGACGCTCTCGGTGTAGGCCGTGGTCCACTGCATCGCGACCTCGAGCGAGATGCGACGCTCGGTGTCCTCGGACTCGAAGTCGATGATCTCGGAGTGCACGAGGTCCGACTTCTTCAGCGAGTTGATGTACTCGACGTAGTCGACGAGGCCCTTCTCGTAGTGGAAGACGTCGGTCCGGTCGCCCTCGGTCTCGTTCTCGCCCTCCCCCTCGAACTCGACCTCGTTCTGGTCGGTCAGCGCGATGCGCAGGCCCTTGTTGAGGAACGCCATCTGCTGGAAGCGCGCGCGCAGGGTCTCGTAGTCGAACTCGACCGTCTCGAAGATGCCGGCGTTGGGCCAGAAGGTGATCGTCGTGCCGGTCTCGTCGCTGGCCTCGCCCTTCTCGAGCGGGGCGTCCGGCACTCCGTCGGTGAAGCTCATCCGGTACACGGCGCCCTGGCGCTTGACCTCGACGTCGAGGCGCGTCGAGAGCGCGTTGACCACGGAGGAGCCGACGCCGTGCAGGCCACCGGAGACCGCGTAGCCGCCTCCGCCGAACTTGCCGCCGGCGTGGAGCACGGTGAGGACCAGCTCGACCGTGGAGATGCCCTCGGTCGGGTGCATGTCGACCGGGATGCCGCGGCCGTTGTCGGAGACGGTGACGCCTCCGTCGGCGCGCATCAGGATCTCGATGTTGTCGCAGTAGCCCGCGAGCGCCTCGTCGACGGCGTTGTCGACGATCTCGTAGACCAGGTGGTGCAGACCGCGCGGACCCGTGGATCCGATGTACATGCCGGGGCGCTTGCGGACCGCCTCGAGGCCCTCGAGGACCTGGATCTGGTTCGCGCCGTAGTCGCCGGACGACTTGGTCGACATGCTCTCGTGCGGAGCGGAGGGGGCTGCTGAGCCGTTCGCGTCCAGGTCGTTCGCTGCGGGTGACGTGGAGTCGTTCGGCTCGTGAGTCATAGCTGTGGAGTTCTCCTCTGACGGTCCGTCGCGACGCGCACGGTGATCTGGAGATCGCCCGCGCGGCGGCGTCACTGCGGTTCGGCGGCCCTCCATTCTACCGCGTGCCGGGTCGATCCGAAGCGCTGGACGGCGATCTGAGGCGCGAAAGATCGGCGGTCGACCGAAAATGCGTCCTCAGCCGTAGGTGTCGCGCGGACCACGCCCTGGAATCGACCTGGGACCCTTTTTCCAGTTCGGGACGTCCGGGCCCTGGAAACGGATCGACGCGATGCCCGCGTCGGGGAAGTTCACGGCGATGTGGTTCATGATCTCGATCCGCATCAGCCGGAGCTGCGTCGACCACGCCGTGGACTCGCACGCGACCGTCAGCACGCCGTCGACGACGCCCACCGGAGTCGAGTGCTTCGCGGTCTCCTCGCCGGCGATCGCCGTCCACGACGACATCAGGTCGCCCTGCGCCAGCGGCGCCGTCCAGCCGAGCTTCACGGTGAGGGAGTCGAGGACGTCGCCGAGGTCGTGCGGGTCGCGGCCCTTGCCGAACGGGATCGCGTCGCCCTTGGGCTCGGCGCGCTCGACGGTCTTCCGGATGCGGCGCGGGCCGTCGGCGCCGAACACCTCCTTGAGGTGCCGGTAGACGCGGGCGGCTCCGGGGACGCGGGATCCGTGGACGCCGGCGCTGGGGACGCGGGCTCCGAGGAGGAGGCCGCGGCGGAGGAGACGGCACCAGGAGAAGGGGAATCGGCCGAGACCGGATCGGGAGAAGAGGAGCGGGAGGACTCGGAACCGGGAGGAGGGGAGTCGGAGGACACCGGATCGGACGAGGCGGAGTCGGGTGCGGTCGGCTCCGGCACGGCGATCGGCGCGGCGGCGGCGCCCGTGCCGACGATCCGGCCGGCCTCGATCCGCACGGTGTGCGCGGCCAGCGCCTCCGGGACGTCGTCGAAGACGGCCGCGGTGATCAGGACCTGCTCGTAGTCGGCGACCACCGAGGCGAGCCGCTCGCGCCGGCGCGCGTCCAGCTCAGCGAAGACGTCGTCGAGCATCAGCACCGGATCGCCCATGGGGGAGTCGCGCCGGAGCAGCTCCGCGGCGCCCAGCTTCAGCGCCAGCGCGAACGACCAGCTCTCGCCGTGGCTGGCGTAGCCCTTGGCCGGCAGCGCGTTCAGCTCGAACTGCACGTCGTCGCGGTGCGGGCCGACGAGGGAGACGCCCCGGTCGAGCTCGCGGCGGCGCACCCCGGCCAGGGCGGACGCGAACGCCTCCGCCAGTCCCTCGCCCGCCGCCGGTGACGCGGCGCCCGGCTGCTCCACGGGCTCGCCGTCGTCGTCGACCGCGCCCTCGATGCTCAGGCGGGAGCGGAGCACCGGACGCTGGTCGGCACCGGCGACCGCCTCGTACGCGGCGCGCACCGGTCCGCTCAGCTCCTCCACCAGGGTGAGGCGCGACTGCATGATCTCGGTCCCGAGCGCGATCAGGCGCTCGTCCCAGATGTCGAGGGTCCCGAGCTTCGAGGGGTCGCGGACGCCGCTCGCCCGTGCGGACTTGAGCAGCGAGTTGCGCTGGCGCAGCACCCGCTCGTAGTCGGCCTGGACGGCGCTCATCCGCGGGGAGCGGAGGATCACCAGCTGGTCGAGGAAGCGGCGGCGGGCCGACGGGTCGCCGCGGATGAGGAGGAGGTCCTCCGGCGCGAAGAGGACGCTGGAGAAGAAGCGGGGGAGCTCGCGCGGCTTGATCCCGCCGCGGTTGATCTGCGCGCGGTTGGGGGAGGAGCGGTTGATCTGCACCTCGG
This sequence comes from Rathayibacter sp. AY1C2, assembly GCF_002931195.1. Lineage (NCBI taxonomy): Bacteria > Bacillati > Actinomycetota > Actinomycetes > Micrococcales > Microbacteriaceae > Rathayibacter > Rathayibacter sp. AY1C2. The sequence goes on along the minus strand of NZ_PSWG01000003.1, from coordinate 162,146 downwards.
CCAGCAGGTCGCGCTCGCCGTTGCGGAGGCGGGCGCGCACCACGGCGCTGTCCCGGCCGGCGCGGATGAGCGCCTGGTCGCTCGACACGCGGTGCGAGCCCAGGGTGGAGAGGTAGCCGAGCGATTCGACGAGGTTCGTCTTGCCCTGGCCGTTGCGGCCGACGAAGAGGTTCGGTCCGGGCACGAGCTCGACATCGACCGACTCGTAGTTCCGGAAGTCGCTGAGCGCCAGCTGCGTCACCTGCACGTCGCGCTCCTCTCCTCCACCCGTCGTCGCGGGCCTTCACTGCACCCCTGCGGGCTCCTCGCCCGTCTCGCTCGGCCGGTCCACCCGCCCCGGCGCCTGCGGTCCGCTCTCCCCCTGCCGGCCAGGCCTGCGCCCCCGGTCTCGACACACCCCTGCGGGCTACTCGACCGGCACGGCGGCGGAACCGTCCGGGACGCGGATCCCGATACGCCCCTCCGGGGCCACTACTCGCTCACCATGATCGGCGGCGCCCCGTCCCCGCCCGTGAAGGCGGCCGCAGGCTCGCCGCCCGACGCCGGTAGCAAGGTGGAGGCGGCCGGAGGCCCGCCGCCTCCGTGAGAGCATCCCTGCCTCACGGGGGCGGCGGGCCGCAGTCCACCGTCCGTCACCGGCCCTGCGGAACGCGCCCCCCTCCGGAAGCCGACCGCCGTGAGGACTGCCGGAGGCAGTCCTCACCAGCCGACTCAGTCGACGGCCTTGACGGAGTGCCCGCCGAACTGGTTGCGGAGCGCTGCGACGGCCTTCATCGCGGGGGAGTCCTCCTGGCGGGAGACGAAGCGGGCGAAGATCGAGGCGCTGATCGTGGGCACCGGGACGGCGTTGTTGATGGCCTCCTCGATGGTCCAGCGGCCCTCGCCCGAGTCCTGCACGTAGCCCTCGATGTTCTTGAAGTCCGGGTCCTGCTCGAGGGCGCGGACGAGGAGCTCGAGCAGCCAGGAGCGCACGACCGTGCCGCGCTGCCAGGCCTTGAAGGTGCCGGTGACGTCCTTGATGATGTCGCTGCGGGTCTCGAGCAGCTCGTAGCCCTCGGCGAACGCCTGCATCAGGGCGTACTCGATGCCGTTGTGGACCATCTTCGCGTAGTGGCCGGCGCCGACCTCGCCGACGTGGACGAAGCCCTCCTCGCGGGGGCCCTCGGGGCGCAGCGCGTCGAAGACGGGCATGGCGTACTCGACGAGCTCCTTCGGGCCGCCGACCATCAGGCCGTAGCCGTTCTGGAGTCCCCAGACGCCGCCGGAGACGCCCGCGTCGATGTAGTGGATGCCCTTGGGCTTCAGCAGCGCGTCGTGCTTGAAGTCCTCGGTGAAGCGGGAGTTGCCGCCGTCGATGACGAGGTCGCCCTCGCTGAGCTTCTCCGACAGGTCCTTGACGACCGCGTCGGTGATCTCGCCGGCCGGCACCATCACCCAGACGATGCGGGGCGAGGGGAGTGCGGCGATCATCTCGTCGAGAGAGGCCGCGTCCGAGACGTCGGGATTGCGGTCGTAGCCGGTGACCTCGAGCCCCTTGGAGCGGAGGCGGGAGCGCATGTTGTCGCCCATCTTGCCGAGGCCGACGAGTCCGATGTGCATGGTGAACCTTCCTGGATTCGTTGTCCGGCGGGCGGGCGCTCGTCGGGAGCGGGGCGGTCGCGGCTCTGCGATCCGGGGAGTGGTCAGCGCAGCAGCAGGTTGGGCTGGAGCAGGTAGCGGTAGCTGTCGCTGCCGGGCTGCTCCCGCGAGGTCTGCGCGGTGATCAGGACGGGGCCGGGCTTGTTGGGGTTCTCGGTCTTCGTGAACGCGATGCGCACGAACTCCGAGTGGACGGCGGCGAGGCCGTCGAGCAGGAACTGCGGCTTGAGCGAGACGACCACGTCGTCGCCGGTCACGATCGCGTCGATGCTCTCGGACGCCTGCGCCTGCTCGGAGCCGATGGCCTCGAGGGTGAGGCCGTCGCTGCTGAAGCTGAAGCGGAGGGCCGCCTCGCGCTCGAGCACGAGCGAGACGCGGCGGGTGGCCTCGATGAGGTCGCTGGTCGACATGACCGCGTAGTTCTCGACGGAGGCGGGGAAGAGGCGCTTCACGGGCGGGAAGTTGCCCTTGATCAGCAGCGAGGTGACGGTCTTGCGGTCCGCGGTGAAGGCGATCAGCTCGCGCTCGTCGCGGTTGGTGATCGCGACGGAGACGGTGCCGGAGTGGCCGAAGGTCTTGCCGACCTCCTGCAGCGTGCGTGCGGGCACGAGGGCGGTGAGCGGCTGGGTGGGCGCGGGGTTGTCCCCGTTGTCCCAGTCGATCTCGCGGACGGCGACGCGGTAGCGGTCCGTCGCGACGAGGCCGATCGTGTTCTCGGTGATCTCGAGCTGCACGCCGGTGATGACGGGGGTCACGTCGTCGCGGGAGGCGGCGACCGCCACCTGCGAGACGGCGGCTGCGAAGGCGTCGGCCGGGACGAGGCCGGTGGAGGCGTCGATCTCGGGGATGCTCGGGTACTCCTCCACGGGCATCTGCAGGAGCGTGAAGTGCGCCGAGCCGGCCGAGACCGAGACGCGCGACTCCTCCGTGGCGATGCGCACGGGAGCGTTGGGGAGGCGGTTCGCGATGTCGGCGAGCAGACGGCCCGAGACGAGCACGGTCCCCGTCTCCTCCACGTCGGCCGCGATCTGCGTCTGCGCGGACACCTCGTAGTCGAAGGAGGACAGCGTCAGACCCTCGGCGGTCGCCTCGATGAGGACTCCGGAGAGGATCGGCAGGGTCGTGCGCTGCGGAAGCAGCTTGACCGCGAAGGACACCGCCTCGCTGAAGACATCGCGGTTGGCTTGGAACCTCACGAGTACACCCCTGACGAGTCGCGGACGAAGACCGTCGCCCATCGTACCCGCCGGGCTCGACGAGCTCGGAAGGGGGTGGACCGCCGAGCACTCCCGAGCCGCTGTGGAGAGGTTGCCGGTCGAGGCTTCATTAAAGAGAGAACTGCGTTAACAGTGTTAACACGTGTGGAAACTGTGGAAAACGCTTCGGACCCCTACTCCTGGGTGGGATCGGAGGGACCCGCCCCTGTGGAGGGAGTGTGAGCGGGCACGTGGACGCGCTGTGGAGGGATCCGAGCCGACCGGTCGCCCTCCACAGGCGGGCTCTCCCGGCGCACAGTCCCGAGGCGGTTGTCCACAGTTATCCACAGGTTCCTCACACTGTGGAAATCGGCCCTCCGAGGCGCGCGAGGCGGCGTGTCCGAGGTGCGTGCGGCAGGTCCGAGGAGTCCGTCGACGACTTCTCCGGTCACGATGGAGACCGTCGAGGGCAGCTGCCGCCGTCCGAGCGGCCCGGAAGACAGTGCGCGCTCCTTCTCCCCCGCGCTGCTCTCCGGGCCGTCGCACGGCGGATCGACACCGTCCGATCGCGCGCCGGCCGCTCCGCCGCTCACCCGGACCCCCTGAGCACGTCCGGTTCGTGCTGGTCAAGTAGCCACAGTGCGGCGTATCGAGACCTTCGCCGGCGCCTTCGCCTGATCTCGACGCGCGCCGACACCGACGCCCTGCTACTCGCGCCGCGATCCCCGTCGCTCCCTCCCCTCACACGAGGAGAGGGGAGCGACTACCCGACCACCGCGCACGGACGCCGATGGACCCCGGGGCACGCCACCCGCGACAGGCGGTCCCGGGGACCGTACGACTGCCGGCTAGCGGTTCGTCTTGATGCGGGTGGTCAGCTCGGTGACCTGGTTGTAGATGCTGCGGCGCTCCTTCATGAGCTCCGAGATCTTCTTGTTCGCGTACATGACCGTGGTGTGGTCGCGGTTCCCGAACAGCTGGCCGATCTTGGGCAGCGAGAGGTTCGTCAGCTCGCGGCACAGGTACATGGCGATCTGGCGCGCGGTGGCGACGGCCTGCGAGCGCGACGAGCCGTAGAGGTCGTCGACCGTGAGCTTGAAGTAGTCCGCGGTGTGGTTGATGATGTCGACCGGCGAGATGACGTTGTCCTCGTCGAGCGTGATCAGGTCCTTCAGCACGGTCTGCACGAGCGACATGTCGACCGGCGTCCGGTTCAGGCTCGCGAACGCGGTGACGCGGATGAGCGTCCCCTCGAGCTCGCGGATGTTGCTCGACACCTTCGACGCCATGAACTCGAGGATGTCGTCGGGCACGAGCAGCTTCTCGCTGACCGCCTTCTTGCGGAGGATCGCGATGCGGGTCTCGAGGTCGGGAGCCTGCACATCGGTGATGAGGCCCCACTCGAAGCGCGAGCGCATCCGGTCCTCGAAGCCCGTCAGTGCCTTCGGCGGCAGATCGGACGTGATCACGACCTGCTTGTTGTGGTCGTGCAGCTGGTTGAAGGTGTGGAAGAACGCCTCCTGCGTCTCCGCCTTCCCCTGCAGGAACTGGATGTCGTCGATCAGGAGGATGTCGACGTTGCGGTAGCGGCCGTGGAAGGCGTTGCCCCGGTTGTTCGCGATCGAGTTGATGAAGTCGTTCGTGAACTCCTCGCTCGAGACGTACCGCACGCGGATCCCCGGGTAGAGGCTCATCGCGTAGTGGCCGATGGCGTGGAGGAGGTGCGTCTTGCCGAGCCCGGAGTCGCCGTAGACGAAGAGCGGGTTGTAGGCCTTGGCGGGAGCCTCGGCGACGGCGACGGCCGCGGCGTGCGCGAACCGGTTGGAGCCTCCGATGACGAAGTTGTCGAAGCTGTACTTCGGGTTCAGCCGGGTGTCGGTCGCCGGCACGGTCCGCAGCTCCTCGACCCCGCGGGTCGGCGCGACCGTCGCCGAGGAGGCGGTGATCGGCTCGAACGGGTTCATCGACTCCTGCGACGACGGGGAGCTGAGGGGCTCGTGCTCGATGTCGGGGTTCACCACGAAGGCGAACGTCGTGACGCCGAAGGAGTCGTCGAGCGTCCCGATCGCGCTGAGCAGGGGCACGCGCACGCGCTGCTCGAGCATCCCGCGGGTGAACTCGTTCGGGACCTCCAGGTAGAAGGTGCCCGCCATGATGCCCTTGGGCTCCACGAGCGAGACGAACCCGTAGAGGGGAGCGGTGATCCGCTCGTCCTGTGACAGTGCGCGGAGGATCACGTTCCACGCGTCGACCATCGACGTGTCGTCTGCCATCTGTCTCCGGTCCTGGGTGCTGTCGCTGTGAAGTCGCTGCGGGATCGCCGTCTCCGCCGGACCCGTCGCCGCCCGCTGCAGGGGCGTCGCGGACCGGGCGCGGAGCCGGGTCTCGAGTGCCGCTCTCTCCACAGGGTTGTCCACCGGCCTCGAGCGATGCCTGTGCGGGCGCGGGAGGACGCGGATCCCACCTGTGGATAACTGCGGCTCAACACCGTAACGAACGGAGCCGACGGGAGACAAATCCACCACAGCGACACCCGCGTGTCAATGCGCGGAACCCCGTGTCCCGTGTGCATGATCGAGGTTTCGCGCCGTCCACATTTGACCGGTGGCGGAACAGGCCGTAGTTTAAGTCAGTTGACGCCTGCCCGGTGTCGTCCGTGCGGCCCTCGCAGGCCGAGCGGATTCCGCAGCCGGGCACCCCTTCTTCCCGGAGGATCCGAGTCTCCGCCCGAGCGGGTGGTGCCGGTTCGCGCCGCGGAACACGTACGTGGAGATCTGATTATGAGCAAGCGAACCTTCCAGCCGAACAACCGTCGTCGCGCCAAGGTGCACGGCTTCCGTCTGCGCATGCGCACCCGTGCCGGCCGCGGCATCCTCAGCGCGCGCCGCGCCAAGGGGCGCACCGAGCTCTCCGCCTAGCAGCGAGCGGTACCGACCAGCGGTGCTGGCCAGAGCCAATCGCATCGTCCACGGAGGCGAGTACCGGACAGTCGTCCGTCGCGGTGTGCGGTCCACAGGACCGCACACCGTCACGTATGTCCGCCGGTCCTCTGCGGGCGATCCGGCGCGGTTCGGGTTCATCGTCGCCAAGACGGTCGGCACCGCGGTGACGCGCAACACCGTCCGCCGCCGGCTCAAGGCCGTGGCGTTCGAGCTCGTCCCCGAGATCGACCCCGGCACCCAGGTCGTCGTCCGCGCGCTGCCCGGCAGCGCCGACGCCCCCTGGTCGGAGCTGCGCTCCGAGGTGTGGTCCGCGATGGCGCGAGCCGCGCGGAAGAGCGGGGCGTCCTCGTGACCGCAGTGCTCCCCCGCCGTGGGGCGCCGCTCGCCCGGCTCGGGTGGGCGATCCTCCTGCTGCCGCGGAACATCGGCGTCCTGCTCCTGATCGTCTACCGGGCGGTCGTGTCCCCTCTCTACGGGGACGTCTGCCGTTACTACCCCTCGTGCTCCGCGTACGCGCTCCAGGCGGTCCAGCTCCACGGGCTCGTCCTCGGCTCCGTCCTCGCGGCCCGCCGTCTGCTCCGCTGCCACCCGTGGGCGGCCGGCGGCATCGACGACGTCCCGACCTCGATCCCCCTGCACCGACCGGCTTCCGGCCGGACCCGCTTCGCCGTGACGCGAGCCGGGTTCGTCGTGGGCCCTCGAAAGGACTGACCCCACTCCATGGACCTCCTCGGCACGATCCTCTGGCCCCTCAAGTGGGTGGTCGAGCTGCTCCTCGTCGCCTTCCACCAGCTGCTGACCTTCACCGGCATGGAGGCGGCCGCGGGAATCACCTGGGTCCTCTCGATCGTCGGCCTGGTCATCGTCATCCGCGCCGCGCTCATCCCGATCTTCGTCAAGCAGATCAAGAGCCAGCGCCGGATGCTCGAGGTCGCACCCCAGCTCAAGAAGATCCAGGACAAGTACAAGGGCAAGCGCGACCAGCTGTCCCGCGAGGCGATGTCCCGCGAGACCATGGAGCTCTACAAGAAGACGGGCACCAACCCGCTCGCCTCCTGCCTGCCCCTGCTGATCCAGATGCCGATCTTCTTCAGCCTGTTCTCGGTGCTGAACGCGGCGCAGCACAGCCAGAAGGGCGTGGGCCCGCTCGACGAGACGCTCGCCCGCCAGTTCGGCGAGGCGAACCTCTTCGGCGTCGCACCGCTGCACCAGTCGATCCAGGGCGCACTCGCCGAGGGCGGCCAGGAGCCGGTCATCATCATCGCGGTGATCATGGTCGTCCTGATGACCGCGTCGCAGTTCATCACGCAGCTGCAGATCGTGTCGAAGAACATGTCGCCCGAGGCGAAGGCCTCGCCGACGTTCAAGCAGCAGCGGATCCTGCTCTACATCCTCCCCCTCGTCTTCGCCTTCTCGGGCTTCGCGTTCCCCCTCGGCGTCATGTTCTACTGGCTGACCTCGAACATCTGGACGATGATCCAGCAGTTCATCGTCATCCGGAACATGCCGACCCCGGGCAGCGAGGCCGCCAAGGCCCGCGAGGAGCGCCTGCGCCGCAAGGGCAAGCTGGTCGAGGAGACCACGGCCGCCGGCGACGTCACCCTCGTCGAGAAGAAGGCCGTGCAGCGCACGCAGCCCGTGAGCAAGAACCGCTCCAAGAAGCAAGCCGGAAAGAAGTAGAGCCGCCATGACCGATCCGATGCAGACCATCACCGACGACGAGTCCGCACCCGTGGACGTGGACGCGTCCGCCGTCGACGAGGCGCCCGAGTCCACGCTCTCTCAGCTCGAGGACGAGGGCGACGTCGCCGCCGACTACATCGAGGAGTTCCTCGACATCTGCGATCTCGACGGCGACATCGACATCGAGGTCCGCAACGGCCGCGCCTACCTCTCGGTCACCGCCTCCGGCGACACGAACCTCCGGGTGCTCTCCCGTCCCGACGCCGTCCAGGCGCTGCAGGAGCTGACGCGACTGGCGGTCCAGACGAAGACCGGCGCGTTCTCCCGCCTCATCCTCGACATCGGCGGCTCCCGCGACGCCCGCGAGGCGGAGCTGGCCCAGCTGGTCGACCGCGCGATCGAGCGGATCGAGGACGGCGCGACGTCGGCCTCCCTCCCGCCCATGTCGTCGTACGAGCGCAAGCTGGTCCACGACATGGTGGGCGAGCGCGGCTTCGTGTCGGAGTCGCGCGGCGAGGCGCGCGAGCGCCACACCGTCATCACCCGCGGCTGAGCGGCGTGGAGTCGACCCTCGAGGCCGAGCCGTCAGCCGCTGCGGCGATCGCCGGCGACCGCCTGCCCCTCCTGCGGCGCTTCACCGAGGCTCTCGCCGATCAGGGTGAGGAGCGCGGCCTGATCGGGCCCCTGGAGCTCCCCCGGCTCTGGACGCGGCACATGCTCAACAGCGCCCTGGTGGCCCCTCTCCTGCGTCCGGGACTGGTGGGTGATGTCGGCAGTGGCGCGGGCCTTCCCGGGCTCGTCCTGGCCATCGTGCGGCCCGACGTCCGCTTCGTGCTCATCGAGCCGATGGAGCGTCGCGTCGTCTGGCTTCAGGAGCAGGTGGACGGACTCGGACTCGAGAATGTCTCAGTTCTTCGAGCCCGTGCTGAAGAGGCGGAGCTCGCGGAGCCGCTCGACCAGGTGACCGCTCGGGCGGTCAGCGCCCTCTCGAAGCTGATCCCGCTGACCGCGCCGCTGCTGCGGCCCGGAGGCGAGCTGGTCCTGCTGAAGGGCATCAACGCCGAGAAGGAGATCGAGGCGGCGGCCAAACAGATCCGTCGTTTCCGGCTCTCCCCGCCCGAGGTCGTCGTGCTCGGCGACGGCGTGCTCTCCGAGGTGACGAGGGTCGTCCGGGCTACAGTGGGTTGATCGCCACGACGCCGCAGTGAGCCCCCGACTCCTCGTCCGTCGACTCCTCGGTGCTGATGTCCGTCCCACTCGCTGAGCGAAGGTTTCACGTGAAACAAACCGATTCCGCCGGTCTGACCGGAGGCTTCGATTCCTCGACTCCCCTGGCCCGGGAGATCGCGGACATGACCCGTCGGCGCGCACTGCTGAACGCGCAGCCGCTGCCCAAGCCCGAGTCGACGCGCGTCATCACGATCTCGAACCAGAAGGGCGGCGTCGGCAAGACGACGACGACCGTCAACCTCGCCGCCGGGCTCGCCCGCGGTGAGGCGAAGGTGCTCGTCATCGACCTCGATCCGCAGGGCAACGCGTCGACGGCCCTGGGCATCGAGCACCGCGCCGAGACGGCCAGCGTGTACGACGTGATCGTCAACGACACTCCCCTCGCGGACGTCGTGCAGAAGAGCCCGGAGTTCGCCTCGCTCTACGGTGTGCCGGCGACCATCCACCTGGCCGGCGCCGAGATCGAGCTGGTCTCGCTCGTCGCACGCGAACAGCGTCTCCGCCGTGCGCTCGACCGCATGCTCGACACCATGGACGAGCCGTTCGACTACGTCTTCATCGACTGCCCTCCTTCGCTCGGGCTGCTGACGATCAACGCGTTCGTCGCCGCTCGCGAGGTGCTCATCCCGATCCAGTGCGAGTACTACGCCCTCGAGGGGCTCAGCCAGCTGCTCAAGAACATCGACCTTATCGAGCGGCACCTCAATCCGAACCTCGGTGTCTCGACGATCCTCCTGACGATGTACGACGGCCGCACGAACCTCTCCCAGCAGGTGGCAGCGGATGTCCGAGAGCACTTCCCGAAGGAGGTGCTGCGCGCGGTGATCCCGCGCAACGTGAGGATCTCGGAGGCGCCGAGCTACGGACAGAGCGTGATCAGCTACGACCCGCAGTCGTCCGGTTCGCTGGCGTATCTGGAGGCGGCCGCGGAGATCGCACGACGCGGAGCGCGGAAGACACCCGAGACGTCACACGAAGGAGAGGCACGCTGATGGCGACCAAGCGCACGGGACTCGGCCGGGGGATCGGCTCGCTCATCCCGACCAGCGACGAGTCGCGCTCCCGACCTGTCGACGTCTTCTTCCCTGATCAGGTCGGCGATTCGGCCCGTGCCGAGGAGCTCCTCGAGGTCCCCGGAGCGCGCTTGGCGCGACTCCCCCTCGCCGACATCACCCCCAACACGGCGCAGCCGCGGTCGGTGTTCGACGAGGACGACCTCGCGGAACTCGTCCACAGCATCCGCGAGTTCGGAGTGCTGCAGCCGATCGTCGTCCGGCCCGTGACGGCTCGCGGCGGAGCGAAGTACGAGCTCGTCATGGGTGAGCGCCGGTTCCGCGCCTCGAAGGCTGCGGGACTGACCACCATCCCCGCGGTCGTCAAGGACACGGCCGACGAGAACATGCTCCGCGACGCGCTGCTGGAGAACCTGCACCGCGCCGACCTCAACCCGCTCGAGGAGGCGTCCGCCTACCAGCAGCTCCTCAGCGACTTCGGGATCACCCAGGAGGCCCTGGCGACGCGGCTCGGACGTTCGCGGCCGCAGATCTCGAACACGCTCCGTCTCCTGCGGCTCCCGGCCGATGTGCAGGCCCGCGTCGCTGCCGGCGTCCTGACCGCAGGACACGCGCGTGCGGTTCTGTCCCTCGACGACGTCGAGATGATGCGCCGCCTGGCCGACAAGATCGTCAACGAGGACCTGTCCGTCCGTGCCGCCGAGGCTGCCGCCGCGCAGATGAAGGCGCCGCGGACGACCACGCGTCCCGTGGTGGAGGAGCAGGGCGGGCACTCCGGACACCTCTCGTCGATCGCGGATCACCTCGGCGACCGGTTGAACACGCGCGTCAAGGTCACCCTGGGCGCACGTAAGGGCCAGATGGTCATCGACTTCGCCACCATCCAGGACTTGAACCGCATCCTCGCCGAGATCGGGGAGCCGACTGAGGTGTCGCTCGCTCCGTAGAGGGTCGGCCTAGTGGCCGCCACTGATTCGCCGTGCGGCTGGCGTGCGCGGCCTCGCGCTGCGTTCTTGGCCGCAATCGCCGATGTGGCGGTATCCGCTCCCCTCGTCGGCACCGCGATCGCAGATCAGCACGCTTGGGGCGATCTTCGAGATGCCTTGTGAGCTGAGGATTCTCGGTTGTCGTCCTCTCTCGGATTGATAGGCCCTTCTGACCGGTACAGTCCGATGAAGTGGTTCCGGGTTCTGCGGGGCGCTGCTGACTCCGGTCCTGGTCGAGAATACGGCTGGTATTGCGGATCGGTGACGATCGCCGGGTATCTGGGGCATTGATCTCTGGATAGAGCAGCTCACGATGCGCCTATATGGCGGTTGAGTAGGCGTGGAGCGCCGGATCTAGGGTTGGCTGAGTTCAGACCTCGTTGACCTCCGGAGTTCATGTCGCTTTCGGTGACTCGCTGGCGGGCGCAGGACGGGTTCCTGGGCGGGTCGTACTCGGTGGCGCTCTCCGCTGCCCAGGGCGACGTCATGGTCGCCGATATTCGCGTGCGCAATGTTTCACGTGAAACATTCCTACGTTGGCCGCCGAGATGAGGATCACCTCGGCTGTCCGTGCATCGCAAGTAGCCGGTGAGGAGTGCTTCCTGAGCCTCCAGAAATTGGCCGGCCGGGGGGGCACGTTTAGACGAAATGCAGTATCGCTTCGTTTTCGCGGATCATGCAGATGTGATGAGTGGGTTCGCCGAGGTTTGACGGGGACCCCGTCGGCGGTCGCCCGCAGAGAGCACTGAAGGAGACGATGGAAGGGCCGTTTCACGTGAAACGGTCCGATCTAGGGCGGCCTATCCATTGAAGAGCTACGAGCTTGTCATGTAGGAGAGTAGGCCCTCGTCGGCTCGACTCGCTCCAACGGGCGCAGCATTTCGGTTCGAAGTTGCTCAACGGCTGCGGAAGCGTTTCACGTGAAACGCCCCTGCCGAGAACATTGGACGCCCATGCGGATCATCGTGAGACCGACTTCGACCGCAATGCTCGAAAGAGATTGCTCGCCTGACCAGCGGAATAGAGACACCACCCCCCAAGGCAAAGTTGAGGTCGGAGAACCAAGCTAAAGGGGTCCCTTCGGGCCGTGGGTCTCGGTACGTCCCGTTGTGGCTACTCGACCAGCATGGCGACGGGTGCCTGGTGTCGATCAGCGTCGATCGACCATGTTGTGTCTCCCCAGAGATGGCGCGGGTGGCGATCGTGGTGAGCCTCGATTCGACGCACTACTGCTCTTCACCGGTATGTCTGCGGATATAGCCAGACAGTGGGCGTGGATACATCGCTCCAGGCAACGCCCGCCAGGTACCCATTGGGGGTGGCCGGGTCTCGATACGCGGCAATGCGTCTACTCGACCAGCATGACGACGAGGACCAGGTGGCGATGGATGCCCGTGGGCCTGGTGAAAAGGTGGCGGCGGGGGCGGGATGTACCACGCTGATCTGCGGATAATCGGCCGGCGCGGCGACAGATGTCTAACGTTGGTGGGAGTCGATACGCGGCCTCGGGTTCTTCCCCGAGTTGGCACTACTGGTCTGCTGATGAAGACGTGGACCCGTTATTGAGCGGCTACTCGACCCGCATTTAGGGAGAAGGCGGCGATAGAGGGTCCTAATCGGCCGCGACGCAACTACTCGTCTGGCATGGATTCGAGCACTCGTTCAGAACTCAGCAGCCATGTGATCAGGAGCGTACGCGCAGCGGACCGTTTCACGTGAAACGGCATCGAGTCAGGAGGCGGCGAGCTTCGCGAGGGTGGAGTAGACGTCGCCGAGGTAGCGGCCGGATGCCTCAATGGCCTGGGGAACGAGTGAGGTCTCGGTCATTCCGGGAAGGACGTTCGCGTCGAAGAACCAGGGGAGTCCGGCGTCGTCGATGATGAAGTCGAGCCGCGACAGGTGGCGGAGTCCCAGCAGTTCGTGGATCGCAACGGCCACGCGGGACACCTCCTCCGTGATCTCCGGCGAGATCCGTGCCGGCGTGTAGAAGTGCGTCTCCCCCGCGTTGTAGCGCGCCTCGAAGGTGTACTGGCCCGCGACGGGTGCGATCTCGACAGGCGGCAGGGCGAGAGGACCGTCACCGAGGTCGAGAACACCGACGGAGACCTCGGTCCCCTGGATCTGCTGTTCGATGAGCACGACGTCGCCGTAGGTGTACGCCTCGACCATCGCTCGCGGGAGCTGCGACGACTCCGTCACGATGCTGACGCCCTGGGCTGAACCGCCCTGAGCGGGCTTCACCACGAGGGAGCCCGGCAGGTGTGCCTCGACCTGCTCCAGGATTCCGGCGGCTCCGAGCTCGCGGAAGGTCTCGCGGGGGAGGGTGACGGAGCGCGGAGTCGAGAAGCCGGCGCGAGCGACGAGCGTCTTCGCGGTCGGCTTGAACCAGGCCAGGCGCGCCGCGTCCGTCTGCGAGCCGACGTAGGCGAAGCCCGCCGCCTCGAGGAGCCCGAGGAGTGCACCGTCCTCGCCGCTCGCTCCGTGCACCGCGGGCCAGACGACGTCGGGACGCTTCTGCAGGAGCGTCGAGAGGAGGCCGGCGTCCGGTTCGTGCAGGGAGACGCGGTGGCCCATGGCGGACAGACGGTCCGCCACGCGACGGCCCGACCGCAGGGAGACGTCGCGCTCGTGGCTGATGCCACCGCTGATGACGACGATGTCGAGTGTACGGTCGAGCACAGAGAAATCGGTCATGACCAGGGCTTTCTTATTGAAGGAGCGGTGTCAGGAGACGTTCGGCGGCAGGACGGCGTCACGCTTGCTCGCGTCGGCGTTGCTCAGTCGGCCCGTGCCCGCGAAGGTCGACAGCAGATCGAGCTCTCCGTTGATGACCGTGGCGAGGCGGCGGATGCCGTCACCGATGCGCTCCGGCGTCGGGTAGCAGAACGAGAGGCGGATGTTCTGACGTCCGTCTCCGTTGCCGTAGAACGCGGTACCCGGCGTGTACGCGACGAGCTCCTTCACTGCGCGCGGCAGCATCGCCTTGGAGTCGAGCTCCTCGGGCAGCGTGACCCAGACGTAGAAGCCGCCGTTCGGGTTCGTCCAGCTGAGGCCGGGCAGATGGGTCTGCAGGCCCTTCAGCATCGCCTCTTTCCGCTCGCGGTAGACGCCCCGGAAGGTGTCGATCTGTCCGCGCCAGTCGGCTGTCTCGAGGTACTTCGAGATGACCAGCTGGCTGAAGGACGACGGACTGAGGACGGCCGCCTCGTTGGCGAGGATCAGCCGCTCGCGGATCGCATGCGGAGCGAGAGCCCAGCCCACTCGGAAGCCGGGAGCGAGCGTCTTCGAGAACGTGCCGAGGTAGATCACCCCGTCCTCCTCCAGCGAGCGCATCGCCTTCGGTGGGACGTCCTCGAAGTAGAGGAGGCCGTACGGGTTGTCCTCGAGCACGAGGATTCCCTCGGACTTGCAGATCTCGAGGATCTCGACGCGGCGCTCCCAGCTGAGGGTCACGCCCGCGGGGTTGTGGAAGGTGGGGATCGTGTACAGGAACTTGATCGTCTTGCCGGCGGCGCGCACGCGGGCGATGTGCTCGCGGAGGGCGGCGGGGATGAGCCCGTGCTCGTCCATCGGGACGTGCTCGACCTCGGCCTGGTACGACCGGAAGATGACCATCGCCGTGACGTAGCTGGGGCCCTCGGAGAGGACGACGTCCCCCGGGTCCAGGAACAGCTTCGAGACGAGCTCCAGGGCGTGCTGAGAGCCCGTGGTGACCACGATGTCGTCCGCGCTGGCGGAGATGCCCTCGAGGGCCATGACGTCGAGGATCTGCTCGCGCAGGACGGGGACGCCCTGGCCCGACCCGTACTGCAGCGCGACGGGTCCCTGCTCCCGCATCACGGTGTCGATGGCGCCGGTCACCAGGTCCTGGGGGAGCGCGGACACGAACGGCATGCCGCCGGCGAGCGAGACCACTTCGGGGCGTGACGCGACGGCGAACAGGGCTCGGACCTCGCTGGCGGCCAGACCGGCCGTGCGCTCCGCATAGGAGTTGTACCAGGGGTCGAGGTTGGTGCCGCGGTTGGTCACGATGGTTCCGCTTCGCTCGGTGGACAGGGTCTCTCCGGCCGGAGCCGGGTGGATCCACAGTACCGGCCGGTCCTGTGCTGCGGCGGGGCGGTCGGTCGCCACCGCAGGGATCGTGGCCTGCGCCCCGGCAGGGCTGTTTCACGTGAAACAGCCCCGGGAACGAGGAGAGCCCCCGTCACGACGTGACAGGGGCTCTCGGAGACCGCAGAGGGCGGTCAGGGGTGCGAACTCAGAGGAACGCGGCCAGGTCGGCCTCGAGGGCCGGCTTCGGCTTGGCGCCGATGACGGTCTTCACGACCTCGCCCTTCTGGTAGACCTTCATCGCCGGGATCGACGTGATCTGGTACTTCGCAGCGGTCTGCGGGTTCTCGTCGACGTTCAGCTTGACGATCTCGATCTTGTCGCCGTGCTCGGCCGAGATCTGGTCGAGGATCGGTGCGACCATGCGGCAGGGACCGCACCACTCGGCCCAGAAGTCGACCAGGACGGTCTTCTCGGAGTCGAGGACGTCGGACTGGAACGATGCGTCGGTGACGCTCTTCGCGGTGGACATGGTGTTCTCTCCTTCACGAGTCGGCGGGCTGCCGGCTCCGATGTGCGATGACCGGACGGTCAGCGGGTGATGAGCTCGGCCCGGGGTGAGCCTTCGGTGTGGGCGGTGCCATCGGCGAGCGAAGCGAGGTAGTGCTCCGCGTCGAGGGCGGCGACCGTTCCGGATGCCGCGGCGGTGACGGCCTGACGATAGGTCGGGTCGATCACGTCGCCGGCGGCGAAGACGCCGGGAACGGAGGTCTGGGAGGAGCGGCCGAGCACCGAGATGGTGCCCTCGGTCGTGAGGTCGAGCTTGCCGTGCACGACGTGCGTGCGCGGGTCGTTGCCGATCGCGATGAACAGGCCGTCGAGGTCGAGGTGGGACTCGGTGCCGTCGACCGTGTCGCGCAGCTTCACGCCGTCGACGTGGTTCTCACCGGTGATGCCGGTGACCTCGGCGTTCCAGATGAACTCGATCCTCTCGTTGTCGAAGGCGCGCTTCTGCATGACCTTCGAGGCGCGGAGAGAGTCCTTGCGGTGGATCACGTAGACCTTCGCGGCGTGCTTGGTGAGGAAGGTCGCCTCCTCCATGGCGGAGTCGCCCCCGCCGACGACGGCGATGGTCTTCCCCTTGAAGAAGAAGCCGTCGCAGGTGGCACACCACGAGACACCGTGTCCCGACAGGCGGTCCTCATCGTGGAGGCCCAGCTTGCGGTAGGCGGATCCGGTCGCGACGACGACGGTCTTCGCCTCGATGCTCTCGCCGGAGCCGAGGTGGACGGTCTTGACCTCGCCCTCGAGATCGAGGGAGGTGACGTCGTCGTAGAAGGTCTCGGCGCCGAACTTCTCGGCCTGCGCCTGCATCGAGGTCATCAGCTCGGGGCCGAGGACGCCGTCGGGGAAGCCGGGGAAGTTCTCGACGTCCGTCGTGTTCATCAGGTCGCCGCCGATCTCGACCGACGAGGCCACGACCACCGGGTGCAGCTCGGCGCGCGCCGCGTAGATGGCGGCGGTCCAGCCGGCGGGGCCGGATCCGATGATGACGATGTCGCGCACGGCAACTCCTCGGGTTCTGTACGAGCGGTGACGGGTGGGGCGGGAGCCGAGCACCCGGAGCCGGTCGCTCGAATCGTTCCGCGGCTCCGTGGGCTACAACACATCCTAGGCGGGCACTATTCCGCGGGCCCGGGAGTGCCGGTGGTGCCACGCGCCGCTCTATGCAGCAGCCCTGAAAATGCGATCTGACCAGGCTTTTACCGGAGCCGCATCAGCGGCCCAGTCGGCGGAGCACCGGAGCCAGGACGGCGCGCAGCTCCGGCACCCGGAGGAACCAGAGGACCGCGAAGTAGACGAGCGCCATCACGGTGCCGATCGCGGCCATCGAGAGCAGCGGCTCCACGTAGTTCGAGACGGCGAAACCGCCCGCGCGCGTGCCGCCGAGGGCGACCAGGACGCCGTAGCCGGCGGCGGCGGAGGGCAGCGCGGCGAGGACGAACTGCGCGAGCCTGACGAGGATCCGCCTGCCTCCGCGGCCGCCGAGCCGGCGGCGCAGGAGGAGGGCCGCCACGAGGGCCTGCACGCAGATGCCGAGCGAGGTCGCAGCGGCGATGCCGACGGCGGTGCGGTCGGCGGGGAGCCGGAGCACGATCAGGTACCCGGCGACCGCCACGACGACCTGCACCAGGGTGAACAGGAACGGCCGCGCTCCGTCGCTCAGGGCGTAGAACGCGCGCTGCATGATGGCGATCGAGGAGAACAGCGGCAGGGCGATCACGTAGGCCATGGCGATCGCTCCGATGGCCTGCGCGTCCGCGAACGAGTCGGTGAAGACGGAGCCGAACGGCACCGCGACCACGACGATCGCGGCGGCGGCGAAGACGAGCATCATCAGCACCAGGCGGAGCGAGGTGGAGACGTCCGAGCGGAACTCCTTCATCTCCCCCCGTGCGGTGTGGCCGCTCATCTTGGTGAAGTACGCCATGGCGATCGAGATCGCGATGACCGAGTGGGGCAGCATGAAGATCAGCCACGCCTTCTGCAGCGCCGCGGCCGAGGGCCCCTCGCCGGACGCGGTGGAGGAGACCTGGCTCTCGACGATGCCGGCGACGATGGTCAGCAGCACCGTGGCGAAGGACCACAGCGACATCCGCCCGGCCGTGCCGAGGCCGACGCCCCGGAAGCGGAAGTCGGGGCGGTAGCTGACGCCGACCCTCCGCCAGAAGAGCATCAGGAACAGCGACTGGACGACGATGCCCAGCGTCGCGCTCCCGCCGAGGAGGGTGACCATCGCCGGGGACCACGAGTCGACCGGACGGTTCCCCTCCGGATCGGCGCCGAACAGCACCATGAAGGCGACGAGCCCGGCGATCACCACGACATTGTTCAGCACGGGCGCCCAGGTGAAGGGGCCGAACGAGCCGCGGGCGTTGAGCACCTCGCCGAGGATCGTGAACAGGCCGTAGAAGAAGACCTGCGGCAGGCACCAGAACGCGAAGGCGACGGCCAGCTGGTACTGCTCCGGTCCGTAGCCGGGCGCGTAGAGGCGCACGAGCAGGGGAGCGAGGACCGTGGCGGCGATCGTGGTCACCAGGAGCAGGCCGAGCGCCAGGGTCAGCAGGCGGTTGATGTAGCCGCGGCCGCCGTCGGCGTCGAGGCCCGCCCGCACGATCTGCGGGACGAGGACGGCGTTCAGAGCGCCGCCCGCGATGATCGAGTAGATCGTGTTGGGGAGCAGGTTCGCCGTCGTGAAGGCGTCCGCGCCCGGCGCGACCGCGGCTCCGATCGTGTTCGCCATGACGATCGACATGATGAAGCCGAGGATCCGCGAGACCATCGTGCCGGAGGCGAGGACGGCGCTCGCGCGTCCGAGGGAGAAGCTAGCCACGCGGGTCCGATCGCTGGTCGTCGAGATCGGGCTGGACCTCGAGCACGGCGTTCGGGTCCTCCTCGTCCTCAGGGGTGTCGCCTCGACGGCGACGGCGGATGTTGCGGAGGATGCCGGCTCCGAAGACGACGACGAGCGCGATCCCGATGACCAGAGTGCCGACGGTCTCCCAGTCGGCGCGGACGCTGGTCGTCATGCCCGTGGGGGTGCCGATGGGGACGCCCTGCGCCGAGGTCAGCTGCAGGCCGAGGCTCGTCTCGCCGTTGCCGACCCGGGCCTTCACGGGGATGAGGACGCGGCCCTGCGAGCGGGCGTCGATCTCGGTGGTCTCGATCGCCTCCTCGTCGATGTCGAGGACGGCGTTCGAGGTCGAGGCCTGGATGCGGACGGCGATCGGCCAGGGGAGCTCGTTGCGGACGTACACGGGGATGCTCGAGTCGCGGGAGACCTGCAGGATGCTGCCGGTCGCGTCGATCGACACCAGCGAGAGCGTCCGGTCGGCCTCGGTCATGGCCGCGCCGACGGCGTCGCCCCAGCCGCTGCCGTCTCCGCGCCAGGTCACCGAGAGCAGCGCCAGCACGTCGTTGCGGCTCTTGCCCGAGAGCAGCTCCGGCTCCTGCAGCACGGAGGAGAACGCCTCGACCTCGGAGCCGGCGTCGAGCAGGTCGCGCACCCGGTCGAGCCGCGACTCCGACTCCGGCGAGTCGACGACGCTCGCGCCCTCGGTCGCGGGGACGGCGAGGGCGGTGGAGAGGGCGACTCCGCGGGCCCAGGGCAGCGACTCGATCGCGTCGAGGGTCTCGGAGAGGCGCGCGGCGCCGATCGCCGAGCCGCGGCCGAGGGTGAGGACGACGTCCGGCGCGGTCCCCTCCTCCTGCACCTCGGCGAGATCGGTGGCGATCTCGGACATGCGGGCGCGCCACTCGGTGTCGTCGGTGGCGGTGGCGGCCGCGTCGAACGCCTCGGTGAGGCGCGAGTCGGCCACGACCAGGTCCGAGTCGCCGACGGTGGCGCGCGAGGTCGTGGTCACCTCCTCCGGCAGCAGGAGACCCGAGGAGGGGACGACCGTGCGGTGCACTCCGCTGGCCGCGTAGACGTCGAGGTCCGACCCCCGGAGGGTGCCCTCGTCGGGCCACGCGACGCTGCCGAGGGAGGTGCTCCAGTCGGAGGCGAGCAGCGACTCGGTGCTCGGACGCGCCGGCAGGTCCTCGGCCGGCTGGTCGGAGTCGACGGCGACCGTGGGCGCCGGGCTGGCGGTGCCGGGGACCGCGGCGAAGCGGGTGTCGTCGATCGCGTACTCGAAGGAGGTGGGAGAGAGGAGTGCGGAGAGCCCGGCCTGCGCCTGGGCCGAGACGTCGGCGTCGGCGTACGGCAGGGCGAAGCGCTCGTTCGGCACGGACTGCAGCCGGTCGAGCCAGTCGAGGGCGGACTCCGGAGCGGCGCTGCCGAGAATGCGGATCGAGGCGAGGATGCGCGGGTCGACCCCGATCGTGACGCCCTTCCCCGCGACCGCGTCGAGCTGCCGGGTGAGGGTCCCCGTGCCGTCGGTGTAGTCGGCGAGGGCCTCGGCCGAGAGCAGGCCGTCGGCCGTGTCCGGGACGGTGAGCGGGACGAGGACGCTGACGCCGGTCTCGGGCTCCGGGGCCGCCGCGTCGTCGGTCAGCTCGACGGCCGTGCGGGCGGTCGAGACGACACCACCCGGACCGGTGACCGTGACGAGGACGGCGTGGGTGCCGAGCGCGGTCCGGTCGTTGGAGAAGGGGATCTGGTCGACCGGCACGGTGAGGCCGGCCTCGGCGGTGCTGGAGGGCAGCAGGCGCAGCTGGGCGGTCGCACGGACCGGGTCGGTGTCGTTGTCGGCCTCGGCGTCGAGCCAGTCGTGCAGCTCCGCGCGGGTGTCGAGGGTGGCGTAGGAGAGGGCGACCGTCACGCCGGCGCTGTCGATCGCCTCGGTGGTGCCGTTGCGCACGGCGATCGAGAGCTCGAGGTTTTGGCCGGGCCGCAGGACGCCGTCACTGCCGGCCCCGGCGGTCGTGGTGACGGTGCCGGGAGCGGGCGTCGAGGTCGCCGTCGCGGCGGTGACCGGGGCCGCGAGGGCGGGGGAGGCCACGCCGGTCAGGCCGAGCGCGAGGGCGGCAGCACCTGCCGAGCGGAGCAGGAGGAGGGCCGCCCGCGAGCGGCGGGAGCGGAGGGAGGGGTCGCGCCGATGCATCGGACTCACTCGGCCTCCATGCGGGTGATTCTACGGGCAGCCCTCCTCGGGGCAGGCGGTGCGTCCGCTGTGCAGGCGGTTCCCCCGCGTAACCCCCTGGCACGGTCACCCGCTGCCGGGACACCCCCCGCCACTAGGATCGTGCGAATGCACAGCGTCCAGACCGCTCTCGAGACCCTCCGCGCGCTCGCGGGGACGCCCACGGTGGCGCGGCTGGCGGAGGCGTTCGCAGCCCAGGGCCACGAGCTCGCGCTGGTCGGCGGCCCGGTCCGCGACGCCTTCCTCGGCCACGGCGTGCACGACCTCGACTTCACCACCTCCGCGCGCCCCGACGACATCGTGCGGATCGTCGCTCCGATCGCCGAGGCGCACTGGGACATCGGCCGGGCCTTCGGCACGATCGGCGCCCGCGTCGCCGGCGAGACGGTCGAGATCACGACCTACCGCAGCGACAGCTACGACGGGGTGAGCCGCAAGCCCGAGGTCGAGTTCGGCGACTCGCTCGAGGGCGACCTGGTGCGGCGCGACTTCACGGTCAACGCGATGGCGCTGCGGCTCCCGGAGGTCGTCCTCGTCGATCCCTCGGGAGGAGTGGAGGACCTGCTCGCCGGCCGGCTGCGCACCCCCTCCCCCGCCGACCTCTCCTTCGGCGACGATCCGCTCCGGATGCTCCGCGGCGCGCGCTTCACCTCGCAGCTCGGCTTCCGCACCACCGACGAGGTCGAGTGGGCGATGGCCGAGCTCGCCGGCCGGATCGACGACGTCTCGGCGGAGCGCGTGCAGGAGGAGCTGCGGAAGCTCCTCGCGACCGCCTCGCCCCGAGCCGGCCTGGAGCTGCTCGTCGACACCGGTCTGGCCGGTCGCTTCCTCCCGGAGCTGCCCGCGCTGCGCCTGGAGCAGGACGAGCACCACCACCACAAGGACGTCTACACCCACAGCCTCACCGTGCTGGAGCAGGCGATCGCGCTGGAGGAGTCGCGGCACCCCGGAGCCGCGCCCGACGTCGTGCTGCGGCTCGCCGCCCTCCTGCACGACATCGGCAAGCCGGCCACGCGGCGGCTCGAGCCGGCCGGAGCGGTGAGCTTCCACCACCACGACCTGGTCGGCTCCAAGCTCGCGATCAAGCGGATGCGCGCCCTGAAGTTCGACAACCAGACGACGAAGGACGTGGCCCGCCTCATCGAGCTGCACCTGCGCTTCTTCGGGTACACGGACGGCGCGTGGACCGACTCCGCGGTGCGCCGCTACGTGACCGACGCCGGGCCCCTGCTCGAGCGGCTGCACATCCTCACCCGGGCCGACGTGACCACGCGCAACCGTCGCAAAGCCGACCGGCTCGCGCACGCCTACGACGACCTCGAGGCGCGCATAGCCGAGCTCGCCGAGAAGGAGGAGCTCGCCTCCAAGCGCCCCGACCTCGACGGCACGCGGATCATGGAGATCCTCGGCCTCGCCCCGGGCCCCGAGGTCGGACAGGCGTACCGGTTCCTGCTGGAGCTGCGGCTCGAGGAGGGGCCGCTCGGCGAGGAGGTCGCGACGCAGCGGCTCCGCGAGTGGTGGGCGTCTCGCTGAGGCGCTGAGCCGGGCCGCGTGCCCGCCCCGCCCTGCACCCGGGGTGGTGCGCCTCGAGCGGATCCGTCCGGCGCGTCGCGGCGGTCCTGTTGTAGTCTGTACAGGTTGTCCACGACCAGACGCACTCGCGTCCGCGGGAGTGGGCAGATGCTACATACCCTCCTGTCACGGAAATACCGTGGCCGTTCAGTCCGAAGGAGGTGGGTTAGTGACGCATCAGTACGAGATCATGGTCATCCTGGACCCCGAGATCGATGAGCGCACCGTCGCTCCGAGTCTCGACAAGTTCCTCAACGTCATCCGCACCGATGGTGGATCCATCGACAAGGTCGACGTCTGGGGCCGCCGTCGTCTGGCGTACGAGATCAACAAGAAGTCCGAGGGCATCTACGCCGTCGTCGACTTCACGTCGACCTCCGCCGCAGCGAACGAGCTCGACCGTCAGCTGAAGCTGTCCGAGGCCGTCATGCGCACCAAGGTGCTGCGGGCCGAAGAGGGCATCGCCCAGGTCGCGGCCGCCGCGAAGCTCGCCGACGAGAAGGCCGCCCGCAAGGCTGCCAAGGCCTCGGCCGCTCCCAAGGCGTAGCGCTCATGGCCGGCGAGACGATCATCACCGTGGTGGGGAACCTCACCGCCGACCCCGAGCTGCGCTACACGCAGGGCGGGCTCGCGGTCGCGAACTTCACCATCGCCTCCACGCCGCGCACCTTCGACCGTCAGGCGAACGACTGGAAGGACGGCGAAGCGCTGTTCCTCCGCGCCTCCGTCTGGCGCGAGTTCGCCGAGAACGTCGCAGGGACGCTGACCAAGGGCAGCCGCGTCATCGCGACCGGCCGCCTGAAGCAGCGCTCCTACGAGACGAAGGAAGGCGAGAAGCGCACCAGCATCGAGCTCGAGATCGACGAGATCGGGCCCTCGCTGCGCTACGCGACCGCACAGGTCACGCGCGCCTCCGGTGGAGGCGGACGCGGCCAGGCCGGTGGCGGCCAGGGCAACGGCGGTCAGATCGGCGGCGGCCAGGGCGGCTTCGGCGGCGGCGGTCAGGGGGGCTCCGGCAACGCCGGCGGCAACCGTGGCGGTCAGGCCGAGGAGCCGTGGGCGCCGAGCGCTCCCGCCGGTGGCGACGTGTGGAGCACGCCGGGCAGCTACAACGACGAGACGCCGTTCTGAGCCTCGGCTCGGACGCTCTCCTCACCTGAATCACGCCTCCCCCGCACCGCGATCGCTCGCGGCGGGGCAGGGGCGAACCAGAATCTAAGGAAACCACTATGGCTGGAAAGAGCAGCGGCGACCGCCGCAAGCCGATCCGCGGCAAGGGCGCGAAGAACGCGGCCCCCGCGAAGTCGGTCCGCGTGGGTGTCATCGACTACAAGGACGTCGCGACCCTCCGCAAGTTCATCTCGGAGCGCGGGAAGATCCGCGCCCGTCGTATCACCGGCGTCTCCGTTCAGGAGCAGCGCCTCATCGCCCGTGCCGTCAAGAACGCCCGCGAGATGGCGCTCCTGCCCTACGCCGGCAGCGGAAGGTAGGTAACGGTATGTCCAAGGTCATCCTGACCCACGAGGTCGACGGACTCGGCTCGGCCGGCGACGTCGTCGACGTGAAGAACGGGTTCGCCCGCAACTACCTCATCCCGCAGGGCTTCGGCGTCGCGTGGACCCGCGGTGGCGAGAAGCAGGTCGAGCAGATCAAGTCGGCGCGAGCCGCTCGTGAGCACAAGACCATCGAAGAGGCCCAGCACACCAAGCAGGTCCTCGAGGCCAACCGCGTGAAGCTGACGGTCAAGGCCGGCAAGGACGGCCGCCTGTTCGGCTCGGTGAAGACCTCCGACATCGCGAACGCGGTGGCGGCGGCCGGATTCGGTGAGCTCGACAAGCGCAAGATCGTCATCTCGAACGCGATCAAGCACGTCGGCGAGCACGAGGCCGTGGTGCGTCTGCGCGACGACATCCAGGCCACTGTGAAGCTGCAGGTGGTCGCGGCCAAGTAAGGCCGCGAGAACGCCGCGGAGGGCGGTGCGACGGGACTTCCGAGTCCCCTCGCACCGCCCTTCGTCGTTCCCGTTCTCCACAGCTCCATCCACATACACCCTCCGGCGGGACCAACCTTCACTGTGGTCTTGAGACTCTTTTCCCCACACACCTGTGGAAAGCGGTGAATGCCTGGTCAGGGCCCAGAAAAAACTTGCCGACGACCGCTGTTCCCACAGGGTTGTGCACATGTTGCCCACAGTGGGCCCGGCGTTTCCCCTCGGTTCTGCACAGCTCTCTCCACAGGGCGGTTTGCGTGCCGCGGGCGGCGGTCCGTAGGGTGGCGCAGCGCCCCGCGAGGGGTGCGGGCAGGCGCCCGTGCGCCGCTGTCGGAGGTCGCTGGTAGACCGGATCCCGGCACCGGATCGACCGGACGCGCAGCACCCGACAGGAGGAGGCGAAGGCATGACGATCGCGCACCTGGCGGTACCCGGCTCGGACGGACGGGACGGTCGCGGAGACCGCGGCGAGTCGCGCGGGAACGAGCGGACCCCTCCGCACGACCTCCTCGCCGAGCAGTCGGCGCTGGGCGGCATGCTGCTCTCGAAGGACGCGGTCGCCGACGTCGTCGAGAGCGTCAAGGGCACCGACTTCTACATCCCCAAGCACGAGATCGTCTTCGACGCGATCCTCGCCCTCTACTCGCACGGCGAGCCGACCGACGTCATCGCGGTCACCGACGAGCTCACGAAGCAGGGCGAGCTGCAGCGGGCCGGCGGCGCCGACTACCTGCACACGCTCACCTCGATGGTCCCCACCGCGGCCAACGCCGGCTACTACGCCTCCATCGTCGCCGAGCGCGCTCTGCTGCGCCGCCTCGTCGAGGCGGGCACCCGCATCGCGCAGATGGGCTACCAGGGCGAGGGCGAGGTGCTCGACCTGGTCAACACGGCGCAGGCCGAGATCTACAACGTCACCGGCTCCGAGACGGCGGAGGACTACGTCCCGCTGACCGACGCGGTGACCGTCGCGATCGACGAGATCGAGGCGGCCGCTCACAAGGACGGCAGCTTCACCGGCGTCCCCACCGGCTTCGCCGACCTCGACGACCTGACCAACGGCTTCCACGCCGGGCAGATGATCATCGTCGCCGCGCGCCCCGCGCTCGGAAAGTCGACGCTGGCGCTCGACTTCGCCCGCGCCGCCGCGATCAAGCACAACATGGCCACGATCTTCTTCTCCCTCGAGATGGGGCGCAGCGAGATCGCGATGCGCCTTCTCTCGGCCGAGGCGTCCGTGCCGCTGCAGCACATGCGCAAGGGCACGGTCGACCAGCGCGACTGGACGACCATCGCCTCCACCCGCGGCCGGATCAACGACGCGCCGCTCTACATCGACGACTCGCCCAACATGACCCTCGTCGAGATCCGGGCGAAGTGCCGCCGGCTCAAGCAGCGGGTCGGGCTCAAGATGGTCGTCATCGACTACCTGCAGCTGATGACCTCCGGCAAGAAGGTCGAGAGCCGCCAGCAGGAGGTCTCGGAGTTCTCGCGTGCCCTCAAGCTCCTCGCGAAGGAGCTGCAGGTGCCGGTCATCGCGCTCTCGCAGCTGAACCGAGGCCCCGAGCAGCGCGCCGACAAGCTCCCCGCCATCTCGGACCTCCGCGAGTCCGGCTCGATCGAGCAGGACGCCGACATGGTGATCCTCCTGCACCGCGAGAGCGCCTACGAGAAGGACAACCCGCGCGCGGGCGAGGCCGACCTCATCGTCGCCAAGCACCGCAACGGCCCGACCCGCACGGTGACCGTGGGCTTCCACGGCCACTTCTCGCGTTTCGCCGACATCCCGGCGGTCTGACGTGTGCTACCGACAGGGGCGAATCCCGGTCATGATCTTCCCAATTTGACCTACTCAGTGCGAGGTGCATGTAAGGGCACCGAGGCAAGACCGAACTGCGGCTGGAACCGTATTGTTCAGCGTGCCGTGCAATAGCATCGATGACGGCAGACTGCTTCCGATCGCGTCCGAATACAATCGGCGTCGGATCGATCTCGGCCACTCCCCACACTTGCCGGTGAGCCAATTGCCGAAGCGCTCTCCTTGCATCGAAATTGTCGGCGCTCCTCAGCGGGAATGCTATCATCGGACACGCCGCCTCACCGGAACAGCAGGTGAACGCCAGCCGCGCCGTGCTCTGAACGGATCCGAACCGGTTGTCGAGAATCCGAGATGTCGCGTCACTCGATCAATAGGTCAAGGGCGCTCCTGGCAACATCGATGAACTTCGATCGATAGAGCTCCAGTGGGTCACCGGGTTGTTCGGATACGCCCAGGGCAACCACGGAATAGACGGCACCGTCGCTCCCCACGGCAACCAGCGTGACCGCCACGACGCCTGGCGAGCTTCCGATCTTCTCCGAGAGTGTCACCAACCCGCGTTCTACAAACGGCGAAGAAGACGCGATCTCGGGTGACCGGAGGATCTGCGACATGCGCGGATCGTCGCGTCCCAGCTCCACGACCGCCCGGTGCGCACTCGCCACGTCTTCAGCGTTCGCGAACCAATCGATGTCGCGTGGCCAGAACGGCGCGCGCTCGATCCATGCCGGGTCCACGGTCAGCGGCTGACTGCTCAACTTCTCAAGAATGCCATGGCGAGCCTCGCTGGATGCCTCGTTCCAGTCGTTCGCGAGCGACGTGTCGCCGCCGAGCGTCAACTGGAACATTTTCCTCGTCGTCGGGAACGGTTCGAGGAGGTCAGGTTGGTGATGCCCGAGATCGCGCACCGCGGCCGACAACCGCTGGGCTCCGACAGCGTCCATGAGAACATCGGCTGCTGTGTTGTCGCTGATCTGCATCATCAAACGTGAGAGCTCGAACACGCTAATTTCTGTTCCGTCCGGCTCGAGGTGCAGCCGACCGGTTGGGAGACTCTTCTTCCCATCGTCGATCATGAGCACGTCCTCCCAGGAGAGATCCCCTTCTTTGATCGCTTCCACTACAGCTGCCAGAACGTACAGCTTCATCACCGATCCAACCGGACGGAGAACGTCGTGCGCCCGCTCGTGAACCGACTCCGTGTGCGATCCGCGTGTCACCTGCATGAGCAGTGATGACGCAGGAACGAGCGCTTCGAGACGAGCCGCTGCTTCGGCAAAGGATGCAATCGATGGTGATGCAGTGGCAACCGCCGCGTTCACGACGAGCGAGCTGAGCTCTCCGTTCGCGTTCGCGGTGATCTGCAGATCGAGGAGAATGCCAAGCCGATTGCGGACGACAGCAAGAGCTCCCTCGGGTCGAAGTTCGAAGGACTTCACCGTGTATGGGCCCAGGGGCCGAAGGCTCGAATTCACCATGGTGACCAGATGCGCGGTGGACTCCGAGTCGAACGCACCCGCGTCCGATTTCGACTCGACAGCCTCAGTGGTCAAGTCCTCCTCTGCGTTCAGCCGTTCGACCGCCCACAGCATCAGATCTTGGGTCCGGAGTTCCTCAGCGGTCAGGTCTGTGCCCGCTGTCGGAACAGTTTCTCCCAGATTCAGGCTGCATCCGACCAGCACCGAGCACAGGAGGAGCGGAACGGCGAGCTTGCGCCAGTAGGCGTGATCCGTGCGGACTGCGCGCCGGACGCAACCACCCGTGCTCGGCGCCTCACGCCTTTGCCGCGGCCTGGCCGACCGGAGGAATCGCAGCATCACAACACCTCCGATCGCCGAACGGCATCGTCGTCTCCGAGGATCGATGGAGAGTCGTCCTCGTCACTCGCAGAACCGGGCGAAGCGGAGGACGGGACGAGCTTCATCGTCGCGATCCCGACGGTTGCGATCATGATGATCCCGAAACTCCACAGCCCGATGCTGAGGATGATCCCGACGTGCAATGCGACCGCCATAATGAACGCGATCCGTCGACCGAAGTCAATGGTCACAACGAGAATTCCGATGCAGATCTCTGCGACGATGACACCCCAGGTGATGACGGCTAAGAGGAGCGGGACTGACGTCGCCCAGTGCAGCACATCTGCGATGAGGCCGCTTGCGCCGAACATGTACCCGCGAGAGATGTAGTACTCGGCCGATCCGTTGGACCAGTCATCGACGTTGAACTTCTCAAATGCACTATTGAGATAGATCAAGGTCACCTGGAGTCGCAGGGCATAGATCCCAGCGAGTGCAACACCTCGACCGACTGGTCCGACGGGCCGGCGCTCCTTGGACCATGCCCATCTCCGATCATCCGCAGCCATGATGAAGATGATGATCACCGAGACGATCGCGGCCACAGAATCGCCGCCATCGGGCAATGAGATTCCGGTGGAGATGGAGATGGCGATCCAGGCATGAACGAACGCCATCACCCTCGGCAGGAACCCGACGAGCACGAGGCCCAGCAAAACAATCATGACGATGACCCGCACGATCGAGGGCACCTCTGGACCACCGATGCAGAAGGCGGAGATGATCCGCGCCCCAGCACAGTAAGGCGCCGGTTCGGCTCCTCCGACCGTTTGCATCAGTGCGCTGAACGGCGTGAAAACGAGGATGGAGATCTGGGCGGCCGCCAGAGCGCCGCGGCCGAGCGTGAAGGCACGCTGCCGAACCTCCAACGATTGCAAGGCGATCTGGAGCCGTAGCGCTGGCCCGGGTCGCTCGTGCATCAGCACACCGCGTCCACGGTCGTGAAGGTCTCGATGGAGTGCATGGGGAGATCGAATTCTCGGTATTCGAAGGGCGTGAACGTCTCTGTGGTCAGAATGATCGGGCCGCAAAGCGTACGGTGAGCGAGGTTCACGGTGATCTTCTGTGGCTGCAATGAACTGGCCTCGGCGAGGCAGTGTTCGCGGGTCTGGCCAGTTTCACACTCGTGCCACTGCCCGACGGCTTCGGAGAGCTGTGCGAGCTCGGGCCCCTGCGCCCGCTGCGCCCTGCTGAGGCCGAAGAGATTCTCCACCCGCCCTTGAGGTGCAAGCATCAACGACGCCATCGTCTCCGCGTCATATGCGGCGATCTCAGTCGCCTGTGGTGCGTTCGTGAAGAACCCCCACCCCTGTGGGGAGACCGTTGTGAATGCCAGCTGCAGGTTCTTGTGCACGTCCGACTCACTTGACAGGACATTGGGCGGGAGCACGAAGTACACGCTTGCCCCGATCCAAACAGCGAGCACGGCCAAGGCTGCCCCGAAGAACCAGACAGCCTTGTCCGCGATCACTCCCCTCTCCCTCGAGCGCGGAGGCAGCCTCACCTACTTGCCGAGAGCCGCAGCGAACTGGGCCGCGCGCTTCTCATGCGAGATCGGGCTCTGCTCAGTGCTCGTCCCCCAGAAATCGATGGTGTTCCAGACCCATCGCACGTTCCCCGCCCCGGCGACCGTCGCCACGGCCGCTCCGGCGACAGCAGCCACGACGACGACGAAGACGATCGATCGCGCCGAGACGAACTCCTCCTTGTCGGGCACGTTGAGCCCCATGACCTCCGCTACGCCGTAGGAGATCTCGGAGAAGTTCTCGAGTGCAACGTCGACGAGACGAGGATCACCGGACTGCAGCGGCACGGTAACGAGCTCGTTGAAGTTCGGTTCGACACCCATGAACAGGGCGTACATCTCGTCTCGTGCTTCGACGGTGACGCTATCCACTTCCGGCGCATACGGCGAGAGTGCCTTGTGGTCCTCGTAGACCGGACCCGAGCCGAGCACCAGGAAGCTGATGATGTCGTGGTCCGTGTACGACGTCGTCGTCGCCGCCTCGTGCTGTGCAACAAGGCTCGCGCCGGAGGGCGCCGCAACCGCAGGCAGGTTCCCCGCGAGTACCAACGCTGCCGCACACAGCACCGAGACAGCCGACTTCATCCTGATAGCCAATGTTCCCCCAAGAGTGATGGCCTCGAGCGCCAGGGACGGGCTCGTGGACCAGTGGAGCGGAGGCGAGTTGCCAGCGCCACATCGCGAGCTGCACTTCGCAGACTCGTCGAATCAAACCAAACATGTACGGTGCTTTGTTTCTGGGCGCGAAAATTGGCGCGACGACCGACGGCGCGAACGACGACATACAACCGTGCATGTATGTTTGGTTCATGGTCTTCGGAGTGCTCGTCCTCGTGTTCGCTGCTGCTGCCGTCGTCGCAGCCGTCGAATGCGCCGCCCGAGGGCGACTCGGCCCGAACAACCTGGTCGGGATCAGAGCAGCCTCGGTCATGGCTTCCGATGAAGCCTGGCAGCGGGGCCATCAGGCAGCCCGACCCTGCGTGTGGATCGGCGCATTCTTGGCAGTCACGGGGGGCTCGCTCAGCCTCGTGGTCGACCCCACGCACTCGAACGCGTTCGTGCTCGCAGGCCTGTCGGCGTTTCTGATCTTCGTGCTGCTCGGAAGCGCGATCGCCGTGCGCGCGGCACGCCAGGTCCCCCCGCCGGGCGTCGACGACGACCGGCGAGCAGCGCCCCTCCCCTAGCGTCCAGCACGATGCACTCCGGGAGAGCACCATCCCTGTCGATCCGGTGACACCTTGGCTGATCTACGGCACGGGCTCGGTTGCAGCGGAACTCGCGATGCAGGCAAGGCGCCGGGGCATGCCGTTCCTCCTCGCCGGGCGCGACGGCGCGAGTCTCGACATGCTGGCTGACCGGTACGGCGTCGCGAGGATGCAGCTCGACCTCCGGCAGCGTGCGAGCTCCCTGACGCAACACCTCGACGGCGTCAGCGGGATGATCAACGCAGCCGGACCATGGTCCTCCACCGCGAAGCCGCTCATGGAGGCCAGCGCGGAAGGTTGCGTCTCCTACGCTGACCTGTCGAATGAGGGCCGCACACACGAGTACGCGTGGAAACGGGATGCCCACTGGCGAGAATGCGGCATCGCCGTGGTACCCGGCGCGGGGTTCGGCACGTATCTGGCCGAAGTGCTCGCCGAGCATGCGCTCCGAACGATAGACCAGCCGCAGAAGGTCAGCCTGACGAGCCTCGCGAGTGGCAGGACTTCGAAGTCACCAGGCGTCACAGCTTCGTCGCAGGCAGTTCTCGCTTCAGGAAGCTGGCGCTTCCGGTCCGGGACGCTGGTCAGGCTGAGAGGTGGAAGAGCAGTTGAGACCTCTGAGACGAGCTCTCACCTGACACTGCACACCGGCGACCTGTTCGCTCTGCGGAGGACGACGGCGGCGACCGACATCCAGGTGTTCGCCGAGCTCGGGTTGCCTCGCGGCCAGCTCCTTCTGCTACTCCCGCTCCTGCGAGTGCTGGCTTCGCTGCACGGAGTTCGCCCTCTCAGGCTTCCATCACATCGGCGAACGCGGCCTCGGATGCTCACGTCGACCGCGAGCACCATCATCAAGCCTCGTCTCCGAGTCACCGTGGAAGGCAGCGCCGGCGATCGTGCATCGTTCGTTCTGACTGCTGGGTCTGGAACAGCCTTTGCGGCTGCGATCTACCTGGAAGTACCGGCAGCCCTCGCAGCCGAGGCACGGTCCGGGTGCATGACGCCGCTCGAGATCCTGGGATCGAATCCGGCGAGACACCTTCCAGGCGTGCACATATCACCAGACCGATCAGAAGATCCGAAGGGACGAGATGCACCACTTTGATGGGCGGCCATTAAAGGAGATACTCGGCAAGGAGTCCGGCCGATACTTCGGTTCGGGTCATCGACACATCAGGCATACCGTCAGCCAGGTGGCCGAACACGTCGACGGTGACAGGATCCGACTTTCGGCGGTTAAGCAGGCGATCTATCCGCCCCGCTGGTCGCTGGACGCGGCAGGAGATCCCCGCGAGGTGCATCTCAGTTCTATCGATGCGATCAGCCTGGCGCTGAAGACCATCAGCCTGTGTGAGAACACGAATCGCGGCGCTTGGTGGGAAGGGCCGTTCGATGTCACAGGGTTCTCAGTCGTCGCCGGACGTGTGGCGACGACTGATGTGGGCTCTGTCCCCATCGGCATCACGACCGATCACGGCGGACCGCTCGTCAGCACCAAGTCATTGCGGGCTTGTATCGGCGGACTGGACGTCGACTTGGAGTGCGCCCCGAGCCGAGCCCGACCGGGCGCAGCCGAGGCGGCACCCGGCCTCACCCATGCGGCAGCAGGCGACTCGAACCAGATGTCGTCCCACGTCGATCGCGTGGACCTCGTCGATGGACACCTCGAGACGTCCCATTCCGTCACATCATCCCAGGCAGGGTACTCAGCCGCCCCGCCCCGCCTTGACGCCGTCGATGAACTCGTCATGTTCGGTCAGTTGGCGCAAGTCCTCATCTACGCCGTCAATGACACCAGCCGCTCCGCTGTACCGAACCTCTGGCTCAGGCGCGCCTCCGTCTCTCGGACGCCCGCTCCGTCCGGCGGCCAGGCTCGATTCTCCGCTCGCACGTCCGTGCGCAGGAACGCCGAGGTCGTCATCGGCGGCCGAACCCTCCGCGACGTGAGGTTGGTCTCGACATCCGAGCACGGTGCGAGCGCCAGCGCGGCGTTCGGCTACTCAGCGTGAACCCTCCCGAACGGGGACCAGACGGCAGAGACGCTGAACCATGGGCCGATAGAGTGGCTTTGGGATCAGTCGGAGGTGCGCGTGGCACAACAGGAACGCGGGATCGCCACACGAGAGGCGATTATTCTCGGTGGGGCGAAGGTGTTTGCGCGCCTGCACTACTCGACCGCTCGCGTCGCCGATATCCTAGAAGCAGCATCCGTCACGCAGGGTGGTTTCTACTTTCATTTCCGCAGGGGCAAGATCGAGGTGGCGGAGGAGATCATCCGCCGCCAGGACCAGGGCTTCATCCTCCTCCGGGATTCGATTCTGGAGTCGGGCGACGACGGCCTCGCTTCACTGCTCACGCTGTCCCGGTCCCTCGCGAGAGCAGTGCAGCACGATCCAACGGCGCAAGCAGGCCTGCGTCTCGTCGCACAAGCCTCATCTGAATTTCCCGGCGTTGCGAAGTTGCCGGATCCAGTCTGGCTCGACGCGATAGCGTTGTTTCTCGAACAGGCACGAGCTGAAGGCAATCTTCGCGCCGAGGTCGATATCCCGACTGCCGCTCGAGCCGTCGTCTATATGTTCACCGGCGCGCAGACGAGCTCGTTCGTCTCGAACGGTTGGCGACACCTGGAGGCGAGCCTCGAGGCGACACATTGGTTCTCCATGCAAGCGCTCGCCACGCCGGAGTACCTGGCGACCACGAAGAACGCCCTCTAGTGCTTCGCCCGCAGGCATGCATGCGAAACAGCCGCACCGACATCGCCCTGACGCCTCGCTTGTTGCGGCTTTTCCGGCAGCCAGCCCGTTCGAGCAGGCCGCGCAGGGCGGCAGCTCCGACGCCGACCGCGACGCCGAGGAAGGCTTCGTGGAGACTGAACCCGAAGTCTGTGCCAACCCGACCTCGTATGGCCGCCGGGCACTTCCTGCGCGGCGAGGGGCCACCGAATGACCCCATCGAGGCCTCAGATCCGCGGAATCACGCGGGCATGTTCGGAGCGACACGTTGTGCTGGAAACTGCGGCGACACTTACGTGGGAAACCCGCTGATCCAGGGGGCCTGCGGCGACATTTCGCGGGCGCGTTCACAGACGTGAAGGGCGCCGCTGCCGTCCCCGAGCCCGTCGACGTCCCGCTGGGCGGCGGGTCGATCCGCCTGGGCCAGTTCCTCAAGTTCGCGGGGATCCTCTCGGGCGGCGAGGCCAAGGAGGCGGTCGCCGAGGGGATGGTGACCGTCAACGGCGAAGTCGATCTGCGCCGCGGGCGCCAGCTCGTCGTCGGCGACGTCATCGGGTTCGACCGGAACCGCTTCCGCGTCTGCGAGTGAGCGCGGCCGCGCCTCGACGGGTGCGATCGGCCGAGACGCCGCGGAACGGATGAGACGCCGCTCAGAGGCGGGCGCGTCGGCGTGTTGAGCGGTGGCTCGGCGCACACTGGCTCCTGGACATCCCGGGACGACAGGAGACGCGCGTGCAGCTCGGCATTCACTTCATGAACTTCACTCTGACCGGGGGGAGTGCGCAGATCGCGCCGATCCTCGGAGCGACCGCGCGGACGGCCGAGGACGTCGGCTGCGCCTGGTTCACGCTGATGGACCACTACTTCCAGATGGAGCACTTCGCGACGAGCGAGGATCCGATGCTCGAGGGCTACACCTCGCTCGGCTTCGTCGCCGGCCGGACGGAGCGGATGCGGCTGGGGCTCCTCGTCACCGGCGTGACGTACCGCCATCCGGGACTGCTCGCGAAGATCGTCACCACCCTCGACGTGCTCTCCGGCGGACGCGCGATGCTTGGCATCGGCGCCGCCTGGTACGAGCGCGAGCACCTCGGGCTCGGCGTGCCGTACCCGCCGCTGAAGGAGCGGTTCGAGCGGCTGGAGGAGACGCTGCGGATCTGCCGTCAGATGTGGAGCGACGACGACGGGCCGTTCGAGGGGACGCACTACCGGCTCGCCGAGACGCTGAACCACCCGGCGCCGATCCAGCAGCCCGGCCCGCCCATCCTCATCGGCGGCGGCGGCGAGAGGAAGACGCTGCGGCTGGTCGCGCAGTACGGCGACGCCTGCAACCTGTTCGGCACCGGCGCGGACGACGTGGCGCACAAGCTCGACGTGCTGAAGCGGCACTGCGACGACCTCGGGCGCGACTACGCGACGATCACGAAGACCATCACCGGGGGCGGCGATCCGATCGGCGACCCCGACGGCTTCGTCCGCGCGATGGAGGAGTACGCGGCGCTGGGGATCGACCACGTGCAGCTGGCGCCGGCCGGGCCGGATCCGGAGGGGTACGTCGCCCGGCTGGGCGAGGGCGTGATCGAGCGGGTGGCGGCTCTCGGCTGAGGGCTTCGGGACGCACAGCACTCCGACCGGTTCGGGTGCCGCGGGCGTCACCGCTGATCCGCTCCGCCGGCCGGGTCCGCCGTCACCGGCGCGAGGACTCCTGTGGCGGCCATGTCCCGGGTCGGGGGACGCCGTCGGCGGATCCTGCCCCCCGTCAGGGTCGCGGCGTAGACGCGGGCGAGGAGCGCGACCCACGGTTCGAGCCTCCCACCTCGGGTTATTGAGCTCACGCTGACGTGGGCAGATCGCTGGCCTCATGCCGCACGTGTCCTCTCGTACCTCGCTCCGCCGTCATCGGCAGAACCGCAGAAGAGGGGCGATCGGGACGGGTGTCGTCCTCGCCGTCGTCGGCGCCGCGCTCTTCGCCGGCGTCTCGGCGCAGGCGGCCACTGCTTCCGACCTCGGCACGGCGGAGGACTACTCGGTCCTGGCCGCGTCGACCGTGACGAACACGGGGTCGAGCGTCCTGGACCAGAGCGTCGGGGTCAGCCCGCTGACCGCCGTCACCGGGTTCCCGCCCGGACGGACGGACGGAGTGATCCACCGCGGAGACGCGGAGGCGGCTCAGGCCCAGGCCGACGTGGGCACCGCCTACGGACAGCTCGCCTCGCAGGCGACGACCGCGCAGGTCGACGCCGAGATCGGCGGCAGCACGCTGAAGCCCGGGGTGTACACCGCGGCCGGACCGGTCGGAGCGACGGGGACGCTCACGCTCGACGCCGAGGGCGTCAACGAGGCGGTCTTCGTGATCCGCGCCGCGTCGACGCTGACGACGGCGTCGTCGAGCACGGTGGCCCTGATCAACGGAGCGCAGGCCTGCAACGTCTACTGGCAGATCGGCAGCTCCGCGACGCTCGGCACCGACTCGGACTTCGTGGGCTCCGTGCTCGCCTCGGTCTCGATCACGGTGACGACGGGCGTCTCCGTCGAGGGCCGCGCACTGGCCCGCACGGGAGCGGTCACGCTCGATTCCAACGACTTCACCGAGCCGGGCTGCGAGCCCACCGACGGCGGATCGTCGCCGACGGCGACTCCGACCGTGACTCCGACGGTCACGCCGACCGTGACGCCGACGGTCACTCCGACGGTGACCCCGACCGTCACGCCGACCGTGACTCCCACCGTCACCCCGACGGTGACTCCCACCGTCGTGCCGACTGTGACGCCGACGGTGACTCCCACCGTCACTCCGACGGTGACTCCGACTGTCACGCCCACCGTCACTCCGACGGTGACTCCGACTGTCACGCCCACCGTCACTCCGACGGTGACTCCGACGATCGCGCCCACCGTGGCTCCGACGGTCACGCCGACGACCACGCCGACGGCGACCCCGACCGTGGCTCCGACGGCGACCCCCACCCCCACGCCGACCGCGACGCCCACGGCCTCGCCCACTCCGACCGCGACCACAGCGCCGCGACCGGCGCCCTCCCACGCCGCGGTCGTTCCCGTGTCCGGGTCGAACGGTCCCCGCGGTCCGGCTCTCGCCTCGACCGGAGTGGACGCCGCAGCGACGGCGACCGCCGGAGTGCTGGGCCTGCTCGCCCTGCTCGGCGGCGGTCTGATGCTCCTCACCCTCCGACGCCGCGGTGAGCGCACCGGGAGCTGATCCCGGCTGATCACCGGAAGCTGATCACCGCCAGGCCGTGCGCCGGACTCCCGAGGGGTCCGGCGCACGTCTGCGCCCTCGGTCGCGCTCCGCCCGTCCCTCCGGTGTCCTCGCCGATGCGCGCTGGCCCGCTCGTGCGTCGAGACGCCGCTCCGAGCGTCGGGACACCGCTGAGCAGGCGGTGTCTTCCGCGTTCTCGCGGAGGGTGGGGGCGTCAGCCGGAGGACTCCCGCGGCACGAGGCGGACGGGCATGGCCTGCACGCCCGCGGTCGGACGTCCGTGGATCGCGTTCGAGAGCTCCTCCGCGGCGGCACGGCCGAGCGTGTCGAGCATCATGTCGATGCTCGAGAGCGGCGGGCGGGCGGCCTCGACGAGGAGGTCCCAGTTGTCGAAGCCGACGACGGCCACGTCCTGCGGCACCCGCCGGCCGGTCTCGCGCAGGTGGTCGAGCGTGCCGCGGGCGATCTGGTCGCTCGCGCAGATGATCGCGTCGAGGTCCGGATGCGCGCGCAGCAGCGTCTCGGCGCACTGGCGCCCCCAGCTCTCGGACCACTGCCCGAAGAGGACGCCGCCGCCGACCAGCGGCAGCCCCGCCTCCGTCAGCGCCTGCTCGACGCCCCGGGCGCGGTCGTGTGCGGCGGTGTAGCTCGGCTCGCCGTTGACGAGGGCGATCCTCGTCCGTCCGCGCTCGATCAGGTGGCGGGCGGCGAGGACGCCGGCCTGCACGTTGTCGGGCGTGAAGGAGGAGTCGCGTGGATCCTCCGAGGGCGCATAGGCGTAGACGACCGGCACCGGAATGGTGCGCGTGATCGAGGGGCGCGGGTTCGTCGTCCGGCCGAGCACCACGATCCCGTCGACGCGCTTGGCGAGCAGGTTCTTGATGTGGTGCTGCTCGCGGATCGAGTCGCCGCGGGCGTCGCAGAGGAGCACCGACGTCGATCCTGCGCCGAACGCGTCCTCGGCGCCGAGCAGCACGGGGAGCACGAAGCGGTTGTCGAGATCGTTGGTGAGCATCCCGATGGTGCCCGTGCGCCGGGAGTTGAGGGCCTGCGCGAACGGGTTCGGGGTGAAGGAGAGGGCTTCGGCGGCGTCCAGCACGCGCTGGCGGGTCTCGGCGCGCACCTGGTCGCGGCCGTTGAGCGCCTTGGAGGCGGTGGCGATCGAGACGCCGGCGGCGGCCGCCACGTCGGTGAGCGTGATGGTGCCGGTGGGCTTGCGTGGTGGCACCGCGCCTCCGTTCCGGGCCCGGCGGGCCGCCGCGTCGATCCTCGCACGACTCCGGCGAAAAACCGAAAAGACCGAAAAGGACGCATCTCTTGACGCGCTGACCGCCCCTGCCTAGGTTTACCCGACAGAAAGTAGTTTCGGCCCGGCGTAGACGATCGGGACGACTGCCGAGGAATCCATCAACGACGAAGGGATCATCCGTGAAGACGAGGAAGCACGCTCGGGGCCTCGCCGCCGCCGTCCTGCTGGGGACGGCCGCCGCCGCACTGACCGGCTGCGCGAGCGGCTCCGGGGGAGACTCCGGCTCCGCCGCGGGAGGCAGCTACACGTTCTGGGACCCGTACCCCCAGTTCGACGAGTCGTCCGACTGGGCGAAGCTCATCGACTCCTGCGGGACCGAGGCCGGCGTCACCGTCGAGCGCACCGGCTACGACACCACCGACCTGACCAACAAGGCGCTGCTCGCCGGCCAGCAGGGCAACTCGCCCGACCTCCTGCTCGTCGACAACCCCGTGGTCTCGACGCTCGCGGAGTCGGGCATCCTGACCACGACCGCCGAGTCCGGGCTCTCCACCGAGGGTATCGACGCGAACATCCTCGCGGCCGGCCAGACCGGCAGCGACACCTTCGGCGTGCCGATCGGTGCCAACACGCTCGCGCTGTACTACAACAAGGCCGTGCTCGAGAAGGCCGGCGTGGACGCCGCCTCCATCACCGACTGGGCCGGGCTGACCGACGCGCTCGAGAAGGTCACCGCCTCCGGCGGCAAGGGCATCACGTTCTCCGGCATCGGCACGGAGGAGGGGACCTTCCAGTTCCTGCCGTGGTTCTGGGGCTCCGGCGCCGAGCTGACCGACCTCGACTCGCCCGCCGCGGTCGACGCCGTCTCGCTCTGGAGCGACTGGCTGGAGAAGGGCTACGCGCCCAACTCCGTGATCGGCAACACGCAGACCACGAGCTGGCAGGAGTTCGAGACCGGCGAGTACGCGTTCGGCGAGAACGGCACCTGGCAGCTGGCCAACGCGAAGGCCTCGGGCATCGACTACGGCGTCCTGACCATCCCGTCGAAGGACGGCGGAGCGGCCCCCGCACCGACCGGAGGCGAGTTCCTCACCCTCCCGGTGCAGTCGGACACGGCGCGCTACGAGACCTCGAAGAAGATCGCCGAGTGCCTGACCTCGACGGAGAGCCTGGTCACGACCGACAACACGCTCTCGTACATCGCGCCGACGGCCGAGGCGCAGCAGGAGCAGGTCGCAGGCAACGCCGACCTCGAGCCGTGGGTCACCGCCGTGCAGGCCGCGAAGGGCCGCACCTCGGACGACCTCGGCACGAAGTACCCGAAGATCTCGGAGCAGCTGTGGGGCGCGGTGCAGACCGTGCTCAGCGGCTCGCAGTCTCCCGAGGACGCCCTGAAGGCCGCCCAGTCGGCCGCCGAATCCGCCACGAAGTAGGACGACCGGGGGCTCCCGCTCCCCGAACGAGGTCCCCCCGGCCGGTGCTCCGCGCACCGGCCGGGGGGACGGGAGAGACCATGACCACTGCCACCGAGACCGCCCGCCTCCTGCGGCGCGGCACCGAGCCGCCGGCCCCGCCCGCCCCGGCCGCTGAGAGCCGTCGGCGCCGCCGGCGCCCCGAGGGCGGCCGCCTGGTCGCGTGGGCGTTCCTCGCCCCGCTCGTCGCCTACCTGCTCGTCTTCTACGCGTTCCCGCTCTACCGCAACCTCGAGCTGAGCCTGAAGGACTACACGGTCCGCTCGTTCGTGCAGGGGAACGCGCCCTTCGTCTGGTTCGACAACTACGTCCAGGTGTTCCAGGACGCGACCTTCGGCCCGGCGCTGCTGCACACGGCGGTCTTCACCGGGGTCTCGCTCCTCTTCCAGTTCACGCTGGGGCTGGCGCTCGCCGTGTTCTTCTACCGCCGCTTCCCGCTGGCGAGCACGCTCCGGGCGCTGTTCCTGGTGCCGTGGCTCCTGCCGCTGATCGTCTCGGCGTCGACCTGGTCGTGGATGCTCAACAGCGACTCCGGCATCGTGAACGCGTTCCTGGAGTCGTTCGGGATCGGCCAGATCAACTGGCTCACCTCGCCGACCACCTCGCTGATCGCGGTCCTGATCGCGAACATCTGGATCGGCGTCCCGTTCAACCTGGTGATCCTCTACTCCGGCCTGCAGAACATCTCGCAGGACCTCTACGAGGCGGCCTCGCTCGACGGCGCGACCGGCGCTCAGCAGTTCTGGCGGATCACGCTGCCGCTGCTGCGGCCGGTGTCGGCGATCACGATCCTGCTCGGCCTCGTCTACACGCTGAAGGTGTTCGACATCATCTGGATCATGACGAAGGGCGGCCCCGCCGACTCCTCGACCACGCTCGCCACCTGGACGTACCAGCTCGGCTTCGGCTCGATGCTGCCCGACTTCGGACCGGCCGCGGCCGTCGGCAACCTGCTGATCATCCTGGCCCTCGTCTTCGGCCTCGTGTACATCCGGGTCCAGCGGAAGCAGGCCGACTCGTGACCGCCCGCCGCCCCTGGTACCTGACGGTGGTCGGGATCGCCCTCACGGCGGTCATGCTGTTCCCCGTCTACTGGATGATCAACGTCTCCCTCACTCCGACCGGCTCGATGCGGAAGGATCCGCCGGACTGGTTCCCGTTCTCGCCCACGTTCACCGGCTACCAGGCGGTGCTGAGCGAGCAGCTGCCCTACCTGGGCACCAGCCTCGTCGTCGGCCTCGGCACGGTGCTGCTGACCGTGGCGATCGCCGCTCCCGCCGCCTACTCGCTGGCGAAGCTGCGGCCCCGCGGCGGGCAGGCCCTCTCGTTCGTGCTGCTGATCGCGCAGATGATCCCGGCGATCATCATGGCGATGGGCTTCTACGCCATCTACCTCAACCTGGGGCTGCTCAACTCGATCCCGGGCCTTATCGTGGCCGACTCCACCATCGCGGTGCCGTTCGGCGTGCTGATCTTCACGGCCTTCATGTCGGGGATCCCCGACGAGCTCACCCAGGCGGCCCGGATGGACGGAGCGAGCGCCTGGCGCACCTTCACCTCGGTGATCATGCCGATCAGCCGCAACTCCGTCGTCACCGTCTCGCTGTTCGCGTTCCTCTGGGCCTGGTCGGACTTCATCTTCGCCTCGACGCTCGACAGCGGCGGGAAGCTCCAGCCGATCACCCTCGGCATCTACAAGTACATCGGCAACAACAACCAGGAGTGGAACTCGATCATGGCGACCGCCGTGGTCGCCTCGCTCCCGGCCGCCGTCCTCCTCGTCGTCGCCCAGCGGTACGTCTCGGCGGGAGTCACCGCCGGCGCCGTCAAGGACTGACCCGTCCCTCCAAGGAGACACCGTGACCCTCACCGCCCCCACCGCCACCGCCCTCGGCGGCCCGGTCGCCCCCTCGCGGAGCGTGCTCCGGCCGCTCCGCCAGGACGAGATCCGCCTCACCGGCGGCTTCTGGAAGCACTACCAGGACCTCAACTCCTCCGCCGTCATCGAGCACTGCCGCTCGTGGATCGAGCGCGTCGGCTGGGCCGGCAACTTCGACCGCGCGGCCGACGGCTCGATCTCGTCCGCCGAGAGCGGCGACGCGCACGCGGGCATCGAGTTCGTGGACTCCGAGGTCTACAAGCTCCTCGAGGCCATGGCCTGGGAGCTCGGCCGGAGCGACGACGCCGGGCTGCAGGAGCGGTACGACGACCTCGTCTCGCGGGTCGCCTCCGCCCAGGACCCGGACGGCTACCTGCACACGAGCTTCGGCCGGCCCGGCCAGCGTGCGCGCTACTCCGACCTGGAGTGGGGCCACGAGCTGTACAGCTTCGGGCACCTGATCCAGGCCGCCGTGGCGCGGCTCCGCACCGGGCACGACGACCTCCTGCCGCAGGTCGCCCGACGGCTGGCCGACCACGTGCACCGCGAGTTCGGGCCCGAGGGGAGGGTCGCCGTGTGCGGCCACCCCGAGATCGAGCCGGCGCTCGCCGAGCTGGCGCGGGCGACGGGGGAGGAGCGCTACCTCGAGCTGGCCCGCCTCTTCGTGGAGCGGCGCGGGACGGGGACGCTGAAGCCGATCGCGTTCGGCGCCGAGTACTTCCAGGACGACGTGCCCGTGCGCGACGCGGAGGTGCTGCGCGGCCACGCGGTGCGGGCCCTCTACCTCGCCTCCGGGGCTCTCGATGTCGCGGTCGAGACCGGCGACGCCGAGCTGGAGGAGGCGGTCCGCCGCCAGTGGGAGGCGACCGTCGAGCGGCGCACCTACGTCACGGGCGGGATGGGCTCGCACCACCAGGACGAGGCGTTCGGCGCCGACTACGAGCTGCCGCCGGATCGCGCCTATGCCGAGACCTGCGCGGCGATCGGCTCCACGATGCTCAGCTGGCGGCTCCTGCTCGGCTCGAACGAGCACCGCTACGCGGACCTGATGGAGCGGACGCTGCTGAACGCGGTGCTCCCCGCCACCCGCGACGACGGCCGCGCCTTCTTCTACACGAACACGCTGCAGCAGCGCGTCGACGGAGTGGCGCCGGACGAGTCGCGCGAGACCGACCGCGCGCAGTCCAGCCTCCGCGCGCCCTGGTTCTGGGTCTCGTGCTGCCCGACCAACACCGCCCGCACCCTCGCGAGCGTCGAGCTCGGCTTCGCGACCGCCACCGACGACGGGGTGCAGCTCCACCAGTACGGCGCGTACGAGGTGCGCACCGGAGGCGTCGCGCTGCGCGTCGAGACGGAGTACCCGGCCGACGGCGAGATCGTCGTGCGGATCCTCGAGGACGCGGAGTTCGCGCTGACGCTGCGGGTGCCGCCGTTCGCGCGGGGCTCGGCGCTGCTCGACGGCGAGCCGGTCTCGACGCCGACCGTCACCGTCCGCCGGGCGTTCTCCGCCGGCGACACCGTGCGGCTCTCGCTGCCGATGACGGCCCGCTTCGTCGCCCCGCACCCCCGGATCGACGCGGTGCGCGGCCAGGTCGCCCTCGAGCGCGGGCCGTTCGTGCTGGCGATCGAGTCGCTCGACCTGCCCGAGGGCCTGGACACCGAGCACATCGCGGTCGACGCCTCGGTGCCGCCCGTCGTGACGGCGGAGGGAGCGCGCGTGTCCCTGGTGGCGCGGGAGGCGGCTCCCGGCTGGCCCTACGGCTCCGTGCCGGTGGAGGAGGGGCGCCGCTTCGAGGCGGAGTTCCGGCCGTACCACCGCTGGGCGAACCGGGGACCGTCGACGATGCGGATCTGGACGCCGACGGCCTGACGGGCACCGCTCGCGAGAACGCAGGAGTCGTCGCACTCGAGCGCGAGTGCGACGACTCCTGCGTAGTGGCTGCCGTCGCGGCGCCTCGCTCAGATCCAGCCGCGCTCGCGGGCCTCGATGACCGCGCGCTGGCGGGTGTCGACGTCGAGCTTGCGCAGGATCGACGAGACGTGGTTGCGGACGGTGCCCGAGGAGAGGTGCAGCGCCGCGCCGATCTCGCCGATCGTCTCGCCGCGGGAGCCGG
The DNA here is from genome assembly GCF_002931195.1 of Rathayibacter sp. AY1C2. Taxonomy (NCBI): domain Bacteria; kingdom Bacillati; phylum Actinomycetota; class Actinomycetes; order Micrococcales; family Microbacteriaceae; genus Rathayibacter; species Rathayibacter sp. AY1C2. The sequence goes on along the minus strand of NZ_PSWG01000003.1, from coordinate 119,130 downwards.
CGCTGAGCACGTCGAGCTCGCGGTCGGTCAGCGGGCTGCGCGTGCTCGCCAGGGCGTCGGCGGCGATCTCCGGATCGACGTAGCGGCGTCCGCTCGCGACCTGGCGGATCACCTCGGCGACGTCCTCGACCCGGCGCGACTTCGGCAGGAAGCCGCTGACGCCCGCTCCGAGCGCTCGCCGCAGGACCCCCGGCCGCGCATGGCGGGTGACGACCACGACCCGCGTCGCCGAGACCCGGCGCAGCCGCTCCGCCGCCTCGATCCCGTCGAGCCCGGGCATCTCGACGTCGAAGAGGCACACGTCGGGCTGCAGGCGCAGCGCCTCCGCGACCGCCTGCTCGCCGTCGCGGCACTCGCCCACGATCTCGAGGTCCTCCTCGAGGCGGAGGAGCGCGGCCAGCGCCGTGCGGATCATGTCCTCGTCGTCGGCGATCAGCACCCGGATCACGAGTCGCTCCCCACCGGCAGGCGCGCGTCCAGCTCGAAGGAGCGGCGGACCGCCCCGGCGCGCAGCGTCCCCCCTGCCCGCTCGACCCGCTCCGCCATGCCGAGGACGCCCGAGCCGGTCCCGTCCGCCTCCTCCGCGTCCGGTGCCAGGTCGTTCACCGCCTCGAACCGCCACTCGTCCCGCTCCCGCGCGAGCCGCAGCCGCGCGCTGGAGCCGCCGCCGTGCTTGAGGATGTTCGTCGTCGTCTCGCGGACCACCGGCCCGAGCGTCTCGGCAGGCGCGTGAGCCGCCGCCGGGTCGACCTCGAGCTCGACGCGGAGCCCGGCCGAGCGGAGCAGGTCGGCGGCGTTGGCCAGCTCGTCGACGAGCGGAACGCTGCGGAAGCGCGTCGCCAGCTCGCGGGTGCCGGTGCGGGCGCCGTCGACCGAGCGCTGGGCGGCGCGCAGCTGCTCGAGAGCGGCCTCCGGATCGCTGCCGAGGAGGCGCTCGGCGAGCTCGAGCTGCAGCGCGATCACCTGGAGGTGGTGGCCCTGGAGGTCGTGCACGTCGCCGGCGAGCAGCAGGCGCTCCTGCGCGGCGGCGAGCCGGCCCTCGGCGGCGCGCGCCCGGTCGAGCTCGCGGACGATGTCCCACCACCACAGCGCGCTGACGACCGTCAGGGGCAGCAGCGTCGCGAACAGCAGGAGGGTCGAGAGCGCGGCCGATGCGTCCGGCGCCGCGCGCGTCTGCTCGAGCACCGCCGCGACCGCGAGGACGATCGTGCAGAGCACCATCACCCGGAGCCGCACCCCGCTCTGCCAGGGCAGCACGGCGACCAGGGTCGCGGCGAGCGAGAGCCCGAGCGCGAGGCTCCCGGCGGCCGTGCCGGTGAGCGCCGCGGCCGCCACTCCGAGGCAGAAGACCAGGGTCGGCGCGGCCCGGAGGCGTACCGGGCCCTCGCGGTCGGCGCGCCGGTACGCGAGCGCGGTCGGCGAGAACACCGCGACCCAGGCGGCCGCGCCCAGGAAGTAGGCGGCCTTCCGCCACTCCTCGGCCTCGGCGCTCAGCACCGCCACGGACCAGACGGCCAGGACGACCACCACGAAGGAGGCGGCTGACGCGAGGGTGTACCACCAGGTCACTGCGACGCCGCGGCCTGCGCGCACGGGCGGATCCGCCTCGGTCGTGTTCACCATGCGGCCCAGGCTACGACCATGACACTTGTCACCCCTCGGACCGTCGATCGTCCCGGACAGCGGTGACCCGGCGGCACTGCCGCGGCGCTCCCGGACACGGTCGGATGGAGGAGTCCCGAGAGCCGGGGCCCCGCATCGGAAGGCACGACCATGACGATCATCAGCGACGCGATCCTCGGATTCCAGGACCTGATCGGCCGCGTTCCGGAACTCGTACAGCCCCTCGTCGTCGCGGCGGCCGGGGCCGTCCCCTTCATCGAGGGCGAGGGGGCGGCGTCGATCGGCATCATCGGCGGCATCCACCCGGTGGTCGCCGGGCTCGCCGGGGCGATCGGCAACTTCGTCTGCGTGGCGCTGCTCGTGCTGCTGGGCACCGGCGTCCGCTCGGCGATCACGGGCCGCTCGGAGGCGAAGCGGACGACTCCGCGGCGCGAGAAGTTCCAGCGGGCCTTCACCCGCTACGGCGTCCCGGGCGTGAGCCTGCTGGGGCCGCTGCTGCTCCCGACGCACTTCACCGCGGTGATGCTGGCGGGCGCCGGAGTCGGCCGCGGGCGGATCCTGCTCTGGCAGGGCGTCGCGATCGCACTGTGGACGACGGTGCTGACGGTGATCGTCGGGCTCGCGGTCTCGAGCGCGACGCAGGCGGGCTGAGCGGGCCGGACTCGGTCCTGAGGCGTGCGACCCCGGTGGCGCAGAGGCGTCCGCGCCACCGGTCAGTGCCGGATGCGCCGTCCCGGTCCGCCGTCCGGGTCCGTCGGCCCGGCGGACTGCAGGTGGGAGTGCAGGCGGATGAGGGTGTCGCGCAGCCGGGTCTTGACGGTGCCGAGCGGGATCGACAGCTCCTCCGCGATCTCGGAGTGGCTGTACCCGCGGACGTAGGCGAGGTAGAGGACGTCGTGGTGGATGGCGGCGAGCTGCCGGATCGCGCCGGCCGCGGGCGCCAGGGCCAGCCGGACGTCCGAGCGCTCCCACTCGTGATCGCGCGGCCGGTCGAGGACCGTGTACTGCAGCTCCCGGCGCCGCGCCGACCGGTCCGCCCGGGCGCGGTCCACGGCACGGCGGTGCGCGACCTGGGCCAGGAAGGCGAGCACGTGACGGCCCGGGTCGAGCGAGCGCGCGGTGCGCCAGAGCTCGAGGTAGACCTCCTGCGCGACCTCCTCGGCTGCGGCGCGGTCGTCGAGCACGGCGTCCGCGACGGAGACGACCCTGCCCGCGGTGAGCGAGTAGAGCTGTCGGAAGGCGGTCCGGTCGCCCGCGCAGACCCTCAGCAGCAGGGCCGCCGACCCCGCAGGGCCGTCCCCGGGCTCACGCCGCTCGCCCGTCATCGTCGACACAGGGCTCAGCCTGGCACCGCGGACGCGCTCCTCCCGGGGTCGTGCCCCGAGAGGTGGCCCCCATTAGAGGCTCACTTCTGCTCGCGTCCGCTGATGTGCGCCGCCCGACCCCCACTCTGCCCAGGGCCGGCCGTTCGCAACCGAGGCCCGGAGCGTCCGACAGTGGCCATCAGGCCGGTGCCGGGCCGCTCGACCTCGGTTGCGGACGGGCTCAGGCGGCGACGCGCGCGTTCGACTGCGCGAGGAGCGCGACCGAGCGCAGGCGGGCCTCCGTCTGCAGCGACGCGTGGGCGACGATGACCTCGTCGGCGTCGGCGGAGCGCGCGAAGTCGGCGGCGTAGTCGGCCACCTGGTCGCCGGTGCCGACACCGGTGTAGGTGGTCATGCTCGCGACGTGGGCGCCGATCGGGGCGCTGAGCAGGGCGTCGAGCTCCTCGTCGTCGAAGGTCTGGCCGACGGGGATCTGCCCGCTCTGGCGCAGCAGCATCATCAGGCGGGCGCGCTTCATCTGCGCGAACTGCTCCTGCGCGTCCTCCTCGGTGTCGGCGGCGATGGCGTTCATCCCGGCGATCACGTAGGGGGCGTCGAGCTGCTCGGAGGGGCGGAAGCCACGGCGGTACTCCGCGACGGCCTGGTGCAGCGCGTCCGGAGCGAAGTGCGAGGCGAACGCGTACGGCAGGCCCAGCGCGGCGGCCAGCTGCGCGCCGAAGAGCGAGGAGCCGAGGATGTAGAGGGGGACGCGGGTGCCGGCACCGGGCGTCGCGCTCACTCCGGGGATGCGGGACTCGCCGGCGAGGAACGCCTGCAGCTCCAGCACGTCCTGCGGGAAGCGCTCGGAGGAGTCGGGGTCGCGGCGGAGCGCGCGGAAGGTCGCCTGGTCGCTGCCGGGGGCGCGGCCGAGCCCGAGGTCGATCCGGCCCGGGTGCAGCGTCTCGAGGGTGCCGAACTGCTCGGCGATGGTGAGCGGGGAGTGGTTCGGCAGCATGACGCCGCCGGAGCCGAGGCGGATCGTGGAGGTCTGCGAGGCGACGTGCGCGATGAGCACCGAGGTCGCGCTGGAGGCGATGCTCGCCATGTTGTGGTGCTCGGCGTACCAGACGCGGCGGTAGCCGTTCCGCTCGGCCTCCTGGGCCAGGGCGACGGAGGCGGCGAAGCTGTCGCGAGCGGTCTCACCGGGGGCGATGGGGGCGAGGTCGAGGATGGAGAGGGGAACGCTCATGGTGAGGGCAACGCCCGCGACCGCTCCGGTGTTCCCGTCGCGAGCGCCGTCCTCACGCCTCGGGGATGTCGCGGCCGTACGCCTCCAGCGTCACGGCCTCGGGCTCCGGTCCGCCGCGCACGCCGGCCTCGAGGGCGTCGATCCGGGCGAGCTCCGAGCCGGAGAGCGCGAAGTCGAACACGTCGATGTTCTCGGCGATGCGCTCGGGGCGGGTCGACTTCGGGATGACCTGGCGGCCCTCCTGCAGGTGCCAGCGCAGCATCACCTGCGCGGCCGTCTTCCCGTACTTGGCGCCGAGCTCGAGGAGCACCGGGTCGTCGAAGCTGCGGCGCGGGGAGTCGCGGTAGGCGGTGATGCCGCCGATCGGCGACCAGGCCTGGGTGAGGATGTCGTTCTCGCAGCCGAAGCGCTCGACCCGCCGCTGCTGGAAGTACGGGTGCACCTCGAGCTGGTTCACCGCGGGGACGACGTCGGTCTCGGCGAGCAGGCGGGTGAGGTGCTCGACCATGAAGTTGCTCACGCCGATCGCCCGCACCCTCCCGTCGGCGAGCAGCCGCTCGAGCGCCCGGTAGGCGTCGAGGGTGCGGTCGAAGGCCTCGGGCAGGGCCTGGTGCAGGATCAGCAGGTCGATCCGCTCGACGCCGAGCTTGCCCGCGCTCTTGTCGAAGGCGTGCAGCGTCTCGTCGTAGCCGTAGTCGCTGATCCACACCTTCGTCTCGAGGAAGACGTCGTCGCGGCCGGCGATCGCCTCGCCCACCTCGCGCTCGTTGCCGTAGGCCGCCGCCGTGTCGATGTGCCGGTACCCCGCGTCGAGCGCGGCGGCGACGGCGGCGCGGGTCTCGTCGGGCGGAGTCTGGAAGACGCCGAGTCCGAGGGCGGGGATCTCGACACCGTTGTGGAGAGTGAACGTGTTCATGAGCCCACGCTACGTCCGCAGACGCCGAGTCGCCCGAGAAGCCGCGCGCGACTCCTCAGGCGACCCCGTCGCTCCGGCCCTGCTCAGCCGTCGATCGGCAGCAGGATCCCCTTCACCGTCTCGTCCGTGGCGAGGAACTCCTGCACGGCCGGGTCCTGGAAGGCCTGGACGAGCTTCCTCACGTTCTCGGTGTCGCGGTACTTCGAGCCGATGGTGAGCTGCCCGGCGAAGTCGTCGGGGGCCTGCGGGGCGAAGATCTGCTGCTCGATCGGGATGCCGGCGGCGAGGTAGTACTCGGTGTAGCCGACGGCCGCGTCGAGGTCCGGCAGCGCGCGCGACTGGGCGGCGAAGTCGAGCAGGGTGAACTGCAGGTTCTTCGGGTTCTCGGCGATGTCGTCCTGGGTCGCGGTGCCCGGCTCCGTGCCCGGCTTCAGCGTGATCAGGCCGGCGTTCTGCAGCAGCCAGAGGCCCTGCGCCTCGTTGGCGGGGTCGGAGTAGAGCGAGACCGTGCCGCCGTCGGGGATCTGGGAGACGTCGGAGTACTTGTCGCTCCAGAGCCCGAAGCCCCAGCGGAAGACGGGGGTGGCCGCCTCCTCCTCGAAGTCGGGGTTGGCCTCGAGCACCTGTCCCAGCCAGAGCTTGTGCTGGTAGACCGTGGCCGCGACCTCGCCCTCGCTCACCGCGCGGTTGATGGTGTTGCTGTCCGAGAGCCCCTTGAAGGCGACGGTGATGCCGTAGCGCGGCGCCACCTCCTTCGCGACGAAGTCGACCAGGGCCTGCTCGGAGGCATTGCCCTCGGCGGTCGCGACGTAGAGCGTCGCTCCCTCCTGCTCGTTGGCCGAGACGGCGGGGGAGAGGAGCGGGACGGCGATCGCGGAGGCGACGCCGACCACGACGACGGCCGCTCCGGCGATCCAGGGCCAGCGGCGCTTCTTCTTGAGATCGAATCCGAGGTCGTCGGGAGTGGACATGGCGGTGCCTTTCGAAGAGGGGGTGCGCGGGCGCGCGGGAGGGGCGCCCGAGGGCGCAGGAGGAGGAGTGGTGGTTCTAGACGGCGGCCGCGACCCGGGGCGCTCGCCGCGAGCGGGAGGCGCCGGGCGTGGTCGCGCGGACGAGGGCGTCGCCGGTGAGCTGCACGGTCGCGACGGTGGCGACCAGGATCACGATGGTGGCGAGCATGACGGTGGTGTCGAAGCGCTGGTAGCCGTAGGTCACCGCGACGTAGCCGATGCCGCCGGCGCCGATCGTGCCGGCGATCGCCGAGTACTCGATCATCGCGATCGTGTTGATCGTCAGGCCGCCGATGATCTGCGGCACCGCCTCGCTCAGCTGGGCGGTCCGCACCACCTGCAGCCGCGACGCTCCGGAGGCGCGGGCGACGCGGGTGAGCGAGAGCGGCACGCTGCGCAGCGCGTTCTCGACGATCCGGGTGAAGAAGGCGATCCCCGCGATCGACATCGGCACGACGGCGGCCGCGATCCCGATGTTGGTGCCGGTGATCAGGCGCGTGAACGGCATGATCGACGCCATCAGGATGAGGAACGGCAGCGAGCGGCCGACGCTGATGACGGCGCTGAGCACCTGGTGGGCGGCCCGGTTCTCGGCCAGGCCGCCCGGAGCGAGGTTGTGCACGAGAGCGCCCAGCGGCACGCCGACCAGCACCACGATCGCCATGACGATGCCGACCATGATCAGCGTCTCGCCGAGCGCCGGCAGCACCAGCGCGGGGATCTGCTCGAGCGGGACCTTGTTGTCGAGGTGGAGGATCACGCCGCCACCTCCTCGGCGAGGACGCGCACGCCGGCGGGCCGGACCGACAGGCCGAGCTCGGCCGCCGCACGGGTGAGCCGCGCCTCGTCGACCGGGCCGAGCCCGATCGTCGCGTGGCCGACCGCCTGCCCGTCCACCGTCTCGATCGCCGCGCCGAGCAGCGAGACGGGGCCGACCGCCTCCGCGAGCCGGGTGACCCAGTCGGTCGGCACTCCGGAGCGGGAGTAGCCCACCACCCATTCGCCGAGGCCCGGGCCGGGCGCGACGGCGGGGCGCACCGGGTTGAGGGCGAGGCCGAGCGGGGACGCGGGGTCGCGCAGCAGGTCGACGAGACGGCCCGACTCCACGATGCGGCCGTGGTCGAGGCGGGCGACGGAGTCGGCCACCTGGCGCACCGTCTCCATCTCGTGGGTGATGAAGAGGATCGAGAGGCCCAGGTCGTCGCGCAGCTCCTTCAGGAGCGTGGTGATCGCGGTGGTCGAGGCGGGGTCGAGGCCCGAGGTGGCCTCGTCCGAGAGCAGCACCGAGGGGCGGAGGGCGAGCGCGCGGGCGATGCCGACGCGCTGGCGCTGACCACCGGAGAGCTGGTGCGGGTAGTAGCGGGCGCGGTCCGAGAGGCCGACGCGCTCGAGCAGCTCCGCGACGCGGTGCTTCGTCTCGGCGGCGGTGACGCCGAGGTACTCCAACGGCAGGGCCACGTTCTGCTCGGCCGTGCGGCGGCTGAAGAGTCCGTCGGACTGGAAGACCGTGCCGATGCGACGGCGGGCGACGCGCAGCCGCTCCTCCGAGAGCTGCGAGAGCGCCTCCCCGTTGACGACGACCGTGCCCGAGGTGGGCCGCTCCAGGAGGTTCACGCAGGCGGCGAGCGTGCTCTTGCCCGCGCCGCTCGGGCCGACGACGGCGAAGATCTCGCCGGTCGCGACCGAGAAGTCGAGGCGGTCGAGCACGGTCGCCGGACCGTACGACTTGCTGAGCTGCTCGAGCCGGATCATCGCGTTCCTTCGGACGGGTCGGGCGGCCGCGGCCTCTCCGCGTCGTCCCGGACACGATGATGGAGCACCGCGGGCCCGCCCGTCCCGGCCCGCGTCGCCCGGCGTAACCCTTCGTCGCCGGGCGTAACAGTGCGCGGGGCGGAGGGGGTCGCTCACGCCGGTCCCGCCGCTGCCGGGCGCGGCAGGGCGCTCCCGCTCAGCTCGCGGCGGCCGCCGCGCGGGGGCTCTCGGCGCTCGCCTCGCGGTCGAAGCGCTCGCGGCTGAAGACCTGGTCGGCGGTCGTCAGGGCGAGGCCGATCACGCCGGCCAGCTCGCCCAGGTCCGACGTGTGGATGGTCAGGTGCCGCGTGGCGAGCGGGTGGGTGCGCAGGTAGACGCGCTCGCGCAGGCCCGACATCAGCACCTCGCCGCAGTCGCCGAGCTGGCCCGAGATCACGATGGTCCGCGGGTTGAGGATGTTGACGAGGTCGGCGACCGCCTCGCCGAGGACGCGGCCGGCCTGGCGCACCGCCTGGGTGGCGCGCATGTCGCCGCGGAGCACGCGGGCCGTGACGTCGGCGACGTGCTTGATCGAGGGGTCGTCGGCCGAGAGGTCGCGGACGAGGGCCCAGCCGCTCGCGTACGCCTCCACGCAGCCGGCGTTGCCGCAGCGGCAGGGCAGCGGATCCGCGTCGACCGTGCCCGTGACCGCGCGGGTGTGGCCGATGTCGCCGGCCGCGCCGACGGCTCCGCGGATCGTCGCTCCGTTGAAGACGAGGCCCGAGCCGATGCCGGTGCCGAGCTTCAGGCTGATCAGGTTGTCGGAGCCGTGGTGGCGCGACTCGGCGAGGGCGCGGGCGTTCGCGTCGTTCTCGATGACGACCTGCACGCCCTCGTACGGCTCGGCGAAGTAGCCGGCGATGTCGAAGTCGTCCCAGCCGGTCATGATCGGCGGATTGCGCACGCGCCCGGCGGCGAACTCGACCGGCCCCGGGACTCCGACGCCGATGCCGGCGACCGCGTCGCCCTGCTGCAGCCGCTCGAACGCGGCGAGCACCAGCGAGAGCACGGCGTCCGGTCCCTCCCAGACGTCGACGACGCCGCTCTCGTGCCGGAGGGGGGTGCCGCGCAGGTCGCAGGCGGCGGCGACGAATCCGCTCGCCCCGATGTCGGCGGTGAGGAAGACCGTGCCGACCAGGTTCATCGCGAACATGCTCGAGGGGCGCCCGCCGGTCGACTCGCCGCCGGTGGTGGGGGCGATCAGGCCGAGCTCCACGAGGGTCGCGAGGCGCTGGTTGACGGTGGAGCGGGAGAGCCCCGTCTGCTCCATCACCGCGTTGCGCGAGACCTCGCCCTGCTCGCGGAACAGCGCGAGGACGTCGGCCACGTGCGAACCGGCCTCGCCGGTGGAGTACCCCGTCATCGCTCCCCCTCTTGTCACGGTCAGCGTACATGCCTGCCGACGGGAAACCTGAAGTTCCCCAACTTTCGTATTGCGGTAACGCGAAAGCCCCGGTAGTTTTCACACACCGGCACGCAGTGGTGCCACTGATCCTCAAGGATGACGATGAACCGCACAGCACGCCGCCTCCTCCCGGTTCTCGCACCGGTCGGCGCCCTCGCACTCCTCCTCACCGGCTGCGCCTCGGGTGGCGACACGGCCGCCGGCGGCTCCGGATCGACCAAGGTCGCCGCGGTCATCAAGGGCCTCGACAACCCCTTCTTCCAGGCGATGGAGAACGGCATCGAGGACACCGCGAAGGACGACTCCGTGGACGTCTCGGTGCAGGCCGCCGCCGACATCGGCGACACCACCGGCCAGGCCGACAAGCTCACCACGGTCGCCGGCCAGGACTTCGGCTGCCTGATCGTCAACCCGATCAGCGGCACGAACCTGGTGCAGGCCCTCGCCTCCGCCACCGGCAAGACGATCGTCAACATCGACAGCCCGCTCGACCCCGACGCGGTCGAGGCCGCGAACCTCGACGTCACCGCCTACATCGGCACCGACAACGAGGCCGCGGGCGGCAAGGCCGGCGACTTCCTCCTGCAGCAGCTGCCCGCCGGCTCCGAGGTCGCCGTCATCGGCGGAGTCTCGGGAGACGTCACCAGCGCCGCCCGCGTCGACGGCTTCACCGCCGCGATCGGCTCCGACCTCACCGTCGTCCAGGAGGCCGCGGCCGACTGGAAGCGCGAGGTCGCGCTGACCAAGGCGACCGACATCCTCGCCGCGAACCCCGACGTGAAGGCGTTCTTCGCCGCGAACGACGACATGGGCCTCGGCATCGTCAAGGCCGTCGAGAACGCGGGCCTCACCGGCTCCGTCCAGGTGGTCAGCGTCGACGGCAACGAGGACGCGCTGCAGTCGGTGAAGGACGGCGGCCTCACCGCCACCGTCGCCCAGTACCCCTACGCGATCGGCCAGCTCGGCGTGCAGGCGTGCGAGGCCGTCGGCGCCGGCGAGGAGATCCCCGCCGAGATCGAGTCGCCCACCGCACTCGTGACCTCCGAGACCGCGGAGCAGGCCCTCGGCGCCTTCCCCCAGCCGTTCGAGGAGTTCGACAACCCGCTCGCCGCGCTCGTCCCCAGCAAGTAGGACCTCCCGCCCATGGCAACCCAGGAAGCGACCATGACCTCAGTCACCGCCCGACCCCCGGCCAGCGCCTCCCCGCTGCTGGCGAACCTCCGTCAGCTCAGCTTCTGGGCCGAGAACGCCGCACCGATCGGGCTCGTCGCCCTGGTGATCGTGTTCTCGATCGCGACGCCGACGTTCCTCAGCCTCGGCAACATCAAGGCGATGCTCGTCGCCGCCGCGATCCTGGTCATCCTCTCGATCGGCCAGTCCTTCGTCATCACCACCGGCGGCATCGACCTCTCGATCTCGGCGACGATGACCGTCGGAGCGGTCGGCTTCGGCATCGGCTGGAGCGCCGGCTGGGGCTTCTGGCTCTCGGCGCTCGCGGCCCTGCTCTTCGCGGGGCTGATCGGAGTGATCAACGGCTTCCTGATCGCGAAGGGCAAGGTCACCGACTTCATCGCGACACTGGGCACGCTCTCGGTGGCGACCGGCCTCGCGCTGATCGTCTCCGACGGCAAGCCGATCACGGTCGGCAGCCCCGAGCTGCTCCGCCTCACCACCGGCTCGATCGGGATCATCGGCTACCCGATCATCCTGGCCGCGGTCATCGGAGTCGTCGCCTGGGTCGTCATGTTCCGCACCCGCTTCGGCCTGCACGTGCAGGCGGTCGGCGGCAACGAGGAGAGCGCGGTCGCCAACGGCATCAAGGCCGGACGCGTGCGCATCGCGGTGTACATCATCGCCGCCGTCCTCGCCGGAGTCGGCTCGCTCCTCCTCGTCGCCCGCGTCGGCGCCGCGGAGCCGGCCATCAACACGCAGTACCTGCTCAACTCCATCGCGGCCGTCGTGCTCGGCGGAGTGAGCCTCACCGGCGGCAAGGCCAAGATCGTCGGCCCGATCATCGGAGCGTTCCTCCTGACCGCGCTGACCAACGGCCTGACCCTGCTCGGCGTCTCGCAGTTCTACCAGCCCCTCGCCGTCGGCCTGGTGGTCGTGCTCGCCGCCCTCATCACCCGCTACCAGAAGAAGTGAGCCCAGCCATGACCAGCGACATCCTGCTCGAAGCGCGGGACATCAAGAAGTCCTTCGGCGGCGTCCACGCTCTCAAGGGAGCGTCGATGTCGATGCGCCGCGGCGAGATCACCGCCCTGATCGGCGACAACGGCGCGGGCAAGTCCACCCTCGTCCGCTGCCTCTCCGGGGTGCACCCCGCCGACTCCGGCACCATCACCCTCGACGGCGACGTGGTGCACTTCACCACTCCGCTCGGCGCGCGGGACGGCGGCATCGAGACGGTGCACCAGACCCTCGCCCTGGTCGAGGACCTGACCGTGTGGCAGAACTTCTTCCTCGGCCGCGAGCTCACCAAGGGCGTGCCCGGGGTGCGGTTCCTGGACCGGACGCAGATGAAGAAGACGGCCCAGGAGCTGCTCGGCGACCTCGCCGTGAACGTCCCGCCGGTCACCAGCAAGGTCCGCCGCCTCTCGGGCGGCCAGCGCCAGGCGGTCGCGATCGCCCGGGCCGCGGGCTGGGGCAGCAAGATCGTGATCATGGACGAGCCGACCGCGGCGCTCGGCGTCCAGGAGACGGCGCGCGTCGAGAAGATCATCCTCAAGCTGCGCGACGCCGGAGTGGCCGTGCTGCTGATCAGCCACAACTTCGACCAGGTGATGCGCCTGAGCGACCAGGTGTGGGTGATGCGCGCGGGCCTCGCCGTCGCCGGCCGCCGCACCGCCGAGACCAGCGGCGACGAGCTCGTCTCGCTGATCACGGGCGCGAAGGCCGCCTGATGCACCCCGAGTTCCTGCACCGCGGGAGCACGGAGCGCTCGTCGCCGATCGGGGTCCACGCGGGCCTGCTCGTCGGCGACTGGACGCCGGAGTCGGGACGCCGCGCGATCGGCGCCGCCGCCTCGATCGGCTTCGACCTGATCGAGATCCCGGCGCCCGACGACCCCGACGCCTCCGCGTGGACCGCCGACCTGCTCGACGAGCACAGGATCGACGCGGTCGTCTCGCTCGCGCTGGACGCCGACTCCGACATCACCGACCAGGCCACGGCCGGCCGCGGCGAGGAGCGGCTGCTGGCGGCCGTGCGGTTCGCCGAGGCGATCGGCGCGCGGTACGTCGGCGGAGTCACCTACTCGGCCATGCGCAAGTACGAGCACGCGGCCGACGCGGCTGCCCGCTCGCGCTCGCTCGACGTGCTGCGGAGGGTCGCCGCGGCCGCCGCTCCCGCCGGCGTCGTCGTCGGAGCGGAGTACGTGAACCGCTACGAGAGCAACCTGCTGAACACGGCCGCCCAGACCGCCGCGTTCCTCCGCGAGCTCGACGCGCCGAACGTGCTCCTGCACCTCGACACCTTCCACGCCCACCTCGAGGAGGTCGACCTCGCGAGCGCCGTCCGCGACGCCGGCGACCTGCTCGGCTACGTCCACGCCTCCGAGAACCACCGCGGAGAGCCGGGCACCGGGAGCACCGACTGGACCGGGCTCGCGGCGGCGCTCGCCGACTCCGGCTACCGCGGTCCGCTGACCCTCGAGAGCTTCTCGCCCGCCGTCCAGCCCCCGGCCTCGGCCGAGGGCATGGGCCTCTGGCGCGAGCTCTGGCACGACCCCGTCGCCCTCGCGACCTCCGGCCACGCGTTCCTCGCGGACCTGCTCGACACCGACCCCGCGGCCCGACGCCGCCCCTGAACCTCTCGAACCAAGGAGCACCACCATGACCACGAACCCTCTCGGAGTGCACGCCCTCGTCTTCGCCGGCGGCACCACCCCCGACGAAGTGACCGCGACGATCGAGCAGACCAAGGCGGCCGGATTCGACCTGCTGGAGCTCTCGCTGCACGACGTGCAGAACCTCGACACCGCCTCCGCCCGCGCCGCACTCGAGGCGAACGACCTCGGCATCGTCTGCTCGCGCGGCCTCGCCTTCTCGGCCGACGTCTCCAGCGACGACCCGGAGGTGGTGGCCCGCGGCGCGAAGCTGCTCGCCGACTCCCTCGAGACCACCCACGCGCTCGGCGGCACCCACTTCACCGGCGCCCTCTACAGCGCGCTCGGGAAGTACAGCGCGCCCCTCTCGGCCGCGGGCCGCGCGAACGTCGTCTCGGTGCTGACCGACCTCGCCGCGGAGGCCGCGACGAAGGGCATGACCCTCGGCCTCGAGATCTGCAACCGCTACGAGACCAACGTCATCAACACCGCCGCGGACGCCCTGCGCCTCGCCGACGACATCGGCGCCGACAACGTCCTGATCCACCTGGACACGTACCACATGAACATCGAGGAGGACGACTTCTTCCGCCCGGTGCTGCTGGTCGGGGATCGTCTCGGGTATGTCCACATCGGCGAGAACCACCGCGGCTACCTCGGCAGCGGCCACCTCGACTTCACGACGTTCTTCCACGCCCTCGCCGCGATCGACTACCGCGGACCCATCACCTTCGAGTCCTTCTCGTCGGCCGTCGTCTCGCCGACCCTCTCGAACGACCTGGCCGTGTGGCGGAACCTCTGGAACGACGGCCCCGCGCTCGCCCGCCACGCCCACGGCTTCCTGGTGAACGCGCTGGAGAGCAGCCGTGGCGAGGCCTGAGACCGAGGTCGCGCCCGACGCGGTGCGGCCCGGCCTCGACGAGCTGGCCGGGCGCGCGCTCGCGCTGACCTCGCCGGGCCGCCGCGCGATCGTCGCGATCGCCGGCAGCCCCGGGGCCGGCAAGACCACGCTCGCCCGGGCGGTGGTCGCCCGCGCGAACGAGCTCGCAGGGGAGGGGACCGCCGCCTTCGTGCCGATGGACGGCTTCCACCTCGCCAACGCCACGCTCGACGAGCTCGGCCGCCACGACCGCAAGGGCGCCCTCGACACGTTCGACGGCTGGGGCTTCCTCGCCCTGGTGCGGAGGCTGCGCGCCGAGACCGACCACGTCGTCTACGCGCCCACCTTCGAGCGCACCGTCGACGAGGGAGTGGCCGGCGCGCTGGCCGTGCACCCCTCCGCTTCGCTCGTCGTGCTGGAGGGCAACTACCTCCTCGTCGATGAGGGCCCGTGGGCGCTGCTGAGCGCCGAGTTCGACGAGGCCTGGTTCTGCGCGACTCCCGAGACCGAGCGCTTCGAGCGCCTGGTCGACCGCCACGTCTCCTTCGGCCGCGCCCCCGAGGCGGCCTCCGCCTGGGCCTCGGAGGTCGACGGGCGGAACGCGCTGCTGATCGAGGCCACTCGCGACCGCGCCGACCTGATCGTGTCGGGGACGGCGGCGGGGGTGGTCTGACGCCGGACGGGCCGAGGGGCTGTCCGCTTCGGGGCGCGACGTGGGCTCTCGGGCGTGTCCGGCCGGTCGGCCGGTCGGACGACGGAGGACCCGTCGCCCGGCGGATGCGGTCTCGACGGGTCGGGTGTCAGGCTCGAGGGATGGACGACTCGACACGGAACTCCTCGGAACAGCCCGCTCCCACCACCCCGCCGGCCGCTGCGCCCCCCGGAGCCGGGCAGCCGCCCCTCCCCGTCGCTCTCCTCCTCCTGCTGCGGCGGAGCGACGGGCGGCCCGCGGCTTCGTCGGGCGCTCTCGACACCGTCCTGGCCGCCTCCGTCCTCGCGGAGCTCTCCCTCCAGCGGCGCGTCGAGGTGGACGCCGGAGCCGTCGCCCTCGGGCCGGAGCGGTCGGCGCTCGGGGACGCCGTGCTCGACGGGGCACTCGGGTGGATCGCAGCGGAGCGAGCATCGCGCAGCGTCTCCTGGTGGATCGCCCGCCTCACTCGGAGGGAGCTGCATGCCGCCCTCCTCGAGCGGGTCGCCGCCGTGGAGCCGGCGGAGGACGAGCGGCTGCGGATCCGGGTCGCCGAGGTCCTCGCGGCTCGGACGGCGCCCCTTCCGTCGGACGCGGCGCTCATCGGCCTGCTCGACGCGGCCGGAGCGCTCTCGCCGAGGCCCGGCATCCCGGACCGGCAGGCGATCCGGTCGCTCGCGGCGCAGCACTGGGCAGGGCCGGCGGCCGCCGCCGTCCTCGCGGGAACCGCCGCGAGCGTCACGGGAGCCGCGGTGATCGCCGCGACGACGACGGTCACGATCACCGGCATGTGATCCGACGCGTGCGACTCGCTGAAGCCGCGCGCCCCTATTCCGCCGGGTAGTCGGGCGCGACGAAGACGCAGAACGGGTGGCCGGCCGGATCGGCGAGGACGTGGAGCGCCTCCTCCGGGTCCTCGCTCCTGTCCTCGATCAGCTCGGCGCCGAGGGTGAGCGCCCGGGTCTTCTGCCGGTCGAGCTCGTCGGCGTCCGCGACCATGAAGTCGAGGTGCAGCTGCTGCGGGACGGGCCCCTCCGGCCAGGTCGCGCGCGGCAGGGCGGCCACCCGCTGGAACGTGAGCTTCGCGCCGTCGGCGGTGACGATCGCGACCCACTCCGCCCCGTCGTCCGAGCCGTCCGCGGGCGGCTCGTCGCCGGGGCGGTACTCGCCGCCGAGCAGGGCGAGGTAGAAGGCGGAGAGGGCGCGGGCGTCCTCCGTGTCGAGGACGACCTGGCGCAGGCGCATGCGGGCAGGGTACCGCCGGACGAGCACCGGAGGGGGGGATCACGTGCTGTGCGGAACGGCTGCGGCGGGCCGGGCGTCCGCGGGTCGCGCGCCGACGTCGGCTGAGAAGGGGCTCCCCGCCCCGACACGGCGGGCCGCCTCTCAGCGGAGGTCGTGCAGCTCTCTCGCTCCCGACCGCGCCGCCCTGCCACTCCGCGCCCGCTTCCTCAACCCCTCCCGGCTCCCGGCCTCGCGCCAGGGCCCGGCGCGTACTGTGGCCGCTGACTCACGACGGCTACGAGGGAGACACCATGACGGAGCAGATCGGAATCCCCGAGGCCGCGGCACTGGGGAGCGAGCGGCGGAGCATCGCGATCCTCGGAGCGGGCGGCGACCTCACCGAGCGGCTGCTGCTGCCGGGCCTGGGCCGGGTGGCCGAGCTCGCGCGCGACCTCGAGCTCACGCTGATCGGCGCGGCGCGCACGCCCCAGACCGACGAGGAGTGGCAGGGCCTCGTCCGCCGCAGCCTCGAGGCGGCCGGAGTCGCCGCGCACACGGTCGAGGCCCTCGCGTCGCGCGCGCGCTTCGTCGCCACCGACGCCTCCGACCCGGAGCAGCTGAAGGCCCTCCTCGACGCCTGCCCGTCGACTCCGGTGCTCTACGTCGCCCTGCCGCCGGCGATGGGGCACAAGGTCGCCGCCTCGCTCGCCGAGCTCGACCTGCCCGAGGAGCTGGTCGTCGCCATCGAGAAGCCGTTCGGCGAGGACCTCGACGACGCGATCGCCCTCAACGCGGCGTTCGCGAAGGTCCTCCCCGAGAGCCGCCTCTGGCGCATCGACCACTTCCTCGGCAACGCGACCGTGCTGGGGATGCTGGGCCTGCGCTTCGGCAACAGCCTGCTCGAGGCGAGCTGGAGCGCCGAGTGGATCGAGAAGGTCGAGATCGTCTACGACGAGACGCTCGGCATCGAGGGCCGCGCGGCCTTCTACGAGAAGACCGGCGCGCTGCGCGACATGCTGCAGAGCCACCTCCTGATGGTGCTCGCGCTGACCACGATGGAGCGCCCCGACGAGGTCGCGCCCGACGAGGTCCACGCGCGCATGGCCGAGGTGCTCGGCGCCGTGCGGCTCTGGCGCGACGACCCCTCCTCCGCCCGCCGCGCCCGCTACACCGAGGGCCGCGTCGACGGCCGCTTCTTCCCCTCCTACGTCGACGAGCCCGACGTCGACCCCGAGATCGGCACCGAGACCCTCGCGCAGCTGCTGCTCCAGGTCGACACCCCGCGCTGGGCGGGCGTCCCCTTCGTCCTCCGCTCCGGCAAGGCGATCGGCGACCCGCGCCGAGAGGTGGCGATCCACTTCCGCGCCGCCACGCCCCCGCGCGGCCTGCAGGCGGCCGAGGGCGACGCCGGGACGGTCCTCCGGATCGGCCTCAAGGGCGGCGACGTCAGCCTCGACCTGGTCGTGAACAGCGCCGACGAGCTGACCGATCTCGAGCGCACCACCCTGACGGCGCAGCCCGGCGCGGCCACGCTCGACCCCTACGCGCAGGTCCTCGCCGGGATCCTGCAGGGCGACACCCTGCTCTCGGTCCCGGGCGACGTGGCCGAGCAGTGCTGGCGCATCATCACTCCGGTGCTCTCCGCCTGGGCCGCGGGCGACGCTCCGCTGGACGAGTACGAGGCGGGGAGCGCGGGGCCCGAGGGCTGGTGAGCGCGCGGTGCGGCGGGCGGGCTGAGGCGTCGGCGCGTGGCGTGATGCGGGGTCGGGTCCGCCGACGCCGGTCGCGTCGCCTCCGGCCCGGCTCCGCTGCTGGCCGTCCCGCTGGTCGACCCGTCCCGCTGGTCGACCGGCCGGTCGGTTGACCCTCCCGCCCGTTGACCCTCCCGCCTGTTGACCCTCCCGCCGGGGGAGACGGGATGCTGGAGGCATGTTGGGCATCGGGGAGTACGCAGGCATCACGGGTCTGAGCGTGAAGGCGCTCCGGCACTACGACGAGAAGGGCGTGCTGGTCCCGGCGGAGGTCGACGAGCGGTCGTCGTACCGCCGGTACGCCGACGCCCAGGTCCGGGCCGGAGTCGTGATCAGCGCCCTCCGGAGCGCGGGGGTCCCGCTGCCCGAGGTCGCGGCGGCGACTCGAGCCGGCACCGCGGCGGAGGCGCTGCAGGCGCATCGGGAGCGCGTGCTCGCGGAGCGGGAGCAGGAGGACCGGGCGTTCGAGGCCGCCGAGGTGACGCTGCGGGCGCTCGCCGTGCCGGTCGAGGTCGCCGAGCGGACGATGCCGGCGCAGCCGTACGTCGGCCAGGTCCTCACGATCGCCCTGGACGAGGCCAACGGGCCGGGCGACGACGAGGCGAACGAGATCTTCGGCGCACTCGCTACCCGAGTGCACGCGGCAGGGATCGGGCCGACGGGACGTTTCTGGACGGCGCTCCGGGCGGGCGAGCGGGGTTCGGCGGAGCTCGTCTGCTGCTGGCCGACGTCGGCGGAGGCGGAGGGCGACCTCGCCGATCTCGCCGCGATCCTCCCCACGCGCACCGAGCTGGTCGCCACCTGGCGGCCTCGCGACGGGGAGGAACTGCCCGAGGGGACCCTGCATCCGGCGATCGTCGCGCTCTTCGACGCCGCCGGAGACCGCGGCCTCCGGCTCGACGCGGTCGAGGTGAGGCAGACGGTACTGGGGGAGGGGCCGGAGGACGTGGCGGTCGAGGTGTCGCTGACCGTCGCGGGGTGAGGGAGGCCGGGGCGTGCCTCAGGTGGGCCGAGTGTCAGCGCTCGAGGACCGGCTCGGCAGGACCGGCTCCTCAGCACCGAGCGGAGGAGGGAGTGGCGCCGTCCGGCTGATCCCGCGCCACTCCGTCGCATGGTGCCACCCGTCTCCGTAGGCTCCGATGCATGACGAGCGGAGTCGAGGCCGGAGTCCATCGCGGTGACGAGCGGACGGTCCTCCACCGTCGGTGGTTCGCGGTCGTGGCCTCCCTGGTCTTCGCCTTCGGCTGGCTGCTGATCCCCGGCGTCGGCTGGCTGATCGGCGCCGTCGCCGTTCTCTGCAGCTCGGCGTGGACGCGGTCGGAGAAGGGATCGGCGCTGGCGATCCCGCTGGTCGCGGCCGCTCTGGTCGGCAGCGGGGTCGGGCTCTTCTACGGTCTGCTCGGCGCGCCGAGCTCCAGCCTGACGACGTGGACGGTGGTGGGGGCCGGGATGCTGGCGGGAGGCGCGGCGACTGCGCTTCTGGGGGTCCGGCTGTGCGCTCGGGCACTCCGCCGGCCGGAGGAGTCCGCTGGAGGCTCGCTCTCACCAGCTGCCCCGGCCTCGGGCGCGCACGACGTCAGCTGAGAGGAGGGGCGTGGGCTCCTGAGGGAGGACGCCCTGTCTCAGCGGAGGTTGTGCGGCCGCTCGCCGGCCCCGCTCGCGTCGCAGCGGAGCCGCACCAGCTCCGAGCCCGGCAGAACCGTCGCGTCGAGGAGGCGCAGCCCGTGCTGCGGCGCCCCGGAGTAGAGCGGCGTCCCGCCGCCCGCGAGGCCGGCGCCGACGAGGACGATCAGCTCATCCACCAGACCCTGCTCGAGGAGCGGATTCCAGGTCGTGCCGCTGCCGAACATCAGCAGGTCGCCCCCGTCACCCTGCTTGAGCCGTCTGATCTCGGCCGGACCCTGCTCCCGTGGCACGATCCGCGTCGTGGCTGCCCACGGCGCCTCCGGGTCGGGAGCCAGGGAGTCGCTGAGCACCAGCGCGTCGAGCGACGTGACCAGCCGCGCCGTCTCGTGCTCCCGCTCGCCCGCCGTCCCGTCCGCGGCGACGGCGCTCCAGCTGTCCCAGTTGTCGCGGAACCAGCGGCCGCCGTAGACGAGCGTGCCCGCGCGGCGCAGCAGCTCGAGGTTGTGGTCGTTGAACGCGTCCTCGAACGGCAGCGCCGAGAGGTCGTGCCCGGGCCCCTCGAAGCGGCCGTCGAGCGACGTGAGGACGGAGACGACGAGCCTGCTCATGCGGGGGATGCTACTCAGGCGGGGGTGCCGGGTGGAGGGTCGCGGCCGCCCTCCTCACATCGCCGCCCCCAGCGCGTCCCGCAGCGTCGCCCGCGCCCGCGCGTGCCGGCTCCGCACGGTCGCGGCGCGGAGGGACAGGATCTCGGCCGCCTCGGCGAGGGAGAAGCCGTCCCAGTAGACGAGGGTGATGATCTCCTGGTCGACGGGCTTCAGCTGCGCGATCGCGGCGCGGACGTCCTCCGCCGCGTCGTCGGCGGGTGCGGGCGGAGTGATGCGGAGCTCCTCCGCCAGCCGCTCGACCAGCGCGCTCCTCCGGGTCGCGGTGCGGCGCTGGCCCGAGAGCACCCGCCGGGCGACGCCGAACGCCCACATCCGCGCGCGCGTCTCGTCCTCGGGGATCGACCGCTCCTTCCGCCAGAGGATCAGGAGGGTGTCGCTGAGGAGGTCCGCGGCGTCCTCGGGGCTCGCCGTCCGCCGCGCGAAGTAGCGGAGCAGGTCCGGCGCCTCCCGCTCGACCAGGGCCGTGATCTCGGCCTCCCGGTCGCGCGCGGGGGAGCGGACGACGCTGCGCGCCATGGACGGCGCCGCCTCGCCGGCGCTCATCACAGCTCTCCCGTGCAGTCGGTGCTGCCGCCCAGGCCGCCGTCGCCCTCGACGATCACGCCCTCGGGGATCGTGTCGAGGATGTGGTCGTCCGCGGCGGTGATCCAGGCGCGCCAGCGGATCGTCTCGTCCGAGAGTGCGGGGCCGTCGCTGTTCATGTCCGAGGCCAGCCAGATGGGGTCGGTCGTGTAGGCGACCGCGTCGTCGTGGATCCGCTGGCCGACGCCGCTCCAGTCCTGCGCGCGGAGGTAGTCGGTCGCGGAGGTGGTGACCTCGCGGTAGTCGATCTCTCCGTTGAAGTAGTCGATCGAGCACGACACCGCTGCGCCGGAGTCGGTGGTGTAGCTGATCGGGATCGTGAAGTCGGGGACCGAGCGGACGTCGGTGCCGGCGCTGGTCGCCAGCACGAGACCCGGGACGAGGAGGACGGGAGCCGCCAGCCACCACGCCCTCGACCGCGCGGGACGGCGGGGCGCGCGTTCGCGGGTCTCGGCGATCACGCTGTGCAGGGCGGTGCGGACGCCGGGCGCCCGGTCGTCGGTCGCGGGGTCGCTGCGGGAGAGCAGGTCGTCGAGTGTGCGTCGCGTCATCGGGTCCATCCTTCGTCGGTCGGGCGTGTACCGAGTACGTGGCCGGGTGGGGCCCGAGCGTTGCACGGGACCTGACGGGAGGAGTGAGCCGAGCCGGTCGCGCGCGCTCACTTCTTAGAACTCCTTCGCGAGGACCCGTCAAAAGGCGCCATATTCGGCTTCACCCGGTCCTTTTCTCATCGGTTATGGCCCCGACAAGGGGGGCTCACTTCTCTATGGCGAGAGGGAGGCCGACCTATACGTTCATCTTCGGAAGCCCGCGGGGAATGCGTGCTCCCCTCCGGAGTCTGGGGCCTCCGCACTCGCTGCGACATCCGTGTCGTTCGTCGTGTCGACGTTTCGCTCATCTCCACGATCGACAACACGATTGAGAAGCAGAACCATGGCTTTCACGACCCGGCGGCGCCGTCCCTCACGGCACCGAGCGCCGTCGCGCCTCGGAATGCGGGCCGTCGTCTTCGCGACGATCGGCGCTCTCCTCGTCGGCTCGTGGGGGCTCGGCGACGTCTCCGCCTCGTCTCCCGCTCAGGCCGCGAACCAGGCGGATCCGGTCGCCGGCGACGCCCCAGCTCCTCTCCCGACGCCCGTCGCACCGACACCGCCGGCAGCCCCCGAGGCCGATCCGGCACCCGCCCCCTCCGCATCTGCCACCTCGGCACCCACTCCGTCAGCGTCCGCCCCGTCGGCACCCGCCGAGGCCGCGGAGTCGCCGAGTGCGACGGCGGAGGAGCCCGCTCAGGACGAGCCCGATCCCGCAGCACCCCGCGGCGCCGCAGAGACGGAGCAGCCCGTCGAGACGGCGCCCGCCGGATCGGCGCCCGCTCCCACGGCGGCCTCGGACGACGATCAGGAGTCGGACCGCGGACCACCCGCGACGGCGCGAGCAGCGGGAGGCTTCTCCACACTCGCCGCCGGCGTCGCCGAGGCCCCGCGACAGGTGTGGACGGAGACCTTCGAGCAGGGTCTGACGACCGCACCGAGCGCGCTCACCGCCTACGCGAACGGCCGCTACACGGCAGCCACCGGCTGGTCGACCGCCACGAACTGCACCGGCGTCCTGGTCAACTACACGGCGCCCTACCCCAACTCCGCCTTCTGCCCGACCCGGCCCCTCCTCACCGTCGGCACGGGATCGTCGGCCGCACGCGAGACCCGCCGCATGGCGGACGTCCTCGGCCAGGTGGCGGCCGGAGTGCCGGGGTCCACCTCCAGTACCGCGCCGGCCAACGGCTCGAACACCGGCACGCAGGCGAACCACGCCCTGGTCGAGTACCCGTACGCCGCCATCACCGGCGGCGCGACCGTCGCCCAGAGCGCCGCGGGGATCGGCGTCTCCGCGCCCGCCGCCCGCTACTACGCCGTCGGCATGAACGCCGCCGGCGGGCAGTGCGGGACGAACAACGCGTCCCTCTCCCTCAACCTGGTCTCGGGCGGGTCCACCGTCCTCACCGGATTCGCGGCACCGGTCGTGCCCTGCGCCGCGACCGGCGGCGTGTTCTACACGTCCCCGACCCTCCCGCTGGTCGGCGGCCTCGGCGCGCTCGTCGATCCCGCGCTCCCCGCCTCCGCCCGCGCCGCCGCCTACACCGGCACGGGCACCGCACTCCTCACTCCGGCGCAGATCGCCGCGGCCCAGGTGCAGCTCGTGAACACGGTCACCGGCACGGGAAGCGCCTTCGCCGTCGACGACCTCCGCGTGCTCGACGTCACCCCCGCGCTCGACGCGGCCTTCACGCAGGCGGTGCCGACCGCGACGGTGCCGACCACGCTGACCTACACGGTCACCAACACCAGCGACCTCCTCGCGAAGGCGGACTGGCGCTTCTCGACCGCTCTCCCGGCCGGCCTCGTCGTGGCCCCGACGCCTGCCGTCGGCGGGTCCTGCACCGACGTCACCGGAACGGCGTTCGCCGTGACCGCGGCCGCCGGGTCCTCCACCGTCTCGACGGTCGGCGGCGACCTCGCCGCGGGCGCGACCTCCTGCACGATCTCGGTGGACGTGGTGGCCGCCGCCGCCGGGACGTACAGCACCGGGACCACGACTCCCACCGGCCTCATCGCCTCCGCCCCCACCTCGGTGACGATCCAGGCCGCGACGACCCTCACCGTCCGGAAGAACCTGCCGGTGCGCAGCGCCACGGGCGACCAGTTCACGCTCTCGGTGCGCAGCGGCACGACCGTCCTCGCGTCGGCGACCACCACGGGCACCGCCACCGGGATCCAGGCCGCGCAGATCAGCCGCCTCACCGTGCAGTCCGGAGCGACGTACACGATCGCCGAGGCGCAGACCGCGGGCGCGGGCCTGGGGTACTCCAACAGCTACGAGTGCTCGCGCGGCGGCACGGTCATCGCCTCCGGAGCATCCGCCGCCGGGTCGATCACGATCCCCAGCGAGGCGGGAGCGGAGGTGCTCTGCACCTTCACGAACACCGTGCAGACGCCGCGCCTGTTCTGCGACACCGGCCGCTTCTACTCCCTCACGGCGGCCGGCGCCCTGCAGCAGGCCGACATCGTCACGGGATCCCTGACCTCGATCGGCAGCTGGTCGGGGACCGCCGAGGCCAACGCGCTCGGCGTCGGCGCGAACGGTGCCTTCGCCTACGCGCTGGACCGCTCGTCCGACGCGACGGACGTCGACGCCGTCCTCAAGTGGACGCCGGAGGCGGGCTTCCAGAGGATCGCGAACAGCGCGTACACGACCGTGGCCGGCGGAGCGCAGGTGACCGGCAGCATCGTCGCCGGCGCGGTCGACCTCCGGACGGGCCGGTACCTGTTCGGCAGCTTCGCGAGCGGCCAGTTCTACATCTGGAGCTTCACCGAGGCCAACCCCGTCGCCACCCGGTTCGCCCTCGTCGGCTCCTTCCCCACCTCCGGAACCCCCAACGGCAACGGCGACATGGCGTTCGACGCTCGCGGCAACCTCTACGTCGTCGGCGCGGGCTCGGTCAACAACGCCAGCAGCGCCGCGATCTTCACCGTGCCGGCCGACGCCCTGGCCGCGGCGACCGGCGGCACCCTCCCGGTGAACACGTCGATCGCGAAGGCCGTGACGGGGACCGACGCCGCCTTCGCCAACATCAACGGCATCGCCTTCTCGCCGCGCGGAACCGTCTACCTCGCCAACGGCGACGTCGCCGCCGCGAACGGCGTTCCCGCCATCCCCGGCAGCGCCTACGAGTTCGACGCCACCACGTGGACCCGTGTCAGCGGCACGCCGCGCGTGAGCGTCAACGCCGTCGACCTCTCCGGCTGCTCCTCGCCGGCCACGATCACCGTGCAGAAGAGCGTGGTCGGGCGCCTGGCCGCGGCGGACCAGTTCCAGCTCACGGCCGCCGCCGGCTCTCCGGCGTCGCCGTTCGCCACGGCCACCACCACCGGCGCCACCACCGGCCGCCAGACCGCGCAGATCGGCCCCTTCCCCACTCCGATCAACAGCACGGTGACGGTCTCGGAGGCGATGGCCGCGGGCTCCGCCTCCCCGATCACCGCCTACACGAGCATCTACGAGTGCTACGCGGACGGCGTGCGGGTGAGCACGGGCTCGAACCCGACCGGGACGGTCACCCTCCCGAACCGGCTCGGCGTCAACGTCACCTGCACCTTCTTCAACTCCCCGCGCCCCGCCTCCACCGTGCGGATCACCAAGACGATCCGGGACGCCTCCGGCACGACCCGCCCCGGCGTGGACTGGACCGTGGGCACGACGGCGACGGCCACCGCGGGCACCGTCGCCCTGCTGCCGGAGCAGTCGCCCCGCCAGCAGACGGACGCCGCGGGCCAGGCCGCCTGGACCGTCCTGTTCGGCACGGAGGCGTCGCGGGCGACGCTCACCGTCTCGGAGGTGCAGCAGACAGGCTTCGCGTTCGTCAGCGGCGCCTGCACGGTCAACGGCACCGCGCGGGCGACCACGTTCTCGCAGTCGGGGACCGTCATCAGCGCGAGCCTCACCGGCATCGCCTCCGCGGCGGTGGTCGAGTGCTCGATCGTGAACCGGCCCACGGCCTCGCTCACGCTCGTGAAGACGGTGAGCTCCGGCAGTGCGCTGCCCAGCGACTTCACGCTCAGCGCCACCGGCCCGACCGGCGCCCTGCCCGGCCCGACCGGCCGCGCGGGCTCGGCGGGCGTGTCGGCTATCCCCGTCACCCCGGGTGTGGCCTACCGGCTCGCCGAGACCGGGGGCCCCGCCACCTCCGTGCAGACCGGACCCTGGCAGTGCCGCACCGACACCGGCGCCGCCCTCACCGTGAGCGCGGCCGGAGACGTGACCCCGACCAACGGAGCCGCCGTCACCTGCACCGTGGACAACGCCAGCGCGACCATCACGCTGGTCAAGCAGGTCCTGCGCCCCCAGACCGGCTTCCGGGCACCCGACTGGCGCGTCACCGCGACGCCCGCCGCACTGGCCGGGGCGACGCTCCCGACCGAGACCCGGGCCGGCGCGGAGTACGTGGCCACGGGCAACCCCGCGAGCACCTTCGAGGTGCGACCGGGCCACGGCTACACGCTGTCGGAGGCGGCGACGGACCCGACCCGTCGCCTCGCCTACCAGGAGCTGCGTCTCGAGCGCCTGACCGGGACGACGTGGTCCCCGGTGGCCTCGCGGACCATCACGGCCCCCACGGCCGGGCAGACAGCGGTCTACCGCTTCGTCAACGCCCCCGTGGACCCCACACGCCTGCCACTGACCGGTGGCGCCAGCACCGACGCGTTTCTCCTGGGCGGGGGGTCGGTGCTCACTCTCGCACTCGGCCTCCTCCTCTGGGAGCGGCGCCGAAGGCTGCGAGGCCCTTCCCGGTGACGCCCCGACCGAGAGCCCCGGCGCTCTCCCGCAGACCCTATCCCGCACACCCTCGACTCCACGACACCAGCACTCACGACCTCAGTAGGAGAGATCACATGTCCCGCACACTCACCAGGCGGCTCGCCGCCGCAGCCGGCGTCCTCGCGCTGAGCGCTGCGGCGGTGTTCACCGCCATCGCGCCGGCGTCAGCGGTCACGCTGCCCGGCAACATCGACACGAGCATCGACCGCACCCTCACCGTGCACAAGCTCGCGCTGAGCTCCAACAACGGCCAGGCGATCGGCACCGGCCAGGAGATCTCGGTCCCCGGTGACCCGCTGCCCGGAGCCGTGTTCACCGCCGCGCGCGTCCAGGGCGTCGACCTCACCACGCCCGACGGCTGGAACCAGGTCGCGAACCTGACCCCGGGCACCGCGGCGACCCGCGTCACCGCCGCCGACACCTTCACCGCCACCAGCGGCACGGACGGCGAGGCCGTGTTCAACAACGGCGCGAGCATGCCGATCGGCCTCTACCTCGTGACCGAGACCCAGCTCCCCGCCGGAGCGACCAACGGCGCGGCGCCGTTCCTTGTCACCCTGCCGTTCCCGACGGGTCCGACCGGTGCGCCGGCGAACCAGTGGATCTACGACGTCCACGTCTACCCCAAGAACGCGGTCACGGAGCTCACCAAGACGCGCGTCCCCGCGGCGGCGAACTCGGTCGAGGCGCGCAACCCCGACCTCATCCGCTGGGCCATCGCCTCGGACGTCCCGGTGCTCGCCGCCGGTGACACGCTGGAGGCGTTCTCCCTCACCGACACGCTGCCCGCCGAGCTGACCTACCTGCCGACCGGCCCGGCCGGCGTCGCGCCCACCGGCATCACGGTGACCAGCGCCGCGGGCACCGCGCCCGCACCTGCGTTCATCGCGAACACCGACTACACGCTCGGCTACGACGCCGCGACCCGGAACGTCACGCTGAACTTCCTGCAGCCCGGCCTCACGAAGCTCCAGGGTCTGCAGGGCGGCGACGTCACGCTCACGGTGCTCACCCGCGCCAACGCCATCCCGGCCAGCGGCATCATCATCAACTCGGCGACGAGCGTCGTGAACGGGGCCACGGAGACGGTCACCGGCAGCACCCCGATCGGTCAGCTGACCGTGTTCGCCTACCAGAACAACGGCGCCAACCGCGTGCCGCTCGCGGGTGCGGTCTACCAGGTGTTCCTCACCGAGAACGACGCCAACCTCGGCCAGAACCCGGTGTTCATCAACGGCAACCAGAACTGGACCACCGGAGCGAACGGCATCGTCGAGATCCCGATCATCACGCCGGGCAACTACTACGTCCGCGAGCTCACCCCGCCCGCCGGATTCCGTCTGCCCACCCCGGCCCAGGTGCTGACCCAGGTCGTCGCCGGACCGAGCTCGGCCACCGCGCCGGTCCAGAACTACGTCGAGTTCCTCCACAACCAGGTGCCGGCGTTCGCCCTGCCCCTCACCGGTGGCGGCGCGCAGTGGTTCACCCTCGGTGGAGGCGCGCTCCTCGCCCTCGCGCTCGGCTCGGGCCTGATCGCCTCGCGCCGCCGCACCACGCTGGCTGCTCAGACCGCCGAGTAACGTCAGACCATGACGAAGTCGAATGCGGGGCACCCGTCGGGTGCCCCGCATTCCTCTGTCTCCAGCCCTTTTCCTCCGCGGAGGCGGATCCACCGCCGGCCGCGCTGGCGGCTGCCGATCGCCCCGCTGGTCATCGCGCTCATCAGCCTCTCGGGGGTGGCGCTGCTGCTGTACCCCGTCGCCGCCAGCTGGCTGAGCGCCGTCGAGCAGGCGCGCGAGATCGACTCGCTCACGCAGGACATCACCGACCTCGGCGCCGAGACCCTCCGGCAGAACCTCGTCGAGGCCCGCGCCTACAACCAGAGCCTCAGCGGTGGCGGCGCGGCCGTCGCCGCGAACGAGCGCCTCCCCCTCGCCGACGACGAGCAGGTCGCCGACCGCGAGCGCTACTCCTCCCTCCTGCGCGGCGACGCCGAGGGACTGATGGCCCGGATCCGGATCCCCGCGATCGACGTGGACCTGCCGATCTTCCACGGCACGAGCGACGCCGTCCTCGAGCGGGGCGTCGGCCACCTCGAGGGCACCGCCCTGCCGGTCGGCGGCCCCTCCACCCACTCGGTGCTCACCGGCCACCGCGGCCTCGCCTCGGCCGAGCTCTTCACCCACCTCGATCGCGTCGACGTCGGCGACACCTTCACCATCGAGGTCTACGGCGAGGTGGTCACCTACCGCGTGCGCGAGACGCTCGTCGTCGAGCCGGAGGACACGCAGAGCCTCCTCGTGCAGCCCGGCCAGGACCTCCTGACCCTCGTCACCTGCACGCCGCTCGGGATCAACACCCACCGCATCCTCGTCACCGGCGAACGCGTGATCCCGACGCCGCAGTCGGATGTGGACGCGGCGGGGGAGTCGCCCGACGTCGCCGGGTTCCCGTGGTGGGCGATCGGAGCCGGAGGCGCTGTGGTGGCAGCCGGGGTGTACGTGTGGTGGGCGGGGCGGCCGGCGCGCGGCGCGTGGGTGCCGGTAGTGGCCGCCGACGAGGAGCGCGACAGAGTTCCTGCGGATCTGTGAGGCGAGGGGGCGCGGATCTCCGCCGTCCTGCTCCGGTCGCCTCGGCCCCGTCCCGTCACCGGGATCGCGGCTGTGCCGGCCTGGTCAGGCGGGCCGCCACTCCTCGAGGAACTCGGCGACCGTCTTCGTCTCGAGGTCGAGCTCGACCTGCCCGAGGAGATAGTGGGGATCGGTGAGATCGGCCTTCACGCGGATGATCTCCGCGCCGGTGTCGAGGCGGAGGACGACGAGATCGTAGGGAGCGAGGAATCCGCTGCCCAGCGCCATGTCAATCGTGAGGCGGAGCCGCCCGAAGCGCCGCAGCTGCAGCTCGGCACGGAGGTGCTCGGCGGCGACCTCGGGGGTGTTGGAGGTGGGGTCGGGCATGGGGGAGACGGTACCGAAGCGGGGGGCCAGACTCCTGGTCACCCACGGCATGGCGGAGTCGCGTCGTAAGGCGCCGTGATGCGGTCAGTCTCGCAGGCCGACCGTCACCGCTCGGCTCTCCGGCGCCTCGATCAGGTTCTTCGCCACCGCAGCGGAGAGGTAGGACGTCGCGACGTGCCGGCGCAGAGTGACGACCGAGGCGAGGGCTCGCACCGCTAGGACGATCGGAGGGAAGCTCGGCCCTGAGGTCAACGAGTCTCCGCCGGCGACGCCGACCTCGGTCATCGGGATCAGCAGAGTCATCGGATCGAGTCGCCCGCCGCCCTGGCCCTTCAGGGGGCCGGACGCTTGATGGAGTTCCGAGACACGCGCCTCGTAGGTGAGGAGCGCGTCCTCGAGCTGCCTGCTGTCGTCCGCCTCGGCGACGGCGAGCCGCACGTCTCGGAGGCCGACGAGGTACCGGGCGAGCGTTTCTGCTTGCTCTGACGGAAGGCCACGATGTCGTCGAAGGTCGCCTCCGGGTGTGGCTCGGGGATGTCGTAGAGCGTGAGGGCGAGAGCACGCTGGTCGGTGGTGTCGTCGATCGCGAACAGCGCCTGCCGGGCCGTCGCGGTCGTGGCCACGCCGTACTGCCAGCCCTTCGCCTGGCAGAGGCGCCGGCCGCAGATCGCGAGGAGCGCGGGGACCAGGTTCTGTCTGGTCGCTCGGAACTGCGAGCTGCTTTCCGTGGCCGGCAGGAGATAGTCGTGCTTGACGAGCCAGCTCTCCAGTTCGTAAGGCAGTTTTCCCGCGAGCAGCCTGTCGGACTTCGCCCAGTCGTCCGTCTTGTAGGTGTAGTAATCCGCGGCGTCCATGCATTCGAGAACGGCGAGGTCTCGATCGAGGTCATCGAGATCGTCGAGGTGAGCGGGGACCCACCATCCCCTGTCTTCCATCTCGATCAGAGTCTCTGTGGGCTCGAATCCATGGGGAGCGATCGTCGAGAACCGCTCGCTCAACAGCAGCGCCTTCTTCATCTCGGTTTCGGGCGGAGCGATCAGCGGGGACAGCAGAAGCGTGTCGCCGAGAGTCCGGTCCATGGGTTCTCCGATCCTTTGCTGGGGCCGACACGAGACCGCTACGCATCCGACGACGGCCGGGAGTGCTCGCACCCGGTTCCGCCCCCGGGTCGCGAGAGTCGATGAACCGCGCCCTCTGACTCCGGGCCGTAGTAGCCCTGAGAGTAGGGGCGATCCGTCGATCGGGAAAGGGCCGATGCCGCCCAGGAGGGTCGCCACTTTAGGAGGAGGGAGACGGAACCCAGCTCGCCAGCGGTGAGTCTTGGACAGCAATCAGAGATCGTCACCTCAGGGAGGTTCTACCCACTCCGCTCGACCCGGTGTGGTCACCTCGACTCGTGCAGAGAAGGTGACCGCACTGGCCCTCGGGTCGCTACCGGACCACCGCACCTGTGGCAGCCGAGGTGCGGACGACGGTGGTGTAGCCCGTCTTCTTGCCGGTGACGGTCACGGTGATCTTCTTGCCGACGGTCGCGCTGGTCAGCTTGTAGGTGGCGGCGGTCGCGCCGCTGATGGCGGTCCCGTTGGCCTTCCACTGGTAGGTCAGCGCGACCGGGGCAGGGCCCCACGCCCCGACATTCGCGGTGAGGGTGGCGGCGACCTTCGCGGTGCCGGTGATGGTCGGAATCGGCGCGGTGAGAGTGCCGAGAACGACCGTTGCTGTGGCGGCCGAGGTGCGGGTCGCACTGGTGTAGCCGGCGCTCGTGCCCACGACCGTCACAGTGATGGTCTTGCCCACGGTGGCGCTCGACGGGCTGTAGGTTCTGCTCGTCGCGCCGGACAGCGCGGTGCCGTTCGCCTTCCACTGGTAGGCGAGGGCCACTGATGACGGACCCCAGGTGCCGGGGTTCGCCGTCAGAGTGGAACCGACTTTGGCGGTCCCGGTGACGGTCGGTGTCGAGGTGGTTAAGGTGCTTGAGCTGACGGCTGCGGTCGCCGCCGAGGTGCGAGCCGTGGTCGTGTATCCGGTCTTGGTCCCGGTCACGGTCACAGTGATCGTCTTTCCGACGGTGCCGCTCGTGGGCGTGTAGGTGCTCGCCGTCGCTCCGGAGAGCGCGGTGCCGTTCGCCTTCCATTGGTAGGCGAGGGCCACGGGAGCGGGACCCCACGTGCCGGTGGTCGCCGTGAGGACCGACCCCACCTTCGCGCTGCCGGTGATCGCCGGGGTGCTGGAGGTGAGGCTGTAGGTCGGCGAGATGCGGACGGAAGCGCTCGATGCCGCTCCGGTCCCGATCGCGGAGATCGCCTTCACGGTGAAGGTGTAGGTCGAGCCGATGGCCAGGTTGGTGAACTCCTGCGACCGGGAGGAGGAGGGCACCACGGTCGTCCAGGAGCCGTTGCCGGCAGCGTCCGTGCCATCACGCGAGACGCGGTAGCCCGTGATCGCCGAGCCGCCGTCGGAGAGGGGAGGCGACCAGCTGAAGGTGGCCGATCGGGCTGAGTCGTTCTTCACGGCCGTGGCGTCGGTCGGCGCCCCCGGTGTCGTAACGCCAGTGACCAGGACGGTGGTGGAAGCAGTCGTGCCGCTGGCAGACGCGGTGATCGCTGGAACACTCAGAGTGTGTCGAACCGGCAGCGAGGTTCGATGCCGATGTCCTTGGCGACTCCGCAGGTGGCTCCACCAATGGTTCCAGCGACATGCGTACCGTGACCAGTGCAGTTCGACTGTGCGTCGTCATCCCCGTCGACGAAGTCCCATCCGCCGTGCACACGCCCGCCGAACTCGATGTGGCTGGCCCGCACCCTTGACGCTGCCCCAGACGTTCCACTGAGGCTCCAACATCACTCCGCAGAAGGGCGAGGCGAAGCCTTCATATTCGTAGACGGGTTGAGAACTACCCCGGCATGGGGCATTCTGCGATATCGAGGTACACGACTTCCGACGCATCCACCGGAGCTCCCGAGCTCGCTCACCGCCGCTGGTGGTGTCTGCGTGGCGCTGCGCTTGGAGCCTCCCGGCTCGGCACGGTCAGCTTAGGTAACGGATGAGGAGAGTGATGGAGTTCACGGAGCGGTTGATCGCGTTGGCGACGAAGGTGCGTCAGCAGAGGGAGATCATCCAGACGGAGGAGGCGACGAAGAACGCGTTCGTGATGCCGTTCATCTCGACGATCCTCGGCTACGACGTGTTTAACCCGCTCGAGGTGGTCCCGGAGTTCATCGCGGACGTGGGGGTGAAGAAGGGCGAGAAGATCGACTACGCGATCGTGCACAACGGTGAGGTGCAGATCTTGATCGAGTGCAAGAAGTCCAGCGAGCCGATCAAGATCGAGCACGCGTCGCAGCTGTACCGGTACTTCGCCGTCACCAACGCGCGCATCGCGATCCTCACCAACGGTGAGCAGTACCAGTTCTTCACCGACCTGGACGCCCCGAATCGGATGGACGCGAAGCCGTTCCTCGTGCTGGATCTGAACGACATCGACGAGACCCTGATCCCGGAGCTGACGAAGCTCACCAAGGACGTGTTCGATCTCGACTCGATCATCAGCGCGGCGGGGGAGCTGAAATACATCGGTCAGATCAAGCGTGCCCTGGCCGGCCAGTTCAGCCAGCCCAGCGACGACTGGGTCAAGTTCTTCACCACCCGGGTTTACGAGGGCGCGTACACGCAAAAGGTGCGGGACCAGTTCACGGCGCTCGTCACGAAGGCGTCCAAGCAGTTCCTCAACGAGCAGGTCAATGAACGCCTCAAAACCGCACTCGGCGCGCCGAACTTCCCCCGCACCGAGGTGATTGCGGCAGAGCAGTCGATCACCAGCCAGGAGGTCGTCGAGGAGGAGCTCGAGGAGCAGAGCGACATCGAGACCACCCTCGAGGAACTCGAGGGGTTCCAGATCATCAAGGCCATCGCGTGCAGTGAGGTGAAGACGCACCGCATCGCGCAACGTGATGCGAAGTCCTACTTCGCGGTGATCCTCGACGACAACAACCGCAAGCCCGTCGCTCGTCTGCACTTCAACCGCAAGCAGAAATACCTGGGCACCTTCGACGATGCGAAAGTCGAGACCCGTCACCCGATTACCACCCTCGACGAGATCTACGACCACGCCCAGACCATCCGAGACACCGTCCGCGGCTACGCCTGACCGATCACCAGCCATGCAGTGTGGTGACGAGTGGTGGCAGTGTTTACGACGAAGGGGTGTCGTTGTTAGGGGCGCTTGGTCAAGATCTGAGTGACGTCCTCCAGGTCGCGCACCCGGGCTGCAGTGGGCTGGCTGCGTAGGTCGATCAACTCGAAAATGCGGGTGAGGTCATCACCGAGATGCCGGTTGACGATCGGCTCATGATGAGCAATGCGGTTGCGCAACTGCCGGATGGCGTCTAGAACGGTATACACACGTTCGCGCACGCTTGCCGCCGCTGAGGAGTCGGCGTGCGGGAGAGCTGCCGTGATGTGGGGACTCCACAGGCGGGTGTCGTGCCGGGCCGTGAACAGGTTCGGTCAGAACGCGAACTTCAGCTCTGCGATGACCTTCCCGATGTTCCGCAGTCTCGGGCGCGTCTGAACGAGCTCCTCTCGAGCGCGCGGAAGTTGCGTTGCGGGGCGGCAAGACTTCCTGTGAAGGACGTGTCCCAGTGCCAGTCAGGACCGTAGACGGGCTCGAGGCCGTCGGCAACCGTGTTCCGGGTCGTCACCTCGGCGAAGTGCGCCGGCAGCATAGACGCTACGGAAATGCGGGCGTTCCAACCGTACAGCTGCACGGCCCGCACGGTGTCGCCATCCGTGGTTGCCAATCAGGTCGCTGAACGAGCGGTGCTAAGCGCCGCGCGCACAGCCGGTTCATCGGATTGACTGGCCACAGGCATCGTGCCGAAGCTCCACTGCTAGTACGAGCCGTGGGACTCGCGGGCTTCCGAGCCTCCCCTCGCGGACAGACGATGTTGAGGGTCTCATCCTGCGGGGTGAGATCCTCTTCTTCGTCCAGGGACTACTCTTTTTCGTTCGTCTGGGGCGCGATCATCGCGCGATGCATCTTAAGCGCCGATCGAGATCGAGCCGACCACGCGTGATCGTGGCGGCATCATTCGTTCAACGAACTGATAGCCCATTCGACTAGTGCAAGAGCGCGTCCTCGCGTCAAGTTGTCGCTGACCACATCGTGGTAGCGAAGTTGTCGCAGGCTGTAAGCCGCGACAACGGCAGCCAGCTCACGCGGCGATCGTTGCCGATCAGCCAACCATTCGGCCACTGTCTCAAAATAGCCGAGAGCGTCACAATCTACCCAAAATTCAGCGGTTAAGAACAAACGACACTGATCGACCGAGGGCCACGTTGCTTTTGACCGAACTGAATCGCGATGAAAAATCGGACCGAGAAGTAATGATATCCCGTCTACAAGTTCGCTTCCTGTTGTTTGACTATCGAAATCGATGATCACAGGATGGCCGTCTTGGACAAGTACGTTTCCCGGATGAAGATCGCCATGTTGCGCGGAGCGCGTTGTAAGAGCAATTTTAGAACCTAGAGGCAGGGTCAAGCCGAAGGAGGCCGCTCGATTCCGAGCGCCATCCCACGCTAGATAGGCTTCCCCGACTTCCTGCACGGGAATGTTCACTGGCTGACCGCCGACCATTTCGCTTAACCCGCGGGTCACTACGCCCACTACTGCACTTGCAGACTCCGGGTCACTTGCCAGCAAATCGAGTAACGAGATGGGATCGCCGCCCGCAAGCTGTTGGGCGGTTGCAATTCGCCCTCCGCAGAAGCCTTGCACTATTACCATGGTGCCAGCGGTCAGATGCGCGGGGCACAGCGCTTGGAAGCCTCCCGCCGCTGGCAATTTTGATTGTTCTTTTGCGACGACTCGTGCAGACGGACCTTCAGGTCCTTCAATATTACATAGCCATACTTTCGCCTCCGTAAGACCTCCCTTGAGCGGCGTCACGCCAACAGATAATCCAGCAAATTCAACAGCAACCCTCCGCACTAAGCGCTTCTCAAATTCATTAAGCGAGGTTTCAGTCAAAATCTGAATATCATCGAGCGTGGATACGATTTGGTATACCTTTCGGGCGTATTCATCGAACTCGATCGACTGCGCCTTGCCGAAAAGACGAACTCGATCCAGCTGAATGGACCCATTGGCCATAGCAATATTTCCGCGATCGGCATACACAAATTGGGAATGCTCGAATCCAGTATGTCCGCTAAACACAATTGATACTAAATCAGGATGCTGCAAAAGCATTGAGTCTAGTAACTCGTCACCGACCGAGTCGCTCGGTTCGTCCCCGACGACCTTTGGTAAACGCCTGTCAAGAACGAGTAGATCGACTAGGGTACCGGACGTGGCGTCGCCGGCGAGCGCTGACACTGCGTCTTCGTAGTGAAAGACCTGAAAGCCTATCTCCTCGAGCGCAGAGCGAGTGGCGTCGGCCGTCGCAAGCTCGTCTTCAACCAAAATTGCCTTCAGTCTAACCATGGTAGCGAGCACCTCGAATGGCAAACATCGCAGTCCCGCCCGATGCATTGAGTGTCACGGAATATTCGAGACGCTTAGCTGCGAGGTGCATAGCAGTCACTCCAAGTCCCTTGTGTTTCGGCTTCGAGGACAAACCGGAACGCGCAACCACTTCGGAGTCGAACGTTTGTCCCGCAAAGTTGTTGCGTATCGCGACGGAGAAGTCTCGATCGGTAACGCTGCTAGATACCCAAACTGAACCGTTTGGAACTTGATCAGCGGCTTCGCGCGCGTTGAGGAGCGCGTTACCCAGGATTATCGAAAGCAGTCCAGGGTCGGTGTCTATTTGGTCCGAATCGGACGACAGCTCGAAGTCATCCTGCCGGAATGCCTCTGGTGTTGATTGGCGGATTACGGCATTAAGAGACACGCGCTCCCATTTTGGAAATCGATGAGCTGACGTAAGTGTCTCAAGGCCTCGCAACCTCAGGCGCAAAAGTTCAATATACCTGAACGTTTCGCTTTCCGCATAGTTGATACCAAGATCTCGAGCCGCACTTCGCCGAAGAAAACCTATCGACGGCTCAGTTTCGTGTCGAATAAGCCCTGCGAGCGAATCCAGTATAGCCAGTAGCTCAGGCTGTGGGTCGTTTATCTGACTCCCCTGCCGCGATATCTCCGCATTAGGACTAATGTGCTCGCACGCGTCTACTAGCATCCGACGCACCAGAGGAACGCTTTCGGAGTTTATAGCCTGCATTAGTGTGTGTCGATGATTTTCTGTAGCAAACTCCAGGAACCACTGTGCTGCCCGGGTTCGATCGTAAGGTGCCGAGCTTAGAAGGAGTTCAGTTGCACGCTGCTCAGAAAGATTCTTCATGCTCACCATAGAAACTTGCCCGCTTCTGGAAGGCGTCGCGCCCGCCCTCCATCAACCGAGTGATTGTGCTTACGATCGCAGCTGTGTCAAAGCTGCCTTCGGTTTCAATAAATCCCCTCACGCCATCGCTTTCCATAGATAGAACTTGATCAGCTGATCCCAAGACAGGAATGTTTGCGTTATGTGTCGCCACAATTGTTTGAGCTCCTGATGCACGCCGACGAGTCAGCGCGCTGACAACGTTGCCGACTAGGTAAGCATTGTCGAGGTGGTCTTCGGGCTGGTCCAAGATCAGAATGCGTGATAGTTCTGTTAACACGATCGGTAGGGTTACTGCGCACTTTTGTCCTGTCGATAGCTCGTCTACGCTTTTGTCAACGGTGCCATCATGAAGCCTGAAGTCAACCTTATCTTCTAGGGTCGCAGATGCGATCTCATTTATGAGATCTGCGTTGCCGAGATGCGCGATCACGCGGACGGCTCTGTCCTCGGGCATTCCGGTGGCCAGAGCGAGCGATTTGCTATCCGAAGACTCTACATAGTTGAGAAGCTGACGCGGCAAAAGCGCACGCGACATGACATCAGCAATCGCTCGATATTGTAAACCTGAGCCCTGGAGTGTGCCGAGTAGAATATCTCGAAAGCTCGTGTTGTCCGCGAGATGCTCGACCTGAACGATGACGCGGCTTCTCAAGTCGGATGACACTTGGCTTGCAATTTGCTGACGAGCTTGAAACAAACCTTCCTGCCAGTCGCTAAATTCGTCGAAAATCTCGTCGCGCGCCGATTCCGAAATCTGAACCTGGCGAGTTAGAACCTCGCGTTGAGCGGCTAGACGCCTAAGTTCTGCGAGTTCAGAATCGATATTGCGGATTCGTGCTGTCACCTGACCGAGACCGGTCTCGGCGGCTTCTAGTCCGCTTCGAAGCGGCTCGGCTTGTAGTTGCAGCGCTACTTGGCGTTCTTCTAAAGTGTTTTCGAAAATCGAAAGGTCGTCTAACAGCCCAGACATACTTTCCTGAATCTGTGCAAGATGTGGGCGCATGTCTGCCAGTCGAGGTTCGATAATTGCAGATAGTGCTACTCCACCTTCGACTTCCGAAAGAGTCATAAGCGCTTCTTGAAGTGTTATCGAGGTTTGAATGACTCGAGTTGATACCCCAGATGTCGCTTTAGCGGATTCTAATTGTGTTGACAGGCGAATGACTTCGTTTTCGATGACCCGCAGTGTGTCTCGCTGATTTGTAAGTTGCTGATCAACTTGTGCGAGAAATTCTGCTTCGCGGAGTATCGCCGCCTCACGTTCTTCCTGCAGAATCGGTAGTCGCGCCTGACTTGCCGCGAGGCCGTCGGCTTCGGTGCGCGCCCTTGCAATCTCTCGGGTAAGAGAGACGGCATTGAGCATCGACGGTGCGTCGGCATCAACCGAAGCGCGGAGATCGATGAGGTGTAATCTGCTAGCAGAATTAGACGCAATCTGCTCTAGTTCGTTCTGCCCCAACGCAAGTGCGGCAGTTGACGTCTGTGGGGATCTTCCTTTACCTCGTGCGTCGACTACTATGTGCCGAGATTCTAAGCCGTTCTGCATTTCTAGGATGACTTCGCCTGCGCCGAGTAGATTAGTGATCAGTGCTTGATGCCGTTTGGCCGCAGCCGCATCTGCGTGTTCAATGCCGAGTGCGTGCCTGATGAGTTCGAGGAGGGTCGTTTTCCCAGCGCCTCGTGGCCCGATGACAACGTTCAGTCCTTCGCGGAGTTCCACGTCGAGGCCTGCCAGGAACCCGCCGTTGACTCGTACCCTAGATATCCACATAGCACCATCTTGGCCCTTTTGCGCGGGTTGCGCGTTCCAAGATCAGAGATCGCTGGGGACCAGGGCAGCGGACGCATGGTCGTCCGAATCCTAGCCTCCGAGGCGACGCGGGCGCTGGAGGACGTGGGCAGCCGTCGGGACGGAGCAGGTCGGCCGACTCCTGTGGTGTCATTCGTGCGTGGGGACCCTCTGAGAGGCGGGCGGGCGTGTTGCCCCGGGCTTTGAACATCGGCACGCCTAGGTCGTGCCGTGATCTACCTGCTCACTCCCATATTCATCGAGGGGTGCTCAGGTTTGAAGTCCTGCCTCCACAGCTGTGTCTGGCGCGACCGGAGCAACGGTTGTGCTGACAATCTTGGGGTTTCTGGGGCACGCCGTCGCCTCGCAGGCAGAGCTCCGACGCTCGCCCGATTCCGGGCGCGAGTTCGTCTCGGGAAGGTGTCTCGGTGCAAAATGTCTCGCTCTGCGTCCGTGCAGGCGTTCCGAGGTGGAGCGGTGCCACAACGGGTTGGTCCTGACGCACGAATGGCCGTTCGTTGCGGTCAGCTCTAGCCCACCGCGCTGGGCTCTACAGGCTGCGCGAACGGCACGTCTCCGGCGACCTCACGGCGGGGAAACAGTTTTCGATGCATCGATTCGGGATGATGATGCTCCTCGAGTGCCCGAGGGCGGAGGCGCCGCCGTCGGCTGGCGCACCGTCCGACCTCGTGCGATCCCGGCTCGTTGTGCTCACTACTGGTGACCCGGAGAGGAAGCGCGGCTCCGTGCGATTGGGTCGCGAGGTGGATCGCGAGCGTCAATCTGCCTTTGCCCGAATGTGAGCGCCCATCACTGCGCGTCCCCTCACCCCACTACTTCCGCCGGTTCAGCACCTTCGTACCCACCCCCGCGATCGCCGCTCCCACGATCGGCGCCACCAGGAACACCCACACCTGCCCCAGCGCATCCGGCCCCGCGAACACCGCGGCAGCGATCGACCGCGCCGGGTTCACCGACGTGTTGCTCACCGGGATGCTGATCAGGTGCACGAGTGTCAGCGTGAAGCCGATGGCGAGCGGCGCGACGGCCTTGTACTCGCTCTTGGCGGTGACGGAGAGGATGACGGCGACGAAGACGGCGGTCAGGACGATCTCGGTCAGCAGGACCGCGCCGAGGCCGAAGCCGCCGGGGGAGGCGGCGCCGTAACCGTTGGAGGCGAAGCCGGAGTCGCGGGCGGCGGCGAGGTAGCCGGTGGGGCCGTCGGCGGCGACGAGGAAGACCATTGCGGCTCCGACGAGACCGCCGAGGATCTGGCTGACGATGTAGCCGGGGATGTGCTTCCACTCGGTGCGGCCCGCGATGGCGAGGCCGATGCTGACGGCGGGGTTGAAGTGGCCGCCGGAGATGTGACCGACGGCGTAGATGCCGGCCATCACGGTGAGGCCGAAGGCGAGGGCGACGCCGAGGAAGCCGACTCCGAGCGCGTTGCCGGAGTCGGGGAAGGCGGAGGCGAACACCGCGGTGCCGACGCCGCCGGCGACCAGGAGGAAGGTGCCGAACGCCTCCGACGCGTAGCGCGCTCCGGCCGAGTACTGCTCGGCGTGCTCGGTGCGCTGCTCGCTCGTGGTGCGGCTGGCGGTGTGGGGGCGGGCCATGATCGTTCTCTCTCTCGGGGTCGGGGGAGTGCCTGCGGGGTCACCGGGCACCGGGACACTCCAGCACCCGGCAGGCGGGCCGGAGCCGGGACGAGGAGGGCTCTCAGACTCCGTCGCTCGACGGTTCCGTGAGCGGCCTGGAGCCACTCGCTCGGCGGCCATCCCGGGCGCCCATGCACAGGCGTCCGACACCGTAGCGACCGGCCGACGCCTGCACGTCCCAGCACCGGGGACAGGCGGGAAACAGGCTCCAGGTGGCACGAGCAACGCCTCACCCACCTCCCTCTTCTCCTCCGCCCGCCTCCCTGCTACGGTGCTCTGAACCGGTTTACAAAACCGGTTCAGACGCGGCGACGAGCGAAGGAGCTCCCATGGCGGGCAGACCGACGATCCTCGACGTCGCGCGCGAGGCCGGCGTGAGCAAGGCGCTCGTCTCGTTCGCGCTCAACGACCGGCCGGGCGTCTCGCCCGACTCCCGCGAGCGGATCCTCCGCGTCGCCGCCGAGCTCGGCTACCGGCCCAGCCTCACCGCCCGCTCCCTCTCCACCAGCGTCTCGTTCGCGGTGGGCCTCGTCGTGGCGCGCGACCCGGCGGTCATCGCGGCCGACCCGTTCTTCCCCTCCTTCATCTCTGGGGTCGAGCGGGTGCTCGCCGAGCGCGGCCGGGTGCTGGTGCTCAGCGTCGTCGACCCGGGCGCCTCCGAGGAGGCCGTCTACCGCACGCTCGCGGCCGACCGCCGCGTCGACGGCGTGTTCCTCACCGACCTCCGGCAGGACGACTCCCGACCGGCGCTGCTCGCCGAGCTCCAGATCCCGGCCGTCACGCTCGGGCGACTCGAGGGCTCCTTCTCGCCCGCCGTCGTGATGGACGACTCGGCCGGCATCGCCGACGCCGTCCGGCACCTGGCGGAGCTCGGCCACCGCCGCATCGCCCATGTCGCGGGGCCGGACCACCTCCTCCACTCCTCCCGCCGCCGCGAGGCCTTCACAGAAGCCTGCACGGTGGTGGGACTCGAACCCACCACCCCCATCGCCACCGACTTCAGCGCCGAGCAGGGCGCAGCGGCCACGGAGCGGCTCCTCGACGGCCCGACCCCGCCCACCGCGATCGTCTTCGGCAACGACCCGATGGCCATCGCCGGCCTCGGCGTTGCGCACGCCCGCGGCCTCCGGCTCCCCGACGACCTCTCGATCACGGGCTTCGACGACTCCGAGATCGCCGCCCACGTCTACCCGTCGCTGACCTCGGCCCGCACGCGCCCCGCGCGCTGGGGCGAGGAGGCCGCCCGCACGCTGCTCGACCTCATCGAGTCCGGCAGCGCCCCCGACGTCGACCTCGAGCCCGCCGGGCTCGTGGTGCGCCACTCGACCGCTCCTCCGCGGCCGTCGACCCACTGAAGACGCGTGCGCACCGTCGCGCACGCCGGACAAGGAGAACACCATGGCCCCCTCGACGACGAGACGCTGGCTGACCGGGATCGCCACCGCCTCCCTCGCGACCCTCGCCCTCACTGCCTGCAGCGGTGGCGGCGGAGCGTCGACCGACCTCACCGCCACCGGACCGATCACCATCTGGTACTCGAACAACGAGCAGGAGGTGCAGTGGGGCAAGGCGATGGTCGACGCGTGGAACGCGGACCACCCGGACGAGGAGATCACCGGGCAGGAGATCCCCGCGGGCAAGAGCAGCGAGGAGGTCATCGGAGCCGCGATCACGGCCGGCAACGCGCCGTGCCTCGTCTTCAACACGGCCCCGAGCGCGGTCGGCCAGTTCGAGCGCCAGGGCGGGCTCGTCGACCTCTCGAGCTTCGACGGCGGCGCCGACTACATCGAGACCCGCAGCGGCGACCTCGCCGAGCAGTACCAGAACGCCGACGGCGAGTACTTCCAGATGCCGTGGAAGAGCAACCCGGTCGTCATCTTCTACAACAAGGACCTCTTCGCGAAGGCGGGCCTCGACCCCGAGAACCCGTCGCTGTCGACCTACGACGACTTCCTCGCCACCTCGAAGACGCTGGTCGAGTCGGGAGCCGCGCCCGCCGCGATCCAGCCCGCGCCCACCAGCGAGTTCTTCCAGACCCAGTTCGACTTCATGCCGCTCTACGCCGCGGCCACCGGAGGGACGAGCCTCGTCGAGGACGGCAAGGCCACCTTCGCCGACGACGACGGCTACGAGGTCGCCGACTTCTGGAAGAGCCTCTACGACCAGGGCCTCGCCGGCCGCGAGCAGTACCAGGGCGACGCGTTCGCCGACGGGCAGGCCGCGATGTCGATCGTCGGCCCCTGGGCGGTCTCGGTCTACGACGACCTGAACTGGGGCTCCGTCTCGGTGCCCACCCCCGACCGCACGCCCGCCGAGGACACCTGGACCTTCAGCGACGCGAAGAACGTCGGCCTCTACTCCGCCTGCGCCAACAAGGGCACGGCCTGGGAGGTGCTGAAGTTCGCGACCAGCGAGGAGCAGGACCGCTCGCTGCTCGAGACCACCGGCCAGATGCCGCTGCGCACCGACCTGCAGACCACCTACGCCGACTACTTCGAGGCGAACCCCGCCTACCAGCGCTTCGGCGACCAGGCGAGCCGCACCATCGAGGTGCCGTCGGGGCCGAACACCGTGCAGATGCTGCAGGCGATCCGCGACGCGTGGGGCAAGACGGTCATCTTCGGCGAGGGCGACGTGAAGACGGCGCTCGACGGAGCGGCCGAGACCGTCACCGGGCTCGCCGGCCAGCAGTGACCCGGCCGTGACCACCCTCACCCGCCGGCCCGCGCCGGCCGGGGCACCGGGGAAGCGGAGCCTCCTGCACCGCGTCCTCGGGCCCCAGCCCCTCGGGCTGCTGTTCGGCAGCCCCTACCTCCTCTTCGTGCTCGCGGTCTTCGCGTTCCCGGTCGTCTACTCGGTCTGGATCGCGTTCCACGACTTCTTCTTCGCGGCTCCCGGCGTGCAGGTGGAGCGGCCGTTCGTCGGCCTCGACAACTTCGTCACGGCCTTCTCGAGCCCGCAGGTCATCCGCTCCTTCGGCAACATCGGGATCTTCCTGGTGATCAACGTGCCGCTGACGGTGGTGCTCTCGCTCCTGCTCGCCGCGGCGCTCGACAAGGTCGTGCACCTGCGGACGTTCCTCCGCGTCAGCTTCTACGTGCCCTACGTCACGGCGAGCGTCGCGGTCGTCGGCGTCTGGCTGTTCCTCTTCAACGGGAACGGGCTGGTCAACAGCCTCCTCGGGCCGCTCGCGCCGAATCCGTCGTGGCTGATCAACGAGCAGCTCGCGATGCCGATCATCGCGCTCTACGTCACCTGGAAGCAGCTCGGGTTCTACATCCTGCTGTACCTGGCGGCGCTGCAGAACGTGCCGAAGGAGCTCTACGAGTCGGCCTCGACCGACGGCGCCGGACGCATCCGCCAGTTCTGGTCGGTGACCGTGCCGAGTGTGCGGCCCGCGACCCTCCTGGTGCTGCTGGTGTCGACCGTCACGGGAGCGAACCTCTTCACCGAGCCCTACCTCCTCACCGGCGGAGGCGGCCCCAACGGCGCGTCCGCCTCGCCCGTGCTGCTGATGTACCAGCTCGGGATCCAGCAGGGGCAGCCCGACGTGGCCTCGGCCATCGGCGTGGTCCTGGTGCTGCTGGTGCTGGTCATCGCCTATCTGCAGAACCGCTTCGCGGGGGAGAGGAACTCATGAGCACCCTGTCCAGTGCCGGAGGCGCCGCCTCGGCCGTGCCCGCCGCCGTCGCCCCCGAGAAGTCGCCGCGGAGGCGCCCCATGGGCTCCAGCCGCGGAGCCGTGATCCTGCGCGGAGTCGTGCTCGCGATCGGCGCGATCGTCTTCCTCTTCCCCTTCTACTACATGATCGTCGGCTCCCTGCAGACGGATCCGGACCCGACGCTGGCGGGAGCGATCCCGGAGCCGGGCAACCTCACGCTCGACAACTACGTCAACGTGAACGAGCGGATCAGCCTCCTCACCGGCCTGGTCAACTCCGGGATCTTCACCGGCGGCGTGCTGCTGTGCACGGTGTTCTTCGGCGTCCTCGCCGGATACGCGCTCGCGATGCTGCAGTGGCGGGGGCGCAACGCGGTGTTCGCGCTCGCCCTGCTGGTGCAGGTCATCCCGTTCCAGCTGCTGCAGATCCCGCTCTACGTGCTGATCGCGCGCGACTACGGCCTCGCGGACAGCCACCTCGGGATGATCCTGCCGTTCGCCATCAACTCGACGGCGGTGATCATCTTCCGGCAGTACTTCCTGCAGCTCCCCAAGGAGCTGTTCGAGGCGGCCCGGATCGACGGCGCCGGCGAGCTGAAGCTGCTGTGGACCATCGCGCTCCCGCTGGTGCGGCCCGCGCTGGTGACCGCCGTGCTGCTGACCTTCATCGGCCCCTGGAACGAGTTCCTCTGGCCGTTCCTCATCACCAAGGACGCGTCGCTGCAGCCGCTCGCCGTGTCCCTGGCCAACTACATCTCGAACGTGGCGTCGTCGACCGACAACCCGTTCGGGGCGATCCTCGCGGGAGCCGTCGTGCTCGCCGCCCCCGTCGTGGTGCTGTTCATCGTGTTCCAGCGCTACTTCGTCTCGACCGATCTCGGATCCGGAGTGAAAGGCTGACCATGTCTCCCACCCTCACCACTGTCCCCTACCGTCTCGAGCGCGTCGGCGTCGTGATGGAGCCCGCCCCGGGCGACGCCCTCGAAGCCGAGGGGGTGCTCAACCCCGGCAGCGGCCGCGGACCCGACGGCGAGCTCTACCTCCTGCCCCGGATGGTCGCCGCCGGCAACGTCTCGCGCGTGGGCCTGGCCCGCGTGATCGTCGAGGGCGGCGTGCCCGTCGGAGTCGAGCGCGAGGGCGTCGTGCTCGCGCCCGACCGCGGCTTCGAGCGCGGCGCGCACAACGCCGGCGTCGAGGATCCGCGGATCACCTTCATCGAGGCGCTCGGCCTGCACGTGATGACGTACGTCGCCTACGGGCCGCTCGGGCCCCGGACGGCGCTCGCCGTGTCCGAGGACCTCCGCGACTGGCGGCGCCTGGGCCCGGTGACCTT
Organism: Rathayibacter sp. AY1C2; assembly: GCF_002931195.1. Lineage (NCBI taxonomy): Bacteria > Bacillati > Actinomycetota > Actinomycetes > Micrococcales > Microbacteriaceae > Rathayibacter > Rathayibacter sp. AY1C2. Next base: position 74,429 of record NZ_PSWG01000003.1, on the reverse strand, counting down.
CGCCTACGACGACGCGCTCGACATCGACCTGGGCCTGTTCCACAACAAGGACTGCGTGTTCTTCCCCGAGATCGTCGCCGCACCGGACGGCACCCGCTCGTTCGCGGTGCTGCACCGGCCGATGTGGGACCTCGGCGAGACGCGGCCGGGCGAGGGCGTGCGCCTCCCGGCCGGGATCGAGGACCCGCGGCAGAGCATCTGGATCAGCTACGTGCCGGTGGACGAGGTCGACCGCGATCTGGCGAGCCTCACGCGCTGGACGCGGCACCGGTTCCTCGCGGGGCCGGAGTTCGCGTTCGAGGAGCTGAAGGTCGGCGGCGGCCCCGCGCCGCTGCGCGTGCCCGAGGGGTGGCTGCTCATCCACCACGGGGTGACCGGAGTGATCGACAGCGCCTTCGCGCAGCAGCAGCACGTGAACTACTCGGCCGGAGCGATCCTCCTCGACGGCGACGACCCCTCGCGGGTGATCGCGCGCACCGCCGAGCCGCTGCTCGAGGCCGAGACGGAGGAGGAGCGCAGCGGGATCGTCCCGAACGTCGTCTTCCCGACGGCGATCGAGGAGATCGACGGACAGCACTACGTCTTCTACGGCATGGCCGACTCGAAGATCGGCGCGGCTCGCCTCGTCCGCACGGACGGCTGACGTCGCTGATCGAGTCCGCCCGCGCCTCCCGCTGATCGAGCAGCCCGCATCGTGGGCCTATCGAGATCCGCCCCCGCACCCCACCCAAGGAGAGTTCGATGACGAACACGCTCACCAGATCGGCGGCCGTCCTGGCCGCCGCCGCCCTCACCGTCGGGGGCCTCGCCCTCGGCGCGACCCCCGCGCAGGCGGCCGAGCCGCTGACGAACACGGCGCACCTCGACTTCCTCCTCGACACCGCCACTCCGGTGCCCGAGCCCGGTCACACCACCTACCGGCTCGACGAGGAGCCGACCCTGGTGATGCCGTGGACCTACGCCGACGCCCGCGACGGCGGCGCCTTCGAGCGCGTGGGCGGCGGCCGCCTCGATCCGGCGACCGGCGACTACGAGCAGGGTGCTTTCAACACCGACGACATCTCGCGCGCCGCCGTCGTCTACCTCCGCCACTGGCAGCAGACCGGCTCGACCGAGAGCCGCGAGAAGGCTTTCGAGACGCTCCGCGCTCTCGCCTACTTCCAGACCACCAAGGGCGACGACGCCGGGAACGTGGTGCTCTGGATGCAGACCGACGGGGAGCTGAACGCGAGCGCCGAGCCGGTCGAGCTGCCGGATCCGAGCGACTCCGAGGACAGCTACTGGCTCGCCCGCACCCTCTGGGCGCTCGGCGAGGGCTACGCGGCGTTCCGCGACACGGATCCGGAGTTCGCCGCCTTCCTGCAGGAGCGGCTGCGCCTCGGCGTCGCGGCGGTCGACCGCGAGGTGCTCACGCGCTACGGGGAGTACGCGCAGGCCGACGGCGTGAAGGTGCCGGCCTGGCTGATCGTCGACGGGGCCGACGCCACCTCGGAGGCGCTGCTCGGCCTGTCCGCCTACCTCGAGGCCGCTCCCGACGACTCCGCGGTGCGCACGAGCACGGCCGAGCTCGCCGAGGGCGTCGCCGCCTACGCCCGCACCACGACGACGGAGGCGGACACCACCGCCTGGCCGTACGGCGCGATCCTCCCGTGGACGAAGTCGCGCACGCTCTGGCACTCCTGGTCGTCGCAGATGGCCGGCGGACTCGCCGCCTCGTCCGCGGCGCTCGACGACTCCTCGCTCCTCGAGCCCGCGATCGTCGACGGAGCCCGCTTCGCTCCGGAGCTGCTCACCGCCGGCGGCCCCGACAACGGCTGGAACCCCACTCCGACCGACCGCGTGCAGATCGCGTACGGAGCCGACTCCCGCCTGCAGAACTCGCTCGCCCTGGCCGACGCCACCGGCTCCAGCGCCTTCACCGACCTCGCGGCCGTGCAGGGCGCCTGGTTCTTCGGCCTGAACCGCAGCCTCGGCCCGGTCTACGACCCGGCCACCGGAGTCGTCTTCGACGGCGTCCAGGCCGACGGGTCCGTCAACCGCAACAGCGGCGCCGAGAGCACCATCCACGGCCTGCTGGCGATGCTGGCGCTCGACGCGCACCCGGAGGTCGCCGACCGCGCCCGCTCCGTCGCCACCGAGCGCTCGCGCGACGGCCTGACGCTCGTGGAGGCGGAGAGCGCGCGCGGTGGCACCGTCGTCACGCCCGAGTCGTCCTGGACGGGGGAGGCCGGTTGGAGCGGCTCGTTCCTCTCGCTGACCGACCCGCGCCGCGCGGTCTCGATCCCGATCGGCCCGTCCACGCAGGACCGCGTGGTGGAGGCCGTCATCGACCAGCCGCAGCGCGGCACGGAGCGCACGCCGCTGAGCGTCTGGACGTCCGGCAAGCGCCCGCTCGACCTGCTCCGCTCGACCGTCGGGTCGCAGGGGGTGACGGAGGCGTCGGGCGCGCTGCTCCCGGAGAAGCTCCGCCGCACCGTGCCGGCCGGCTCGTCGAGCGTCGAGGTCCGCCCGCTGAGCGGTCAGACGCGCCTCGATGCGCTGCTGGTGCGCCCGCTGGTGACGCGCCTCGTGGTCGGAGGAGAGGGCGGCCGCACCGAGCTGATCCGCAACTCCACCGACGGCGTGCGCACCACGGCGATCGGCGTCTCGGGCGGCTCCGGCACGCTGCGCGTCTACTCGCAGGACGGCGCGCTCGTGAGCGAGACGTCGCCCTCCGGAGCCGTCTCCGTGCAGCTGCCCGCGCAGGGCTTCGCGGTGCTGGTGGGCTGAGGGCGGCCCTGCTGGTCGAGTAGCCGCTACTCGATCGGCAGGGGGCGGTGAGTCGGAAGTCGCGGTACTCGCGGTCGAGTACCGCGACTTCTGCGTTCTCGCGGGGGCGAGGGCGGCGGGGAGGCGCGCGGCTGGGCGCGGACCATCAATTCGATGAGAGCGCTCTCTCGAAAACGCTTGACCTCTCCGCGGGGGCGTGCGTAAGCTCGCCGCACACCTCGTGAGAGCGCTCTCACATACGCGGAACAGCACGCGTGAGAGCGCTCGCAGGGGTGCCCCACCACCATCACGAAGGAGTGACCGTGCCCTATTCACGACGCACCAGGATCGCCGCGGCGATCGCCGGCGCCTCGGCCCTCGCCCTGATCGTCACCGGATGCTCGTCGGGATCCGACGCCTCCGAGGGCGGCGAGATCGAGCTGACCGTCACCACGTTCAACGCCATGGGCTTCGACGAGCTCTACGGCGAGTACGAGGACGCCAACCCGGGGATCACCATCGTCCCGAACAACATCGACACCGGCGGCAACGCGCGGACCGACGCGTTCACCAAGCTCGCCGCCGGCTCCGGACTCGCCGACGTCGTCGCCATCGAGGAGGGCTGGCTCGGCTCCGTCATGGAGGTCTCGGACCAGTTCGTCGACCTGCGCGACCACGGCATCGAGGACCGCAAGGCCGACTGGGTCGACTGGAAGTACGAGCAGGCGACCGACCCCGAGGGACGCGTCATCGGCTACGGCACCGACATCGGACCCGAGGGCCTCTGCTACAACACCGCAGCCTTTGAGGCCGCCGGCATGCCCACCGACCGCGCCGCCGTCGCCGAGATGCTCGGCGGACCGGACGCGACCTGGGACGACTACTTCGCCGCCGGTCAGAAGTACCACGACGCCACCGGCAAGGCCTGGTTCGACCACTCCGGATTCGTCTGGAACGCCATGGTGAACCAGCTGCCCGAGGGGTACTACACCTCCGACGGCGAGCTGAACGTCGAGGGCAACCCGGAGCTCGAGGAGCGCTGGGGCCAGCTGACCGACGCCACCGCCTCCGGCCTCTCGGCCGCGCAGAAGGCGTGGGACTGGAACAAGGGCAAGTCGTTCACCGACCAGACCTTCGCCACCTTCGTCTGCCCGGGCTGGATGTTCGGCACGCTGAAGAGCAACGTCGAGGCCGGCGGCGGGAACGCCGAGGCCACCGGCTGGGACTTCGCCGACGTCTTCCCCGGCGGCCCCGCCAACTGGGGCGGCTCGTTCCTCTCCGTCCCGACCCAGTCGAAGCACCCCGCCGAGGCCGCCGCGCTGGCGTCGTGGCTCAGCGAGCCGGAGCAGCAGCTGAAGGCGTTCGAGGCGGCCGGACCGTTCCCGAGCACCCTCGACGCGCAGAAGGAGCTCGCCTCCGCGGCCGCTCCCGACCCCGGCATGAACGACTCCCCGACCGGCGCGATCCTCGCGCAGCGCGCCGAGGGCGTCGTCGCCCAGTACAAGGGCCCGGACGACTCGCTGATCCAGGAGAACGTCTTCGGACCGGTCCTGCAGAAGGTCGACCGCGGCGAGATCGACGGCAAGGAGGGCTGGAACGAGGCGCTCCAGCTCCTCGACGAGCTCGTCGACTGATCCGGTCGGGCCGACGCCCGGGGGCTGACCCCTCCGGGACGAGGCCCCACCATCACGGGAGGTCCGGCCGCCACCGGACCTCCCGGTCCCCGTGCGGCCGGGCCGCCCGCATCCCGGGCCACCTCGCCGCCGGGAGAAACGCTGCCGCCCGCCGGCCGAGGCCTCTCCGGCCCCGCTGCCCGCGACTCCTCCCGGCCGGCCCCGCCGCACGAGAGACTCCGGCCCCGCCGCATCCCCTCCGACTCCGACTCGACCTCGAAGAGAGCGCCATGACGAGCACACTCACCCCGCCGACCACGGCGACGCCCCCCGCGGGGAAGCGGCGCCCGGCGCCCCGACTCCCGCTGACCTTCCGCCAGCGCGCGAGCCGCTTCGACGTGAAGGCCTCGCCCTACCTCTACATCTCGCCGTTCTTCCTGCTCTTCGCGCTCACCGGAGCGTTCCCGCTGGTCTACACGCTCGTCGTGTCGCTCTACGACTGGCAGCTGCTGCAGGGCCAGGGCGACTTCGTCGGGTTCGCGAACTTCGCGGCCGTGCTCGGCGACCGCTTCTTCTGGAACTCGATCGTCAACACGCTGAGCATCTTCCTGCTCTCCACGATCCCGCAGCTCGCCGTCGCGCTGCTGCTCGCAGCCGCCCTCGACCAGGCGCTGCGAGCCAGCACCTTCTGGCGGATGAGCGTCCTGCTGCCGTACATCGTCTCGCCGGTCGCGGTCGCGCTGATCTTCTCGAGCGTCTTCAGCGACCAGGAGGGCCTGATCAACAATCTGATCGGCCTGGTGGGCATCAGCCCGATCGAGTGGACCAACGACCGCCTCGCCAGCCACGTCGCGATCGCGACGATGGTCAACTGGCGCTGGACCGGCTACAACGCCCTCATCCTCCTCGCCGCCATGCAGGCCGTGCCGCGCGAGCTGCACGAGTCGGCCGCGATCGACGGGGCGAACGCGTTCCGCCGCTTCCGCTCGATCACGATCCCCAGCATCCGGCCGACCCTGATCTTCGTGATCATCACCGCCACCATCGGCGGCCTGCAGATCTTCGCGGAGCCGCGCCTGTTCGACGTGTCGAACGCGGGCGGCATCGGCGGCTCGGACCGGCAGTTCCAGACCACCGTCCTCTACCTCTGGGAGATGGCGTTCTTCCGCCAGAACTTCGGCGAGGCGGCCGCGATCGCGTGGCTGCTGTTCCTCCTGATCGTGCTGATCGGCCTGCTGAACTTCGCGATCTCGCGGCGGATCGCCTCCGTCGAGAACCGGATCTCGCAGCGCTCGAAGCGGCGCTCCGCCCGCCCCGCGCACGCCGACGAGATCGCCGCCGCGGACCCCCTGCTCACCACCACCGGCCTCGGCCAGAACGAGAGCGAGCGATGACCGCCCCCGCCACCTCCGCCGCCTTCCCGGTGCGCCGCGTCCGCGCCTCCCGCGCCGGCCGCGTCGACCGGCCCGGCTTCCTCACGTACGGGCTGCTGAGCGCCTTCATCCTCGGCTCGACCTATCCGCTGTGGTGGTCGTTCGTCGTGGCGAGCGGCTCGAACGCGACCCGCAGCGAGACCCTGCCGCTCGTCCCGGGCGGCAACTTCCTCGCCAACGCCTCGCAGGTGTTGACGGCGATCCCGTTCTGGACGGCGCTGCTGAACAGCGTCATCGTCTCGGGGATCATCACGCTCTCGGTCGTGTCGTTCTCGACGCTCGCCGGCTACGCCTTCGCGAAGCTGCGGTTCCGCGGGCGCGACGGCCTGATGATCGGAGTGGTCGCGACCATGGCGATCCCGACGCAGCTCGGCATCATCCCGCTGTTCATCCTGATGCGACAGCTCGGCTGGACCGGCTCGCTCGGCGCCGTGATCGTGCCGACGCTGGTCACCGCGTTCGGCGTGTTCTTCATGCGGCAGTACCTGGTCGACGTGATCCCGGACGAGCTGATCGAGGCGGCGCGCGTGGACGGAGCGAACCAGTTCCGGACGTTCCTCACCGTCGCCGTCCCGGCGGCGCGACCGGCGATGGCGATCCTCGGGCTCTTCACGTTCATGATGGCGTGGACCGACTTCCTCTGGCCGCTGATCGTCCTCAGCCCCACGAACCCGACCCTGCAGACCGCGCTCGCGCAGCTGCAGTCGGGCTACTACGTCGACTACTCGATCGTGCTGGCCGGCGCCGTGCTCTCGGTGATCCCGCTGCTGGTGCTGTTCCTGCTCGCCGGACGCCAGCTCATCGCGGGCATCATGAGCGGAGCGGTGAAGGGCTGACGCCCGAAGACTCCCGCGGGACCGGGTCGGGGGACATCGGACCGCGGGACGGGGGCCTCGGGCCCGGGGCCGTGGCGCCCCGGGTCCGGGGGTCGGGGGCTGCGGGGAGGGATCGGGCCGTGGACTGAGCGGCCGGCGGGTTCGTGGCTCGGCCGGTCGTCGTGCTCGGAGCATCCCGACCACTGCCGCGCAGGATCCCGCCGATCACGCCCCGTTCGGGCCTCCTGGCCCGACCTCCCGCCGCCTAGGCTGGCGCGGAGGAGGCGACATGGAGCCGAAGGACCGGCGCGACGAGGACCCCTCGAGCGGGCCGTCGGAGCCGCGTCCGGGGGACGGGCCGACGCCGTCGGAGCAGGCGCTGCGCGCCATCCGCGACGTCGCGAACGGGGCGGACCCGACGAACGAGGCGTTCCGGCTGTCGAACGACTTCACCGACCGGCAGGCCGAACGGCTCCGGAGCCTCCTCGCGCGCTTCCGCCGCGGGCGCTGACGGGCGCGAGGCTCCCTGCCTCCGCCAGTGCGCGACCGATCGCCGTGCGCCGGTCGCGCCGGTGATCGCCGAGGCGGCGCCCCGACCGCCCGGCGCCACCCCGAACGGCCGCTATCCGCGCCCTCGCAGGCCGCGGACTCACTCCGGTGGCCCGCTCCGCCGCCCCGCATCACCCCCGAATGGCCGCGATCCGCGCCCCTTCGCGCCGAGGACGCCCCGCACGAGCCCGCTCCTCCGGCGCTCGGCTAGCCTCGGAGGCACCCGCGAGGAAGGCCCGCATGACCCACGACACCGCCTCGGCCGCCCCGACCCTCGAAGCCGTCGCCGCGCTGGCCGGAGTCTCCCGCGCGACGGTCAGCCGGGTCGTCAACGACTCCCCGCGCGTGAAGGACGGCGCCCGGACAGCCGTGCTCGCCGCGATCGAGCAGCTCGGCTACGTGCCCAACCGCGCCGCGCGCTCCCTCGCCAGCCGCCGCACGCAGACCGTCGCGCTCGTGGTGCCGGAGTCGGCGGCGAAGGTGTTCGCGGATCCGTTCCTCGCCTCGGTCGTGCAGGGGGCCGCGATGGCCTTCGCCGGCACCGAGTACACGCTCACCATCGTGATCGCGTCGGAGGCGGCGCCCGAGAAGACGCGGCGCTACCTGCTCGGCGGCAACGTCGACGGCGCGCTCGTCGTCTCGCACCACAGCGGCGACCACTCCTACGCGCAGCTCGGCGCCTCCCTCCCCGTGGTCTTCGGCGGGCGGCCGCTGACGGAGGAGGGCGGCAGCTACTTCGTCGACGTCGACAACACCGGAGCGGCGCGCACGGTCACCGAGCACCTCCTGGGCCTCGGCCGCACGGCCCCCGCGATGATCGCGAGCCGCCAGGACATGCCCGCAGCGATCGACCGCCTGTCCGGCTGGCGCTCGGCCGTCACCGCCGCGGGCCTCGACGACTCGCTCGTCGAGTACGGCGACTACTCGCCCGAGGACGGCGCGACCGCGATGCGCCGCCTGCTCGACTCCGGGCGGCCTATCGACGCGGTCTTCGCCTCCAACGACCAGATGGCGTCGGGCTCCCTGACGGCGCTGCGCGAGCGCGGCCTCACGGTGCCGGGCGACATCGCGCTCGCGGGATTCGACGGCGACTACTTCGCCGAGGCGAGCGAGCCGCGCCTCACCACGGTGCGCCAGCCCTCCACGGGCCTCGGCGAGGCGATGGCGGACGTGCTGGTGCGACTCCTGGCCGGCGAGGAGGTGCAGCGCGTGACGCTGCTGCCGACCGAGCTGCTGGTGCGCGGCTCCACGGTCGCGGGCGCGTGACCCCGCGCTGAGTGCGCTGACCCGTTCGCTGAGTCGCCCGGATCGGCTCCCCGCTGCGGTGTGTCGCGAGCCGATCCGGGCGACTCAGCGCGGGACGGGCTCGTCGGGGATCTCGAGCAGGTGGAAGGGCCCCCGGGGGAGCGGGCCTGTGCTCCACAGCGCGACGACGGCCCAGCCGAGGTCGGCGTGTGCGACGGCGCCCTCGGGCAGGGTCCGGGTGAAGAGCGCGTAGTCGATCCCGTCGAGGGGGAGGGCGCTCAGGTCCCACGCGGGCCGGTCGGCGGCCAGCTGCTGGGCCCGCGCCTCCGCTGCCACCATCGCCGCTCGCGTCCGGTCCCCGGGCAGGCCGGCGGGGATCACCGAGAGGAGGAGCGAGCCGATCGCGAGCGCGGCCGTCGCGACCGGGTCGGTGACCACTCCGTGCACCGAGCCGCGCGGCCCGAGGCGGACACCGGTCAGCCGCAGCGTGCGGACCGAGTACGAGCCGCCGTCCCGCTCGGCGCGGACCGAGAGGTCGTCGACGGGCCCGTCGTCCGTCCGCCCGCTCCCGTCGACGGACCACGGATCGGAGACGGGGACCAGCGCGCGCACGCCCTCATCCGACTCCCTGCTGCGCCGCCGGTCAAGAGGCGCAGCTGGAATGCGGCCCCGGCAGGCCGGCCGGTCGGTGGGGACGCGTCAGGCGCGGAGCGCTCGCAGGACCCGGTCGACGTGCCGCTCGACCCACGTGCCGGTGAAGGGGCCGCTCCGCAGGAGCCATCGGTGGAGGATCGGGCCGAGCAGGAGCTCCGCCGCGCCGGAGGGGTCGGCCGCTCCTCCACTCGCGAGACGCGCGGCGATCGCGCTCAGCTGGGGCTCGAGCAGCAGGGTGCGGTACTGCGCGGCGAGCTCGGTGTCGGTCTGGATCGCAGCGGTCACCGCGCGCAGGAGCGGCTCGGCCACTGGGTCGCTCAGCTCGGCGGCAGTGCCGGTGACCAGGAGGAGCAGGTCGGCGCGCAGATCTCCGGAGTCCGGGACGGCGACGGCCCCGTCAGGAGTCAGGCTCCGCGCGAGGAGCGCGTCGAAGAGGATCGCACCGGTGGAGGGCCAGCTGCGGTAGAGGGTCTGCTTCCCGACTCCGGCGCGGGCGGCGACGCCCTCCATCGTCAGGCGCGGAAGCCCCTCGGTCCCGACGAGGTCGAGCACGGCGGCGTGCACGCGCTGCCGTGTCCTGCTGGTGGCCATTCTCCGATCCTACTGCGAAACGAGACGGAGCGTCTTGTTCGGAGTAGCGTGCAGGCATGACCACTCGACAGACCTGGCTGATCACCGGAGCCTCCCGCGGGCTGGGGCGTGCGCTCGTCCTCGCGGCGCTCGCCGAGGGCCACTGCGTCCTGGCCGCAGTCCGGGGCGCGCACTCCCTGCCCGAGCACGAGCGGCTGCAGGTCCACCGGCTCGACGTCGCGGACTCCTCCGCAGCCGCCGGCGCCGTCGACGCTGCCACGGCGATCGAGGGGCGTCTCGACGTCCTCGTCGACAACGCGGGCTATGGGCTCATCGGCACGGCGGAGGAGGTGGGCGAGGACGAGGTGAGGGAGCTGCTGGACGTCGACCTGCTCGGTCCGCTCTGGCTCTGCCGGGCCGCGCTGCCTGTGATGCGGCGGCAGGGGTCCGGGCACATCGTGCAGATCTCGACCGTCGGCGCGGTGGGGACGATGCCGACGCTAGGGGTCTACAACGCGGCGAAGTGGGGCCTCGAGGGCTGGACGGAGGCGATGGCCGCAGAGGTCGCCCCCTTCGGCGTCCGCGTGACGCTCGTGCAGCCCGGGGAGATCGCCACCGACTGGGCCGGCGGCAGCATGCGGTTCGCGGCCCCGATGCCGGAGTACGACGACCTGCGGCGGGAGCTCTTCGGAGCGGCCGAGGTCCCCTGGCCGACCGACGGTCCGCAGGGAGGCACGCCTCCGGCCGAGGTGGCGGCGGAGATCCTGGCGCACGTCGCTGATCGGAGCGACGCCCGGTTCCGTCTGCTCGTGGGCGACGACGCTCCCGGTCAGGTGCGCGCCGCGCTCGAGAAGCGCCTCGCGGACTACGCCCTCGACCCGCGCTGGGCTGCGTCCGCGCTCTGAGGGACCGCCGCTGAGGTGCCCGGATCGGCTGGCAGTTCCGGCGTGTCGCGAGCACATCCGGGCACCTCAGTGCGGAGGCGCGGAGGCCCGCAGGCGCGGCTCAGAACTCCTCGTAGTTGTAGGGCTCCGGGTCCTCGTCGATCACGGGGCGCGCGATCGTGGCGCGGTTGCTCTTGATGCGGGAGCGGATGTCCTCGACGGCGGCCTCGACGGCGCCGGTGGTCGACTCCTCGTCCTTGATTGAGACCTCGACGGGGACGGCGACGAGCTCGCTGCTCGCGTCGAGCGTCATCTTCGCCTCGATGAGCTCGCCGTCCTCGGTGAACGCCGGGACCGTGACCGCTTCGGAGTGCTCCTGGCGGTCGATCGCGGTCACCAGGTCGAGGAGGGCCTCGGTCACGGCGTCGGTCGTCACGAAGCTCTTGGAGGCGTAGGTCAGCTGCTGCATGCCTCCACTCTCCCGAACGGGAGCGCCCCTCGCGCGGGGTTGCGCCTCGTCGGCCCAGCCCGTAGCGGAGGGGCAGCACGACCGGCGCGGGCGCGAGGAGTCAACCCTCTAGGCCGCGATCCGGGCGTCCGCTTCCCTGGTGGCGGGGCCTCGGGAGGAGGCGCGGGGGTCTCGGGATCCCGGGGCCCCGGCACTCGATCGGGAGGGGACCGGATGCGGCGTCGGGGACTCCGCGGCGACAGGGCGTTCCAGGGCGCCTTCCTGATCGGAGTCGGCCTCATGGCGGCCGTCGACGAGATCGTCTTCCACCAGATCCTCGCCTGGCACCACTTCTACGACCGGTCCACCCCGGCGATCGGCCTGCTCTCGGACGGGCTGCTGCACGCGGCCGAGCTCCTCGCGCTCGTCGGCGGCGGCTTCCTGCTCGCCGACGCCCGGCGCCGATCCGCTCTGCGTCCGCGCACGGCGTGGGCCGCGGGGCTCACGGGGGCGGGACTGTTCCAGCTGTGGGACGGAGTCGTCGACCACAAGCTGCTCCGCGTGCACCAGGTGCGCTACGACGTCGACCTGCTGCTCTACGACTCCGCCTGGATCGCCTCGGGAGCGGTGCTGCTCGCGGCGGGGCTCCTCCTCCTGCCTCGGCGACGGCGCGCGACGGCGTGACCCCGCACGCCGACCACTCCCTGCTCGACCCGGGCCTGCTGCTCCTGGTCCCGCTGGCCGCGGCGGCGGCGCTCGGAGGGGGCGCCGCGGCACTCGGGCGGCGGCGCGGACGGCCGTGGCCGCTCCACCGCACCGCCCTGCTCCTCGGCGGGCTCGCGACCGCGGCGCTCTGCTTCGCGGGTCCGCTCGCGGAGTGGTCGCACGCGGATCCGCGCGGGGCGATGCTGACGCATCTGGTCCTCGGGATGCTCGCGCCGCTCCTCCTGGTGCTCTCGGCCCCCGTCACCCTGGCCCTGCGCGCGCTCGACGTCACGGCTGCCCGGCGGCTCTCGCGGCTGCTCCGGAGCCGCCCGGCCCGTCTCCTCGCCCACCCCGTGACGGCGCTCCTGCTCTCGACGGGTTCCCTCTGGCTCGTGCACGCGACCGGGCTGCTCGCCGCCGCGCACGCGGATCCGCTGCTGCACCTCGCACTCGGCGTGCACTTCCTGCTCAGCGGCTGCCTGCTGACGGCGGCTCTCGCCGGAGTCGATCCGAACCCGCACCGCGCCCCGTTCGGCCTGCGCCTGGGCGTGCTCGGAGCGGGCATCGCCGCACGCGCTGCTCGCGACCGTGCTCTACGCGGAGGCGCCGGACGAGACGGGACGCCAGGCGGCGCTCCTGCTGTTCTACGGAGGCGACCTGCTCGAGACGGCGCTCGCCGTGGTCGTCTGCGCCCGGCGCTACGCGGCGACGGCGCCCCGGCAACCCCCTCCGCCGAGTGCGCCCTGCTCCCTACGCTCGGACGCATGCTCCTCATCTTCGGGACCCGAGCCGTCGAGGACCTCCTCCGGACGCTCGTCTTCGTCTGCCGCGTCTGCGGGCAGCGCGACGAGCAGCGGATCCTCCGCCGCCGGACGCGCCTCTCGCTCTTCTTCGTCCCCGTCCTGACCGTCTCGACCCGCTACCTGCTCGAGTGCTCGCACTGCGGCACCGTGTCCCCGATCAGCAAGGAGGAGGCGCAGGGCTCCGTCCGCTGGGCCGGCAACTCCGACCAGTGACCGCCCCGAGCGGGAGGCTCCCGCGGTGCGCTCAGCGCACCGGAGCCGGCACCGCCGCGGGACGCGCGGCGACCGCGGCCGCGCGCCGCGTCGCCCAGTTGTTGAGCAGCAGCGCCGTCACGACGATGGCCGCGCCGAGCAGGGCGACGGGCCCCGGCCGGTAGCCGCCCGCCATGCTGATCGCGAAGGTCGTGACCGGGACGAGGTTCTGGAAGAGCGTGCCGTTGAGGGCGCCGAGCAGCTTGATGCCGGCGTTCCACAGCAGCACGGCGACGACGCCGGCCAGGAGGATCAGGTAGGCCAGCTGCGGCCATGCCGCGAGCACCTCGGCCCCGGTCGGCGGGTGCGCGGAGCCGGTGGCCGTCGCCACGGCGACCGCGACGGCGATCGAGGGGCAGCCGAGCGCGGTGGTGAGCGTCGAGTACCGCAGCGCCGACCAGCCGGGGAAGGCCGCGGCTCCGCGCGTGTAGACGACCCAGCAGATCGCTCCGAGAAGGGCGAGCAGCTCGCCGAACCCCAGCTCGCCGTCGAGGAGGAGGGCGACGTCGCCGCGGGTGACGACGAGCGCGACTCCGGCGAGCGCGAGCAGGATGCAGCCGACGGTGGCGGCCGGCGGCAGGCGACGCGCGCCGATGCTCGCGAGCACTGCGCCGATCGCGGGCATCATCCCCATCATCAGGCTGACGTTCGGGGCCGAGGTGAACCGCAGAGCCGTGAAGGCGAGCAGGCCGAAGCCGGCGAATCCGGAGGCGCCGAGCAGCGCCAGCCGCCACCCGCGGCCGTCGAGCCGGAAGGCGCGGAGCCCCTCCGCCCGGGCGAGCAGCGCGGCCAAAACGACCGCGGCGGCGGTGTAGCGGATGAGGGTCATGAAGAAGGAGTCGACCGTCGCCGCGATGCTGTCCGCGACCGGGAGCATGCCGCCCCAGAGGATCGGCGGGATCAGGCAGAAGAGCAGACCTCGCGACCGCATGGCGCCCCTGACCCGTCGGGTGCGGCCGCCCCGGGCGGGGGCCGTCGCTCGATGGTGGACCCCGGCGGCTCGGCGCACAAGAGCGCCGCCGACCCCCGAACGGCCCGCCGCGGGGCCGAGCGGACAGGGGTGCGCCGGGTGTGGAGGAGGCTCAGCGAGCCGACTGACCTGCTACGACGAAGACGACGGAGCCGCAAGGACCTTGCATGGCCCCTTTAGGGTGACAAAATTCACTTGCTTCCATCATCTCCGTGCCCCTAGGTTGATCGCAGCACCCCCCGATGCTGTCCTCTGTCAGGCCCTGCTCCGATCCCCCCGTCGGACGCCGTTCCTCACTCGGGTCGCGCCCACCCCGGCGACGACCTCCGTTCCGCGCGGGCGCACATCGGCCCCCGGCCGCGGAGAGGAACAGTCATGACGACACAGCCCGGCCACGGCGCGGACGAGCCGACGGCTCCCCGTCGCCGGGCGACCTGGGAGGCGCACGACGAGACGGCCTCGCGCCCGCTCTCGGGACGCCGTGCCGCCCGCTCCGGGCGCGAACGGGTCTCCGCACCGCGCCGCCTCGCGTCCGCGACGCCTGCCGGAGCGGTGACGGTTCCCGCCGCCCCGACCGCGGTGCTGGAGCGTTCGGCCGCCCCGTCCGCGGTGGTCGAGCGACCGGTCGTGCCAGCCGCTGTCCTGGAGCGTCGGGCTGCGCCGACCGCGCTTCCGGCCGCGACGGCCGCTGTCCTGGAGTATCCGGCCGCCGCGACCGCCGTCCCGGAGCGTCCGTCCGCCCCGACCGCGCTCCTGGAGCGCTCGGCCGCCCCGACCGCGCTGCTCGAGCGTCCGCCGGCCCCCACTGCGGTCCTCGAGCGCACCGGGCTCCCCGCCGTCGACGCCGACCGGCTCCCTCCGGCATCCACTCCGATCCGCGGCACGCGCCCCCGCAGCGGCCGCCGCGCCTCGTCGCGCATCGGCGACCTGGTCGCCGCCCTCCCCGCCCACAACGAGGAGGCCGGGATCGCCGCGGCGATCGAGGGCCTGCGCCGGCAGACCTGGCCGCCGGACCGGATCGTCGTCATCGCCGACAACTGCACCGACGCCACGGTCGAGATCGCTCTCGCGCACGGCGCCGAGGTGTTCGTCACCGTCGGGAACAGCCATAAGAAGGCGGGCGGCCTCAACCAGTTCCTCGCCGAGGTCCTCCCGGGGCTGCAGGACGACGACCTGGTGCTCGTGCAGGACGCCGACTCCGCGCTCGACCCCGGGTTCCTCGAGATCGCCCGCGGCAGGCTGCACGGCGGCATCGGCGCGGTCGGAGGAGTGTTCCGCGGCGGCGAGGGCGGCGGCTTCGTCGGCCACCTCCAGCGCAACGAGTACGCGCGCTACGCCCGCGACGTGCGCCGGCTGAACGGGAAGTGCCTCGTCGTCACGGGCACCGCGGCCGTGCTCCAGGTCGCCGTGATGCGCCGCATCAGCGCGGCCCGCCTGGCCGGCTCCCTCCCCTCCGGAGACGGAATCGGCGGCATCTACGACACCACCGTCCTCACCGAGGACAACGAGCTCACGTTCGCGATCCGCCACCTCGGCTACGACGTGCTGAGCCCCGCCGGCTGCACCCTCGTCACCGAGGTCATGCCGACCTGGGGAGACCTCTGGCGTCAGCGCCTGCGCTGGAAGCGCGGAGCGGTCGAGAACTGCGTGCAGTACGGCTTCACGCGGGTCACGGCTCCCTACTGGGGGCGCCAGCTGCTCACGATGCTCGGCTGCATCATCACGTACGTCTACCTGGCCACGATCGTCTACGCGGTCGGCTGGGGCGAGCTGAGCCTCCAGCCGTTCTGGCTGGCCGTCACCGCGATCTTCGTCGTCGAGCGGATCGTGACGGTCCGCGACCGCGGCTGGCGGTACATGCTCGCCGCCGCGTCGATGTACGAGCTCGTCGTCGACCTGTTCCTGCAGGTCGTCCACACCAAGGCCTACCTGGATGCGCTGACACGCCGTCGGCGCGACTGGTGAAACAGAGAGAGAGACATGTACAACCACATCGGAACAGCCGCCGGAGCCGGAGTCGGTGCCGGAACGCTCGCCATGACCGGGTTCGACTCGGTCTGGCTGGCACTCGCGGCCTTCGCCCTCATCGCTGCGGGGACCGCCGTCCTGCGCATCGCTCCTCGCCGCAAGCGCGAGGTCTGAGACACGGTGGCGGGCGGGGGACAGCCCGCGCCCGTCACCGTCCCACGACCGCCGTCGCCGCGGAGGTCCGGCTCGCGGTGGAGTAGCCGGTCTTCGTCCCGGTGACGGTCAGCGTGATCCGCTTCCCCGCCTGAGCCTTCGTGAGCGTGAACCGCGGCGACGTCGCTCCCGCGATGGCCGCGCCGTCCGCCTTCCACCGGTAGGTGAGGTTGACGGGAGTCGGCGTCCACGGACCCGGGGCTGCCGTGAGCACCGCTCCGACCCGGGCCGTGCCCGTGACGGTCGGCGTCGCGGCGCCGAGGGTGCCGGCGGCGACCGGTGCGGTCGGCTGCGAGGTCGTCGGGCCGGAGCCGTCGGCGGCGCTCACCGTCACGGTCACCCGCTTGCCGACCGCGGAGGAGGGGACCACGAGATCCGGACCCGTCACTCCCGCGATGTCGACGCCTCCCGCCGCCCAGCGATGCACGAGCGGTCCCGTCCGGCCGGCGGAGGAGGACAGGGTCGCGCCCACCGCGGCGGTCCCGACGACGACCGGAGCCGGCGCCGCGTCGGACCGGTAGACCGCGACGTGGTCGACGAGCATCGTCCCGCCGGAGCTCTTCGGAGCGGCTGCACTGTCGCACCCGCACACGCCGTTCGGCAGCCCGCCCCCGATGGCGAGGTTCAGGATCAGCAGCACGTCGTTCGGGACCGCGGCCTGCCACGCGGCCGTCCCCACCTCCGACTCCCGCACCACGTGCCGGGTGACGCCGTCGACGAGGAACTCCACGCGCTCGTCGCCGGGCACGGTCCGGTCGAGCAGGGCGGAGTAGCGGTGGAACCCGGTCACGCAGGACGCGCAGTCCAGCATCCCGCTCGTCCGGCCGGCGGGCTCGTCGCAGGGGCCGCCGTCCGGTACTCCGCAGTGCAGCGTCTGGATCACCTGGGCGGTGCCGTTGACGGCCTCGAGCATGTCGAACTCGCCGGTCGCGGGCCAGTCGATGACGGCGTTCGCGTCCCGCCCGAGAGCCCAGAAGGCGGGCCAGTAGCCGGTGGCCTGCGCGACGTCCGGCAGCTGGATCGAGGCGGTCATCAGCAGTCGGCCGCCCGCCGGCGCCGAGAACGACTTGTCGGCGGTGACGATCCGCCCGGAGGTCCAGGCTCCGGCGGAGTCGCGGAGGGCGCGGATTCCCAGAGCGCCGCCGCCCGTGAGGAAGACGTTGGCCGTCGACGCGGTCGTCCGGTCGACCGCCCCGGTGCCCCAGGTGCCGACCTCGTGCTCCCACTGGCTCCCGACCGGCGCGCCCGCCGGCCCGGTGAAGTCGTCGCGCAGGAGCGTGGTCCAGCCCGGGGCGTCGGCGGGTGCCGCCGTGACGGCCTGGCCGGCGGACGAGGCGGTCGGAGTCGTGGACGCCGGTGCGAGGGCGGCGACCGCCTGCGGGGGTGTCGCCGCCAGCACTCCGAGGCACAGGGCCGCGAGGGCGAGGGCGAGTCGCGGCCGGTCGAGGAGTCGTGAAGGCATGGCGAGTCCTCTGCGTCGAAGGGGCGCGCAGCTGCACGCGCCTCGACGCTAGTGAGGAGTGCTCGCTCTCCCCCCACCCTCCAGGCGGGGTGATCTCCGGCATGAAAGCTCACGACCGGGCTCGGCCGGGCCGGGTCCAGGGTGCTGGCAGAGGGGCGGCCGCCGTCGCCTCCGATCGCCCGTTCGAAGGAGAACACCATGCACCGTCGTCTCACGGCCACGCTCGCCGCGATCGCCCTCGCCCTCGGAGGGGCCGTCGCCGTCGCTACCCCCGCCTCCGCCGGGCAGCTCGTCTACCAGAACGGCGGCCCGGGCAACTGCTACGAGGTCCGCTCGCAGCGCGACTCCCTGGGTCGCGCGCAGGTCACGGTGTGGTGGCACTGCGACCAGGCGAGCAACGTCAAGGTCATCTGGAAGAACGGCCCGGACAGCGGCTGCAACAGGATGAGCGTCATCAACCGCAAGTTCAGCGACAGCTCGGGAGTCGCGTCCCGCTTCGACCGCCTCGTCTCCTGCTGACCCGGACGGGCTGCCCCTGATCCCTTCCGCGAGACGCCACCTCGGTACGCGGCACGCCGCGCGAGGTACTCGGGTGGCCTCTCGCGGGAGGGGGCGGCGGCGGCCCCGCTCAGCGCTCGGCGCGCCCCGAGTCCTCGATGAGGCGCACCTTCACGTTCACGGCGAGCGGCCCCGAGACCGACGGGTCGGTGGCGAGCAGCGCGTGCATCCGCTCGCCCACCAGGCGGAGCGTCTCGGGGGCCGGCAGTGCGGCGGACGCGGCGATGTGCGCGCTCACCGTGGTGAACCCCTCCGACCGGTCGATGTCGACCAGCACGTCGGGCTGCCGCAGGTCCAGCTTCACGGCGAGCGCGTCGGCCGCGGCCTCGACGATCGGCTGGGCGGGGTAGACCCCCGCGACGCCCTCGATGTCGCGGATCTCGGCGGTCAGCCGCTGCGAGAGCTCGGTGTCGTCGGTCATTCCCGCTCCTCCCGGTGGGGGTACACGTCGTCGACGGTCACGTCGATCGCGCCGACGGTCAGCTCGGTGTGGCGCTCGAGGGCGTAGCGGATGCGCTCGCGCAGGCGGTCGGCGGCCACGGCGACCGGCAGGCCGAACTCGAGGGCGCAGGTCACGTCGATTCGAACCACGGCGCCGGGAGCCGAGACGTCGCCGTCGAGGGTGCAGCGGCCCATGATGACGCCGCCCATCGTGTCGCCGGCGCGGCGGATCATCCCGCGCACGGCCGCCTCGGTGAGCGCCAGGCGGAGGGTCGGGTCGGGGTGGCGGACGGGGATGTCGCGGCCGGAGCGCACCTCGGAGCGGATCGCGTCGAGCAGGCCGGCGATCCAGACCTCGTCGCGGTCGGGCTCGCGGTCGGCCTCCTGCCGCAGCGCCCGCGCCGAGAGCTCGGTGAGGCGGGTGAGGTTCGCGAGAGCGAGCCGGCACGCGGCGGAGTTCTCGATCGAGGGGTCGCGCGGCTCGCGGCCGCGGTCGAGGTACTCGCCCAGCTCCTCGAGCGTGTGGCCGTCGAGGTCGTCCTCGGGCACGGCGGCGTCGTCGGTCATCGCCATGCCTCCAATTCGTGGAGCAGGAATCGACGGGCCCGGGCGAGGAGGCCGCGGACCGTCGAGACGGGGAGTTCGAGAGCGTCGGCGATCTCCTGGTAGCTGTAGCCGGCGGTCTCGCGGAGTAGCCAACAGCGTCGCTGATCAGCAGGCAATCGGTCCAGCGCTTCCCAGACCGCGTCCAGCTGGAGTCGCGCCTCCACGATGCGCTCGGGGGAGTGCTCGGGCGGCGCGGGCGGGTCCCAGTCGTCGATGTCGTCGTGGCGGCGGCGGACGCGGATCCGGTCGATCGCCTTGTGGGTGACGATGCGCCTCAGCCAGTTGCGGATGTGCGCCGGGCTGTCGAGATCGGCAAGGCGCCGCCAGCCGGTGAGGAACGCCTCCTGCACCACGTCCTCGGACTCCGCCTCGGAGCCGAGGAGCTTCGCGGCGTAGACGCGCATGAGGGCGCCGTGGCGGCGGGCGAGCTGCTCGAACGCCTGCACGTCGCCGTCGACGGCGCGCGCGGCGAGGGTCGCGTCGGACGCGTTCAGGAGGGGGTCGTCGTCGATGAGCGCCTCCTCCGCGGTCCCGCGCGCGGTGTCCCGCGCGCCGATGCCCTCAGTGTGGGGCGCCGTCCGGCATGACTACCAGCCTTGACAACGGGCCGCCGAATCCGCTGGCCGGATTGCGAGTGCCGCCGATGGGGGACGCCTCGAGACGGGATTCGTGACATTCCGGCTCCTCGACACGTCTTGATTCCGTACCCCTCGTGCGTCCCCCCGAGCGCACGGACCCCGAACCCGGAAGAAGTCCCCCATGCACTGCTCCCTCCGCCGCCGCCCCGGGCGGACGTCATGAGCGAGTCGACCTTCACCCTCGGCAGCCCCTTCGCGGGCGACGAGCGGGCCGACCGGCGCTACGAAGCCTCCGGCGACGATCCGTCCGCCGCGTCCGCCGTCTACTCCGAGGCGTACGGCGGAGGCGAGTTCCGCGTCGCTCCGTTGCAGCGCGGCTTCTCCTACCGCTACGCCGTCCGCGGCAGCGACCGGGTGACCCTGCGCACCTCCGACTGCTCCGGCGCCCTCACCGGCCAGGTCCCCCACCTGAAGGAGTACGTCGTCGGCTGGTTCCGCGCCGGAGGCGGACGCCTGAACCTCCCGCCGTTCACCCGGACCGGCGCGCTCTCAGCCCCGTTCCTGTTCCCCGCGGAGCGCCAGTTCGGGCTCGAGTTCGAGCCGCACCGGCAGAACCTCATCCACTTCGCCCCCGGGTTCCTCGAGGACGTCGCGACCGAGACGCACGCCGGCCCCCGCCAGCCCGTCTCCTTCGACTACGGGGCGGACGCCGACCCCGGCGTCCTCGCCCGCTGGCGCGCCGCGGTGACGGAGGCGAGCGCCGCGCTCGCGACGGCCGCGATCACTCCGCTCGTGCGCTTCACCGCCGAGCTCGACCTCGCCCGGGTGCTGCTCCTGCTGTTCCCGTGGCGCGCGTGGGACGTGCCGGCCGTGCTGCGGCGCCCGTCCGCCTCCCGCACCCGGGTGGCGCTCGACTTCCTCCAGCACCACGCCCACGAGCCGATCACCCCGGCCGACGCCGCCCGCGCGGCCGGTCTGCACACCCGCACACTGCAGCAGGCGACGAAGCGGCACCTCGGGGTGTCGCCGTCGGTCTACCTGCGCGACGTGCGCCTGGACCGCGCCCACTCCGACCTGGTCGCCGGCGACCCCTGCTCGACCACTGTCGCCGCGGTCGCCCGCGAGTGGGGCTTCGGCAACCTCGGCCGCTTCGCGAGCGCGTACCAGATGCGCTTCGACGAGAAGCCGAGCCACACGCTGCGCCGCTGACGCGCAGCCCCGGCGAGCCCGAGGGCCCGGACCGTCTCAGGACGGTGCCGGGAACTCGTCGTCTCCGGGTGCGTCCCGAGGGGCCGTCTCGGAGGATGCTTCATCGTGTCCTCCGACCGGTCTTCCGGACACGGACCTCGTGACACTCGGCGCCGGCTCAGCCCGGCTGATGCACGTGGATGTCGCTGCTCGACGTCACGCCGTTGAACTCGAGATACAGCTGCCCCTCGACGACCGACACGGTCAGCGTGTTGCGGCGCTCGAGTACCGCGACCGCGGCATCCAGGAACCCCTGGTCGAAGCTCTGCACGGTGATCTGCTCGAGCCGGTGGACGCGCTTGCCGGACCACGCCGCGATCACCTTCTCCGGGTTGCGATGCGTGTAGACCGTCGTGCGGTCGGCCAGCTTGCTCCCGAAGTGCAGTCGCTCGGCGTCCGGCGCGCCCACCTCGATCCACGTGGTCAGCCTGCCGGTGAGATCGCGGACCAGCACCGCCGGCTCGGTCGCTGTCGACGAGATCCCCTCGCTGAAGGTGATCCCCTCCACGTATTCGAGGCAGTACGCGAGCACGCGCGTCATCATGTACGCGTCGGTCTCGGAGGGGTGCCGAGCGGCCCGCAACGTGATGTCCTCGTAGACGCCGCGGTCCACATCAGCCAGCTGTATCGCGAAGTTGTACATCACTGCGCCGGCTGCCACGTGTGCGAGCTTATGTCCTCTCGCTCATCGAGGAGCGCGAGGCTTCTCCGGCGCCGGTGGGGGCATCAGGTTCGCGCGCCTACTGGGGGGCGCCTCCGCGACCAGGAGCTCGAGGCCTGGCTCGGGGTCAGCCGGACGCCGATCCGGGAGGCGCTGCTCCGGCTGGCCCGCGTCGGCCTCGTCTCGGCCAAGCCCGGCCGGGCGACGATCGTGACCCCCGCCACGGCCGAGAGCATCAGCGACGCCCAGCAGATCGCCGCCGCCATGCACGAGCTCGCCACGCGCCTCGCCGGCCCGGCCGTCACTCCGGAGGCGCTCGCCGCGATGGAGTCGGCGAACGACGACTTCGCGCGGGCGCTGGCGGAGGGCGACGTCGAGCTGGCGCTGCGCTCCGACGACGCGTTCCACGCGGTGCTCACCGGGCTCAGCGGCAACGGGATGATCGAGGACGTGCTCGAGCAGGCCACTCCGCTCATCCGCCGTGCCGAGCGCCAGCGCTTCGCCTCCCTCGCGGCCGGTGGATCCGTGGAGCAGCACCGCGCGATCGTGGAGTCCCTCCGCGCGGGCGACACGGACGGCGCCGCCCGCCTCAGCCGCGAGAACTGGATGACGCTCGACCGCCACCTGCACTCGGCCTGACGCGCTGCTCCTCCGCGGGGAGGAGTCCGCGCTCGGTCATGCGCGAGGCCGACGCGATCGCATCCGCGACGAACCGCTCGGTCAGGTCGGCATGCCCTCGCCCGCGCGCTTCGCATCCGTCCCGAGAGCTGAGCGCCGCCCTCCCCGCGCCTCCGCCGCCGGGATGCGGGTCGAGGCGGGTGCCGGGCGCGGCGCGGAACGACGGACGGCCGACGCGCGGGCGACCGGAGCGCTCTGGAACACTCGAGCGAGGGGCGGGGGCTCCGGAGCGGGGGAGCCGTGGCGTCACGCTTCGTCGAGCTCGACGGTCTGCGCGGCCTCGCCGCCCTCGGCGTGGTCGTCTACCACTTCACCACCGCGTTCTCGCTCGATCATCCGGATGCACCGCCGGGATCCTTCGCGCTCCCGTTCGGCGAGTTCGGCGTCCAGCTCTTCTTCGTCATCAGCGGCTTCGTGATCCTGATGTCCGCGGACCGCGCGCGGCGGCCGTCGGACTTCGCGATCTCCCGCGTCAGCCGCCTCTACCCGGCCTATTGGATCGCGGTGGTCGTCTCGATCGTCGTCGGCGCTCTCGCCCGCGTCCCCGGCACCGACCTCACGCCGCTGGAGCTGCTGCTCAACTTCACGATGGTGCAGCGGCTGCTGCTGGTGCCCAACGTGAACGGCGCGTTCTGGACGCTGGCCGTCGAGATGCAGTTCTACCTGCTGGTGCTGCTCGTGCTCGTCCTCACGAAGTGCCGGTTCACGGATCGGCTGGTCTGCGTGCTGGTGGTCGTCTGGCTCGGCGTCGCCGTGACCGCCTCCGTCGCCGCTCACCTCGCCTCGGGAGGCGTCGACGTCGTCTCGGCGCCGGTCGCCGTCCGGGTCCTGGCGAACCTGACGCTGGCCGAGTACGGACCGCTCTTCTGCGTCGGGATGCTGCTGTTCCTCTCGCGACGGCAGGGGCGCTTCGAGCTCCTCGCCGTGCCGGCGGCTCTGATCGCGGCCCTGAACGCCCAGCTCCTCCACGGCGGGCCGGACGGAGCGGTCGTCCTCGGCGTCTGCGCGGCCGTCACGGTCGTCGCGATGCGGCGCCGGACCGCCGTGCTGAGATGGGCGCCGCTGCTCTGGCTCGGGCGGATCAGCTACTCGCTCTACATCCTCCATCTGGTCGTGGGCAGCGCGATCGTCAGCGCGCTGTGGCCGCTGATCGGCCGCGACGGAGCCGGACTCGTCGCCTTCGTCGTCGTCCTCCTGCTGTCGTGGGGCGTCAACGCGGTCGCCGAGGAGCGGTGGAGCCCCGCCTGGCGCCGCGCCCTCACCCGTCGGCGCGACCGCCGGCTCCCGGCGGGGACGGCGACCGCGGCCTGACGCGGCTGTGCACTCCGCTGGCCGCTCAGCGAGTGCGCCGTCGAGGCCTGTGGACGCCGGTGGCCGCGAAACGCATCTCCGCTCGACGTTCCCTGCACCTTGGCTGAGCCGCCGGGACGTCCGGGCCCCGGGCCACGTCTTCATCATGTGCCACGGATCGTGAGCACCGCGGCCCCGGCCACGACCTCTGACCATCTGGAGAAGATCATGACCAACGTCACCCCCACCAGCCTCGCCAACGCCTCCTCGGCCAAGCACGGCACCGCCACCTCGGCCGGCAAGAACACGATCGCCGACGGCGTCGTCGAGAAGGTCGCCGGCATCGCGGCCCGCGAGGTCCCCGGCGTGCACGACCTGGGCAACGGCGCCGCCCGCGCCATCGGCGCCATCCGCAACGCGATCAACGCGCAGGACCGCGGCCAGGGCATCTCCGTCGAGGTCGGCGAGAAGCAGGTCGCCGCCGACATCACCGTCGTCGCCGAGTACCCCGTCGCGCTGCAGAAGCTCGCCGACAGCATCCGCTCCGCCGTCTCCGAGGCCATCTCCTCGGTCGTCGGCATGGAGGTCGCCGAGGTGAACGTCACCATCTCCGACGTCTTCATCCCCTCGGACGACAAGGACGACGAGACCGAGAGCCGCGTCAAGTGACTCCGTCCCACATCGGCCTGGTCCTCGGCGCGGTCCTCGCGCTGACCGCCCTCGTCTTCGGCTTCTGGGCGCTCCTCTGGGTCGCCCTCGCCATGGCGATCGGCTACGGCGTCGGGCGGGTCGTGGAGGGCAAGCTCGACCTGCGCTCCCTCGGCGACACCCTCCGCGGGCGGCGGTCCTCGTGACCGCGGCGGTGATGGCCGACGAGGCCAGCCACGGCCGCACGACGATCAGCTCGCGCGCCGTGCGCCGAGTCGTGTCGGCCGTCACCGCGGAGGCGCTGGACGTGAACTCGTCCGACGTGTCCGTCGAGCTCGACGACGAGGGAGGACGCCTCCACGTCGTCGCGCACGCCCCCATCCACGTCACGCCCCTGGGCGAGACGGGCCGCCGCTCCTCCGGGACGCTGCTGGACCGACTCAGCCGGGCGCAGACGACCATCCGCTCGCGCTGCCTCGAACTGACGGGCTCCACGATCGGCCGGGTCGACCTCCGGATCACCGGTGCCGACCTCCGAGAACGAAGGAGGGTGTCGTGACGACTCCCACCACTGCCGGCCGGGCGCTCTACCCGCGCCTGGTGCGGCGCGAGACGCACTCGTCCCGCTCCGGATCGGCGATCGTCCTCGCCGTCCTGCTCATCCTCCTGTTCGCGTGGCTGGGCACGGAGGCGGTCCTCGCCGTCCTCGGCCAGCCCGCGCTGCTCGTGGCCCCGCAGGACGGAGCGTCCTCGCTGCTCAACGCGGCCGCGGCGCCCATCGCGCTGACCGCCGCCGCCGGCGCCGTGCTCGCGCTGATCGGGCTCGTCCTGATCGTCGTGTCGCTCAAGCCCGGCCGTCGCGGCCGTCGCGCCGTCAGCACCGACCGCACCGCGGCGATCGTCGACGACCGTGTCATCGCGCAGGCCGTCGCCCGCACCGCCGGCTACGCCGGTGACGTCGACCCGGACGACGTGTCGGTGTCGGTCGGATCCCGCGTCGTCGACGTGACGGTCTCCCGCACCTCCGGCCGCAGCATCGACGTCACGCCGATCCGCGAGGCCGTCGACGCCGAGCTCGCCACGTTCGACTGCACCCCGCGCCTGCGCTCCAAGGTGCGCCTGTCCGAGAAGGGAACGGTCCGCTGATGACCACCACGAACCGATTCCTCAACCGGCTGCTCCTGTTCGTCGTGGGCCTCGTCCTCCTCCTCGCCGGCGGCGCCGTCGCTGTGGGGTCGCTGCTCCCGCAGGTGCAGGAGAACGTGTCCACCGCCGCGCAGGACGCGGCCGACCCCACGAGCCAGGCCCTCTCGGGCGGCACCCCGTGGATCCTCTGGGTCATCGCGGTCGTCGCGCTCGTCCTCATCCTGCTGCTGGTGCGCTTCATCGTGCGCCAGGGCCGCGGCCGCACCGCCACGCTGCTGCGCGTCGGCTCCGGAGAGGGAGCGGGGACGCCCACGGGCGGCTCCGTCACCATCGACGCGAAGGTCGCCGAGCAGGTCCTCGAGGAGGCCCTGTCGCAGGAGCCGTCCATCGTCGCGGTCGACGTGACCGCGTTCGAGATCAAGCACCAGAAGGTGCTGCGCGTCACCGCGCACACCCGCCGCGGCGCCTCGCCCGCCCGCACCCGGCAGACGGTCGACCAGGCCGTCCGCCAGTGGGACGCCCTCCTCGGCGAGGAGACGCCCGTCGTCATCCAGATCGTCAGCGGTCTGCGGACGAAGATGAGCGGCACCGCCCGCGTGCAGTAGCCGCCGGCACCACCGTCCGGCCCTCCCGATCGGGAGGGCCGGAGAGCCCCGCTCAGGCGGGATGGAAGTCTTTCTGAAGGAGCACCCCATGTCCGATCCGATGGAGCCCGGCACCGTCGAGCGCATCCGCACCGATGAGCAGCCGACCCCGAACGAGCAGAGCCGGCGCGAGTCCGTCCGCCGCGACGGGAAGCCGTCCGAGCCCGAGTCGACCGAGAGCCGGGTCGCGACCGTCGCCGGCGAGAGCGCCCAGCGCGTGTCCGGCGTCCACCACCTCGGCGGAGCCGTCGCCCGCGGCCTCGACCGCGCCTCCCGCCGCGTGCTGGGCACCAGCACCGTCCCCGGAGTCACGGTCTCGAAGGCCGACGGCGTCACCACCGTCGACATCGACCTCGTCGTCGAGTACCCCCACCCCGTCCGCGAGGTCCTGGACGCCGTGCGCGATCAGGTGCAGCGCGTGGCGGAGCCGGTCGCCGGCGGCCACGTCGTCGTCAACGTCGAGGCGACCGACGTCCACGGCCCGTTCGACCCGATCGAGAAGCCGGAGGAGGACGAGGAGCCGCTCGTCGACACCGCCAAGCGCGCCGCGTCCGACGCCCGCGACTCCGCCGTGGAGGCCGCCGGGAACGCCCGCGACGCCGTCTCCGGTGCCGTCGACTCCGCCCGCGGACGCCTGGCGGATGCCGCCGACGACGCCGCGGACGCGATGGACCGCGCGGCCGACGAGCGCGACGAGCGCGACGAGCGCGCAGCCGCCCAGAAGACGGCCGACGACGAGCGCGCCGCCGAGCGCGACGAGGACGACCCCCGCGTCGAGACGCACGCGGCCCCGGCCGTCGTCGAGACCGCGGAGTTCGTGGTCCGCGTCCAGGTCGAGCCGGTCGACGACGACGGCGACCCCCGCACCGCGACCGTCGAGGTCGCTCCGGCGGAGGAGTCCGAGCGCGACGAGGCCGCGGCCGATCGCGACGACGCGTCCGACGACGCCGACGCCCACCGCTCCGAGGACGACCGCGCGTCGTCCGCCGCCGGTCGGGAGTAGTCCCGTGCGCACCCGCTCGTACGGCGCGCGACGCAAGCCGCGCGCGGCCTGGATCGCGCTCGGCACGGGCGTCGTGCTCTCGTTCGTGGTCGTCGTCGCCGTGCTGCTGCCCGTCCTCGGGCTGATCGGCGCGGCCGACGGCACCACGGCCGGGGCGCTCGACGTCCCGGTCGGCGCGATCGTCCTCTCGATCGTCCTCAGCTACGCGGTCGGCCTGGCCTGCCTCGCCGTCGCGTTCCTCTCCCGCAACGCGGCCCTCGCCTGGGTCGCCGCGGTGGCCGCCGTGATCGCGACGCTCATCGGCTCGATCTGGCCGCTCGTCGCGACCGGATTCGCCAGCGTCGACCAGGCGAAGGACGTCATCCCCTTCATCCAGGACCTGATCGCCCGGGTCCGGGGGTAGCGTCGGGGCGATGAGCTCCGACTACCTCCGCGCCTACGACGACCAGCTCCGCTCCGACGCCGAGACCCCGAGCGCCGTCTCCGTGACGCGCGAGGGGCCTCTGCGTCTGGTGACCTTCGCCGGCGGACGCGGATTCATCACCTACCGCGACCTCGGCGGCGCGTCCTCCGCGGAGATCGCCCGCCTGGTCGCCGCGGCCTGCGCGCACTTCGACGCCGATCCCGGCATCAGCCGCGTCGAGTGGAAGACCCGCGGCCACGACGAGGCCCCCGGCCTGCACGACGCGCTCGTCGCGAACGGCTTCGCGC
This sequence comes from Rathayibacter sp. AY1C2, assembly GCF_002931195.1. Lineage (NCBI taxonomy): Bacteria > Bacillati > Actinomycetota > Actinomycetes > Micrococcales > Microbacteriaceae > Rathayibacter > Rathayibacter sp. AY1C2. The sequence continues at coordinate 46,885 of NZ_PSWG01000003.1, read as the reverse complement.
CGGACGAGGCCGAGTCGATCATGGTCGGCCCGGTAGAGGCGCTGCTCTCGGACCGGCCGGTCCCGGAGGGGGTCGTGCTGCGGCGGGTCGTCGACGAGCCGGACGTCCGCGCGTTCAGCGCCATGATCGACGCCGCCTTCGAGGAGGAGGTCGACGTGTCGATCGCCGATTCGCTCGTCGCCCGCCTGGCGCGCGGCGACGGCATGGAGCTGTGGGTCGCCGAGGTCGACGGGCGGATGGCGTCCGGCGGCCGGCTCGAGCCCGTCCCCGGAACCGCCTTCGCCGGCATCTGGGGCGGAGCGACGCTGCCGGAGTACCGCGGACGCGGGCTCTACGGCCTGGTCACGGCCGCCCGCGCCGCCTCCGCTCAGGCCCTCGGGAAGACGCTCGTGCACAGCGACTCGACCGAGTACTCGCGGCCCATCCTGGAGCGCGCGGGCCTCGTCCGGGTGTCGACGACGACTCCGTACCGACGGCGGCATCCGTAGTCCGCTCTCCGTGCGTGCGCGGGGATCTCGATACGCGCGCTGAGCGCGCTACTCGATCAGCATGTCGGGGACCCTTGCTGGTCGAGTAGCGGCGCAACGGCGGATCGAGACCCGCCCCTTCGAGCGTGGGGGATCTCGATACGCGCGCTACTCGATCAGCGTGGAGGCCTGGTGAGACCCGCCCGATCGTGCGCGCGCTGCTCCGATCAGCTCGGGGACGTGATCTCGAGCGCGATGTTGTCGGGGTCGCGGAACTCGAGGAGGCTCATGCCGCCGGCGTCCTTGATCGGCTCGTGCGCGATGCCGAGGTCGTCGAGCACGGCCGCGGCCGCCTTCAGCGCGTCGAGGTCGGGGACGGTGAAGCTGACGTGGTCGAGTCCGACCCGGTCCTCGTCGAAGCGGTCGTCGCCGGGCGCGACGGGGCGCAGGCCGAGCAGTCCGCCCGGGAACTGGTAGATCACCCCGCCGAACACGAACGCCAGCTGCTCCTTCTCCTCCGGCGACGCGTCGGCCGGCGGCGCCTCGAAGGCGACGTCGAAGCCGAAGACGGAGTCGTAGAAGGGGCGCGAGACGGCGATGTCGCGGACGGTGAGTCGGACGTGGTTGTAGTCGACAGCGGGGATCGGCACAGGGGTTCCTCTCGGCGGGGCGGGCGGAGTGCCCGTCTCCAGTGGTTCGGAGGCGGCGGGCCGCCGGTTCGGGGCTGGCGCCGCCTCCGGGGATCGGGTAGCGCGTCAGTCCAGCTCGGTCGGGCGCGCCGGCTCGGCCAGCAGGGCGCGCGCCGCCATCCCGATCACCGCGCTGTAGGTGGGGTAGGCGAAGCGGACGTTCGCGAGGGTCGCGAGGTCGACTCCGGCCGCCATCGCCGTGGTCACCGACTGCACGACCTCGATCGCGTTCTCGCCGACCGCGTGCGCACCGAGCAGCAGCTCGCGGCGCCGGTCGGCGATCAGCGTGAGGAACCCGTTCTCGCGGTCGTCGATGACGGCGCGGTCCAGGTGCGAGAACGGCACCGAGGCGACGACGCACTGCGGGTCGCGCTCGCGGGCCTGCTCCTGCGTGAAGCCGACGCCCGCGTAGTCAGGGTCCGTGAATCCGCCCGCGGGCAGGAGGAACTGGGGCGTGCGCCGGTTCGCGCCGAGCACCGCGTTCTCGGCGGCGGCCTCCGCCTCGAACTGCGCCGCCTGGACGAGCATGTCGCGCCCGTTCGCGTCGCCGACCGCGAAGATGTGCGGCACGACGGTGCGGAAGTACTGGTCGGCGGGGATCGCCGAGCGGACGACCTCGATGCCCGCGTTCTCGAGTCCGAGGTCCTCGACGTCGGCGGGCCAGCCGGTGGCCATGACCACCACGTCGACCTCGGCCGTGCGGTCCTCGCCGCCCTCGCGCCACGCGATCGCGAGCGAGCCGTCGTCCTGCCGCTCGATGCCCGACACCGTCTCGATCCCTGTGCGGACGCGGACGCCCTGGCGCTCGAAGGCGGCGCCGACGTGCTCGGAGATGCTGGAGTCGGAGGTCATCAGGATCCGCGGGGCGACGTCGAGGAGCGTCACCTCCGAGCCGAAGGCGTTGAAGACGGTGACGAGCTGGGCGCCCGTGTTGCCGCCGCCGATCACGGCGACGCGGCGCGGCAGCTCGGTCAGCCCGAGCACGTCCTCCGGCACGGTCGCGAGCTCGGCGCCCGGGATCGGCAGCCGCCGCGAGTGCCCGCCGACGCAGACCATGATCGAGCGCGCGCGGATCCGCCGCCCGCTGTCGAGCACGAGGGTGCTCTCGTCGACGAAACGGGCGCGGCCCTCGTGGATCAGGTCGACCCCCGCCTCCTCGAACCGCTGCGCCTCGCGCTTGATCGAGCGCACCAGGTCGACGCGCTCGTGCACGTGGCGCACGGTCGCGGCCCAGTCGAGGACGGGAGTGCCGATCTCGATCCCGTAGTCGCCGGCGGAGCGGGTCTCGCGCATCATCCGCGCCGTCTTCGCCAGGACGCGGGTGGGCACGCATCCGGTGTTGACGCAGGTGCCGCCGACGCGCGCGGCCTCGAGCACGACGACGCGCGCTCCCAGCTCCGCGGCGCGGAGGGCGGCGGCCGTCCCCGCGGGTCCTGCGCCGATGACGGCGACGTCGTACTCGGCCTGCTCGGGAGTGCTGTCGGGCACGGGGACCTCCGGTTCTGGGTGTGCTCCGATCCTGCCGCTCCGCGCCCGGCAGCACCCGGCCTTGACAGCCCGCCCGCGGACCGGCGTCGCGGGCGTCCCGACGCTGAACATCGGCCGAGGACGGTTGCCCGGCGGGCGCCCGGCACGGTGGGATGACCGGGTGGGCTGCGGCGGGGGACTCGAGCGGAAGGCGCTCCGGTGAGCGCCCGCACCTTCGGGGTGGAGGAGGAGTACCTCCTCGTCGACGCCGGTACGTTCCTCCCGATGCCCGCGGCGCCGCTGCTGCTCGGCTCCGTGCGCGGCTCCGTGGCGGTCGCCCTGGCCGCCGAGCTCAAGGCGGAGCAGATCGAGGCAGTCGGCTCGCCCGCCCGCACGTACGACGCGCTGCTGGCCGGACTGCGCGAGGGCCGCCGCCTGGCCGACGACTCCGCCCGCGAGGTCGGTGCCCGCGCCGTCGCGGTCGCGACCAGCCCCGCCGCGTTCGAGCCGCACCTCTCGGCCGACGAGCGCTACGACCGGATGGCCGAGCGCTTCGGCCTCGTCGCCCGCGAGCAGTTCACCTGCGGCCTGCACGTCCATGTCGGGATCGGGTCGCCGGAGGAGGGGATCGCGGTCCTCGACCGGCTGCGCGGCTGGCTGCCCGCCCTCCTCGCCCTGAGCACCAACTCCCCGCTGAGCGCCGGCGCCGACACCGGGTTCGCCAGCTGGCGCTACCAGTCCTGGGGGCGCTGGCCCACCGCCGGCCCGGTCGGCATCTGGGGCGACGTCGAGCAGTACCGGAGCGTCGTCGCCTCCCTCACCTCCTGCGGCGTGCTGCTGGACGAGGGGATGCTCTACTTCGACGCCCGTCTCTCCCGTGCGCACCCGACCGTCGAGGTGCGCATCGCCGACGTCCCGCTGCACGCCGAGGACTCGGCGCTGATCGCCGTCCTGATCCGGGCGCTCGCCGAGACGGCCGTGCGCGACGCGGGCGCCGGGGTCCCGCCCGTGCCGCTGCCGACTCCGGTGATCGCCGTCTCCTCGTGGCTGGCGAGCCGCCACGGCACGACCGGCGACCTCATCGATCCGGTCGACGGCTGCCCGGCCCCCGCCTCCGCGGTACTGGCGCGCCTGCTCGACCACGCGGGTCGGGCGCTGGCGGAGTCGGGCGACGAGGAGGTCGCGGCGTGCGGCGTCGAGCGGGTCCTGGCGCGGGGCACGGGCGCCGAGCGGCAGCGCGCGGTGTGGGAGCGGACGGCGTCCGCGGCCCAGGTGATCGCGGACGCGGCGGAGGCGACGCGCGCCTAGCGGCTCACTGGTCGCGGGCTCACCGCTTGCTGGTCGCGGCCCCGGCGGCTCAGGGCTCGCTGGTCGCGGGGTCCGGTGACCCGGACTCCACCGTTCCGGACTCCTCCGCCTCGGGCTGCGGCGGCTCCGGCACCAGCTGGTAGCCGCCCTCGATCGTCCCGTCCGGGCGGAGCAGGATCTGCGTGTACACCGGGGCGCCGCTGCGGAGCGTCGTGCCGCTGACCCGGAGGGGCTCCCCGGCGAAGAACGCCTCCGAGCCGGTGCAGCCGGCGAAGAAGGACGCGTCCGGGCGCTGCACGGCGAGGCACACCGTGGTGCCGTTCGGCTCGGTGATCAGCAGGCGGTCGTTCTCGGCGGTGTCGAACCCGGAGCCGTAGACCGTGGCCTCCCCGGCGAGCAGAGCGAGGCCCGGCGGGACGTCGGTGGTCGGCTCCCAGCCCTCGACGAGCGCGGCGAAGCGGTCGGCGGGATCCGCGGAGGCGGTCGGCGGGGCGACGGGGTCCGCGGGCGGAGGGAGGAGGAGCGCGGTGGGGACGATCGCGCCGACCGCGGCTCCGCCGACGATCGCGGCAGCGAGCACGAGGCGGCGGCGGCGCGGGTGCGGCGTCCGCGGGGCCGGCCCGTCGGGGTGCTCGGCGGGCGACTCCGCAGTCTCGGAGCCGACGGTCGCCGACAGCGGAAGTGCGGCCGCCGGCAGGGGGGCACGCGAGCCGGTCGCCGTCCCGGGATGCGCCGCGCCCGGCTGCGCTCCGGACGGCGCGGCGCCGGTCTGAGCGCCGGATCCCGTCACTCCGGGAGGAGCGTCCTCCGCCTCCAGCTCGCCGAGCCGTCGCAGCGCCTCGCGCCGCTCGTCCCGGTCGGCGCCGTCGTCGCGGGGTCGGGCCGACAGGATCCGCTCGAGATCCCTGCGCTCATCGTCCTCGGCCTGCACTCCGTCAGTATGGCGGCGCCGGACACGGGAACGGCCCGCGACCCCCGGGACTCCGCCTTCTCAGCGGTGTCCCGGTGGCCGCGGGCCGTTCCGGTGCGGGCGTCAGCCCGACGGGTTCTCGACCGGGTCGCCCTCGGGGTCGGTGGCCGTCTCGGGGTCGACGTGCTCGGGGTCGGTGGTCTGCGGGTCCTCGGGAGTGTTCTTCTCGGTCATCGGATCCTCCTTGTCGCCGGATGCGGAACGTGCGGACAGGTTCCACGCTACGGCGGGAGCTCCGTGGAGCGCGCCCGGTTGACTCCGCCGCCCGGTGTCCGGAACCGAGGTCAGGAGCGGCGGATCCGCCCGAGCGGCCCGTCACGCTGCTTCCCGCCTCGGCTCCGGACGCCGCTCGCCTCAGCCGGCCACTTCACCCGTGGCAGCCGCGGGCGTCCACCGCAAGGCCTGGCAGCGCTCTGTCGCGATTCGTACGCTGAACCCGTCGAGCCGAGGAGCAGCAGCGCCACATGATCCGCACCACCGTCACCATCGAGGGCAAGACCTACGGGCTGTCCCAGGGGACCGACGTCGCCGAGCTGAAGCGGTCGGCGACCGAGGCGACGCAGGCCGGAGGAGGCCTCGTCGACTTCGTGATCGTGGGCAACCGCCAGGTCAGCGTCCTGATCTCGACGGGTGTTCCGGTGATCTTCGAGGAGCTCGAGGTGCCGGACGACGACCGCGACACAGGTGACGTCCACCAGCCGTGGGACGACATCGACTACCTCGACTGACCCCGTCCTCCCGGTCGCGCCGAGTCGCGGCCGGGTCCCAGACGCCTGAGGGGCGCCGCCGGCTGGACCCGGCGTCTCTCGGGCACCTCGTGCCGCGCTACTCCGCGGACTCGCTCTCGGCCAGCTCGCCCTCGACCAGCGTGCGGGCGGCCGAGGCGAGGGCCGAGCGGATGCGCTCCGCCGGCTCCTGCAGCATCGCCGCGATCGCGTCGACGTCGTGGCCGCCGGTGTGCCGGAGCAGCCAGGCCTGGCGCTCGAGCGTCGGCAGGGCGTGCAGGCGGCGGTGGAAGCCCGAGCGCAGCAGGTCGTCCTCGCGGATCGCCGCGGGGGCCTGCTCGGCGCGCTCCATCGCGGAGCCGCCGCGCTGCACGCTCGCGCGTCCGACCTCGGAGCGCATCAGGTCGAGGGCGCCCGTGTCGTCGAGTCCCTGCGGCCGTCCGCTGCGGACGGTGACCGCCGCGTGGCGGAGGGCGGCGCTCGCCGCGGAGTCCGACAGCGTGAGGCGGTAGGCGTACGCGTAGAGGCCGAAGGCGCGGTTCTCGAGGGCGCGGCCGGCGAGCAGCTCGCCCTGCTGCTGCGACTGCGTCATGCCGACGGCGGCGACGGGTCTGTCGTAGGTGGTCACGGTGACTCCTCGGCTCCGCGCGCTCCCGGTCGGGGAACGCGTCGGAGGCGATGCTAGGGAGTCGAGAACGATCGTTCTACCCTTGACATTTCAGAATCTTTTTCGATGCATGCGCATGGAAGCGCTTTCCCGACAACCGTCCTGGAAAGTGGAAGCGCTCTCACTCCCGCGCCGAGAGGATGCAGAACTCGTTGCCCTCCGGGTCGGCGAGCACGACCCAGGACTGCTCGCCCTGCCCGACGTCGGACCGCGTCGCCCCCAGGCCGACCAGCCGCGCGACCTCCGCCTCCTGGTCGTCCGGCACGAAATCCAGGTGCAGGCGGTTCTTCACGGTCTTGCGCTCGGGTACGTCGAGGAAGAGGAGGCTCGGCCCGCGGCCCGATGGGGCGAGCAGCTCGATGCCGTCCTCGTCCTCGTCCACGACGTCCCAGCCGAGCGCCTCCTGCCACCAGTGCCCGAGGGTCCGGAAGTCGGTGCAGTCGACGATGATCTCTTCGAGTCGGAGGGCCATGCACCGACGCTAATCGGCGCGGGGCGTGTCGGGGAAGTGCGTCCGGCGGGTCCGCGCGGCGCCGCGGCTCCGTCCGGCCGTGTCGTCCGCGGGGACGGGTGCCCGTGCCGCTTCGGCACGAGCGCTGGCGGCCGGAGCGGCGGCGCGGCATCCTCGACGCGGGTGCCCCTGCGCCCGGGGACGAGGAGCAGCATGAGCACCGCACGCGAGCAGTGGGAGGCGCGCTACGCCGACTCCGATCGGATCTGGTCGGGCCGGCCGAACGCGACGCTGGTCGGGCTGGTCGGCTCGCTGCCGCCGGGCCGCGCCCTCGACCTCGGCGCCGGCGAGGGGGCGGACGCGCTGTGGCTGGCGTCGCTCGGCTGGAGCGTGACCGGGCTCGACCTCTCCGAGACGGCGCTGGGCCGGGCGCGCGCGGCCGCGGCCGAGCGGGGCGCCGACGTGGACTTCGTGCAGGCCGACCTCGCCGAGGACTGGCCGGTCGTGGGGGAGTTCGATCTGGTGACGGCGAGCTTCCTGCACTCGATGGCCGAGTTCCCGCGGATCGACGTGCTGCGGCGGGCGGCCTCCGTCGTCGCTCCCGGCGGCCGCCTCGCCGTCGTCTCGCACGCCGCACCCCCGCCGTGGGCGAGCGGCGACGACCACCGCCACGGAGCGATGCACCTCGTCGGCCCCGAGGAGGAGCTCGCCGAGCTGGCCCTCGACCCCGCCGAGTGGACCGCGGAGCTCGTCGAGACGCGGGAGCGCGCCGTGACCGCGCCCGACGGCACGGCAGCCGTGCTCCTGGACGGCGTGATGCTCCTGCAGCGACGCGGCTGAGCAGGCGCCGCTCGAGGACCCGCGGCCGGGCTAGCGTGGTCCGCGATCCCGACCCCGCAGGAGGCGCCGATGCCGCTCGATCCGTATCTCGCCGCCCGGCTGCCCCTCCTGGCCGGCCTCGCGTATCCGCTCGACGCCGAGCAGACCGCCCGCATGGCCGCGTTCGAGGAGGATCCGGGGCCCTGGTCGCTGCCCGAGGGGATCGACGTCGTCACGGAGACGGCGTCCGGCCCGCACGGACCGGTCCCGCTGCGCGTGTACTCGCCCGCCGCGCCCGAGCGCGCTCTGCTCTGGGTGCACGGAGGAGGGTTCGCCGCCGGGAGCATCGACATGCGCGAGTCGCACGTCGTCGCGGCGGAGCTCGCCCACCGGGCGCGGGCCCGGGTCGTCTCCGTCGACTACCGGCTCGCCGGCCCCGACGTCCGCTACCCCGTCCCGCTCGACGACGTGCACGCCGCCTGGCGGCACCTCCGCAGCACGGAGTCCGGATCCACACCCGTCGCGATCGGCGGCGCGAGCGCGGGAGCGGCCCTGGCCCTCGGCGCGGTCCTCCGCGAGCGCGACGCCGGTGCGCGGCTGCCGGAGCACGTGCTCCTGGCCTACCCCTTCGCCCACTTCCCCAACCCCGCCGTCGACGACGCGATCGCGGCCGAGCTGCGTGAGCTGCCGCCCGTCCTCCGCTTTCCTCCGTCGAGCATCGAGGGCATGGTGCGCACCTACCTCGGGCGGATCTCCGACCTCCCCGTCGAGGCGCTGCCCGGCTCCGCGCCGCTGGCGGGTCTGCCTCCGGTCACGGTTGTCGTGAACGAGTACGACGAGCTGCGCGGGTCAGCGGAGCTGCTCCTGCGCCAGCTCGCGGAGGCGGGCGTCGCCGTGACCGGGCACCTGGCCGCCGGCATGCCCCACGGGCACCTCAACCGGACGCCAGCGCTGCCCGAGGTCGACCGGTCGCTGCACCTCTTCGCCGCCCAGCTGCGCGCGATGGGCTGAGGCGCTCTGCCCCGTCCCGTCCCGTCCCGCTCTGCGCCGCTCAGCTCAGGCGCGGTCCGCACCGTCCCGCTCAGGCGCGGTCGTGCAGGGTGACGTGGTAGCCGTCCGGGTCGGCGAAGGTGAAGGTGCGCCCGAACGGGCCGTCGATCGGAGCCGCGACGACGGGGTGCCCGTCGGCGACGAGCGCGTCGTGGATCTCCTGCACGCCGGTCGCGTGCAGCCAGATCGCGGCGCCCACACCGGGGCGGGAGGCGGAGTCGAGGTCGGTGCCGGGCGCGAGGTCGCGTAGGGCGAAGGCGATCGGAGTCGTCGCGAAGACGACGGCGTGCGGCGGGCCGGCGAGCGAGCGGACCAGGCCGAGGTACTGCTCGTAGAACGCCTGGGACGCCGCGAGGTCGCGGACCTGGAGCGAGACGAAGTCGGGGCCGGTGACGGGCATGGGGTTCCTCCCTCGGTTGTGTCAGATTTCTGACACACAGGAGCGTATGTCAGAATACTGACATGAGTCAAGACGGCATCGACCTCGAGACCTCGCTCGGCTACCTCCTCAAGGAGGCCTCGAGCGCCCTGCGCGCGGCGATGGAGGCGGTGCTCCGCCCGCTCGGGATGACGGTCACCCACTACTCCTGCCTCGAGCTCCTCGCCCAGCGGCCGGGCCTCTCGAACTCGGAGCTCGCGCGGGGCGCCTTCGTCACCCGGCAGTCGATGAACGTCCTGCTGCAGACTCTGGAGCGCGACGGCGTCGTCACCCGCCCCGACGCGGCTCCGGTCGGAAAGGTGCTCCCCGCCCGGCTCACCGAGCGCGGACGTCGCAGCCTCGCCGAGGCGTCCGCCGCCGTCCGCGGGGTGGAACTGCGGATGCTGGAGGGGCTCGCGGAGGAGGAGCGGCAGGCGGCGGCGCGCCTGCTCCGCGGGATGATCCGGTCGCTCCGGGCGGACGACCGCGCCTGAGGGGCCCTGTTCCGCCGTCTGTAGGAACGAGGGCCGCCCGCTCGCCGGTACGGTCGCGCTCATGGCAGCAGGAGGAGCGGTGCGCCCGCTCGACGTCGGGATCGTCGGCGGCTCGATCGGCGGACTGTTCGCCGCGGCCCTGCTCGTCCGCGACGGGCGCCGCGTGACGGTGCTCGAGCGGTCGGCGACGGGCCTGTCGTGGCGGGGCGCCGGGCTGGTGGCCCAGCAGGACCTGATCGACCTCCTGCACGCGATCGGCCGCGACGACGAGGCGCGGGTCGGCGTCGTCGCGCACGAGCGGATCACCCTCGACCGCTCCGGGCGCGTGATCGGCCGCGACCCCTCCCCGCAGACGCAGGTGTCGTGGGACCACCTCTACGACACGCTCCGCTCGCGGATCCCCGCCGACCGCTACCTCCTCGGTCACGCCGTCGCCGGGGTGCGCCCCTCGGTCGGGACGGACCCGGTCGTCGTCGAGCTGCGCGACGGGAGCGGCCTGGAGTTCGACGTCGTCATCGGAGCCGACGGCCTCGGATCCGTCGTGCGCGCGGCGGTCGCGCCCGAGGCGCCGGGCAACCGCTACGCCGGCTACTCGACCTGGCGCGGGCTGATCCCGGAGTCGGCGCTCCCCGCCGGGGCCGCGGCGACTCTGCTCGGACGCTTCGTCTTCTACACCGCGCCCGGCGAGCACATGCTCGGCTACCTCGTCCCCGGACCCGCCGGCGAGGTGGAGCCCGGCCGCCGGCGCTACAACTGGGTCTGGTACCGGCCCCTCTCGGAGGACGCCCTCCGCGGAGTGATGACGGCGTTCGGCCGTCCGCCGGAGAGCGTATCCCTCGCGCCCGGCGACCTCGCTCCCGATCTCCGCCGCCGGCTCGAGGAGGACGCGGTCGACCGCCTGCCGCCGCCCTTCGCGGCTGCCGTCCTCGCCGAGCCGTAGCCCTTCCTGCAGGCGATCGTCGACTACGTCCCGCCGCGGACGGTCCGCGGCCGGGTCGCCCTCCTCGGTGACGCCGCCGTGACGGTGCGGCCGCACACGGCCATGGGCGCGGCCAAGGCGGCGGGCGACGCGCTGGCCCTCGCCGCCTCCCTCGCGCGGCACCCGGTCGACGAGGCACTCGAGCGCTACGAGGCCGAGCGGCTCCCCGTCGGCCGCGCCATCGCCGAGTACGGCAGGCGCCTGGGCCGCTCGATCCCGCTGCTGTCCGAGTGACCGCAGTACCGCGCTCCGGATCGATCCCGGACGTCCGCAGTGACCACCGCCTTCCCGGTGACGAGGCGCCACTGCGAAAGATCGCGATCGAGAGCGAAGAAGAAGGATTCCGCCGGAAGTCCTCAGGTGAGCCGAGGTCCGTGCTCGTCACGAGTTCATCCCCCGCCCCCGCCTGGCCGCTCCCCGCCGTCCGCCGCGCGTCCCTTGCTCCTCGACCGCGGAGACGGCACCCTCGGGTGACGGCCCACGGCGAAGGAGACGCATGGACGACGACGGACTCCTGGCTGCGCTGCTGCGGGGACGGCCGGCGACGCTGGCCGACGCGGCGGAGCTGACCCACATCGACGAGGCCGAGGTCGCTGCGGCGATCGAGCGGCTCCGCGGCCGGGGGCTCATGGGCGGCGAGGGCGAGCAGCTCGACTTCCCGGCGCCGATGGAGTGGGCGGCCGCGGCCATCGCCCGGCACACGGAGTCGGCGCGGCGAGCGGGCAGGGAGTCCCTGGACGGGATCGAGCGCGTCGTCGCGGGCCTGCCGATGCTGCTCGGCGCCTGGCGGGTCGGCGAGGACACGTCGGATCCCGTGCCGACCCTCCTCCGCCACGGTCCGCACGCGTCCGAGGACCTCTGGTTCGACCTCGTCCGCCGCGACTCCGGCTCGCTCGTGGCGGTGCTCCCGAACGTGGAGCGTTTCCTCGACCCGCCGACGGAGCGGGCGATCCGCTTCGGGCACGCGCTCGCGGCGAAGGACCGGGTGCGCGTCATCATGCCGGCCGCCGGCGCGCGCGACCCGCGGGTGCTCGCCCGGGTGGAGGCGTACCAGGCGGCGGGCGTCGAGTACCGGCTCCTCGAGAGCCCGCCGAGCTGGTTCTGGGTCGACGGCGACCACCTCGCCGTCCCGTTCGAGCGGGGTGAGACGAAGCCGACCAGCGTGCTCGGCGTGCGCCACGCGGCGCTGGCGGGGCTGGTCGAGTCGTACTTCGAGGTGCTGTGGCGGCAGGCCGCTCCGATCGGCGCCGTCGACCAGAGCTGGCTGCCGCTGCTCCGGCTGATGCGCCAGGGCGTCACGCTCGAGACCGCGTCGCACCGGCTCGGCATGAATCCGCGGACCGGCCGCCGCCGCGTGGCCGCCGCGATGGAGCACTACGGAGTGGCGACGCTCTTCGCGCTCGGCACGGCGTGGGCGGCGGACTCGCGCACCCGCGACGGCGACGCCGGTGCCGGAGAGCCGGTGCTCGACGATCCGGAGGCGCTCGAGCCGGGAGCGCTCGACGACGGCGAGATCGACCTAGCCGAGACGGTTCCGCGCGATTGAGCTCCCGCGGGACCGAGCCGTGCGGCCGACCCCTCGACGCCTTCGGGTGGCAGTGAGGAGTCGGCCGATGCGCCCGCCCGGGCACCTCTCCAGTGTCCGGACGTGACCACGGCGGGGACAAAAGCCTGTAGCGGACACGTCCGGAAGAGGACACCGCACCCGGGAGCGGATCGCCGGCGCTCCCGCTCCGGGGCGGGCGCGTGCCAGGCTTGCCACATGGATCTCGAGGTGCGGCCGGGGCTCGTCGTCCCCGCATCGGAGCTGCAGTGGCGGTTCTCGCGCTCCTCCGGGCCCGGCGGGCAGCATGTGAACACCTCCGACAGCCGCGTTCAGCTCACCTGGAACGTCGAGGAGTCGACGGCCCTCTCTGACGAGCAGCGCTCGCGTCTGCTCGAGCGCCTCGGGCGGCGGCTCGTCTCCGGAGCGGTCACCGTCACGGTGGCGCAGGAGCGCTCGCAGCTGCGCAACCGCGAGACGGCCCTCGAGATGCTCCGCGTGATCATCACCGCGGCCCTCGCGCCGCCCTCCGCCCCGCGGCGCCCGACCCGGCCCACGCGCGGCTCCACCCGCCGGCGGCTCGCCGCGAAGCAGCAGCGCTCCGAGACGAAGCAGCAGCGCCGGCGGCCGCCCGGCGACTGAGCGGAGCCGCGGGGTCCGCCTGGCGGGTGCTCCAGTCCGCGGTGCCCCGATCGCGCCGGACCCGGCTCAGGGAGTGAAGAACGCCTCGATCGCCGCGGTCAGGGCGACCAGGTCGTCCACGTGGGCGAGCTCGCGCGCCGAGTGCATCGAGAGCAGCGGCACTCCCACGTCGACCGTGGAGATGCCGAGCCGGGTCGCGGTCAGCGGGCCGATCGTGGATCCGCACGGCACCGAGTTGTTCGAGACGAACTCCTGGTACCCGACCCCGGCGCGCTCGCAGACGCCCGCCCACAGCGCCGCGCCGCGCGCATCCGTCGCGTAGCGCTGCGTCGCGTTGATCTTGAGCAGCGGCCCCTTCCCGGCGACCGGCTGGTTCGCGGGATCGTGCTTCTCGGAGTAGTTGGGGTGCACGGAGTGGCCGGCGTCGGCCGAGAGGCACCAGGAGGCGGCGATCGCCCGGGCGCGCTCGTCGACGCCGGCGCCGAGGGCCGTGCCGATGCGCGAGAGGACGTCCTCGAGGAACGGCCCGCTCGCTCCGGACCGGCTCGCCGAGCCGAGCTCCTCGTGGTCGAAGGCGGCGAGCACGCTGATGTGCGCGGGCGGCGCCGCGGGATCGGCGCTCGCCGCGAGGAGCGCGACGAGGCCGGCGTGCACGGAGCTGAGGTCGTCCATCCGCCCGGCGGCGAGGAGCATCTCGTCGAGCCCGAAGCGGCGCGGCGCCTGCGTGTCGGCGGTGAGCAGGTCGTAGCCGGCGATGTCGGAGGCGTCGTCGAGCCCGGCGTGCGCGGCGAGCAGCTGGAGCAGGTCGACCTCGGAGGCGTCGCCGATGCCGAACACGGGGACGGTGTGCTTCTGGCGGTCGACGGTGAGGCCCTCGTTCGCCGTGCGGTCGAGGTGGATCGCGAGCTGCGGGATCCGCAGCAGCGGGCCGGTCCGGAGCAGGCGCGTCGAGCCGTCGCGGGTGACCACGCGCCCGGCCAGCTCGAGCTCGCGGTCGAGCCAGGAGTTGAGCAGCGGGCCGCCGTAGATCTCGACGCCGGCCTGCAGCCAGCCCTTCGAACCGATCGTCGGCCGGGGCTTGAGCATGAAGCCGGGGGAGTCGGTGTGGGCGCCCAGGATGCGGAAGGGCGTGGTCGCCCCGGAGCCCTCGGGCAGGTGCCAGGCGATGATCGCGCCGTCGCGGACGACGTAGTACCGGCCGGGCCCCGCGGGCCACGCCTGCGTCTCGTCCAGCCCCGTGAATCCGGCTCCCTCGAGGCGCCGTGCCGCCTCGGCGGCCGCGTGGTACGAGGAGGGGGAGGCGGTCAGGAACTCGGCGAAGTCGGCGATGTGGTCGTCACGCGTGGTCATCCCTCCAGTGAAGCACGCGGCGCGGCCGGGACGGGGAGGGTGCCGGGGGAGCCCCTGCGGCGGCCGTCACGGCCGGGCAGGGGCACCCCGGGGCGGAGGGTCAGCGCCGGGTCAGGTCGACGTCGGCCTCCGCGGCGATCGCCTTGATCAGCGCCGAGGCGTTCTCCCCGCCGAAGCCGGCGGCCATCGCCTCGTCGATGTAGTGGCGGGCCGTCGCGACGCCGGGGACGGGTGCGCCGACGCTGTCCGCGTAGGCCTGGATCAGCCCCGCGTCCTTCTGCATCAGCGCGAGGGCGAAGGACGGCGAGTAGTCGCCGGCGACAGCCTGCTCGACCCGCTGCGGGCGTCGCACTTCCCCGTTCGAGTCCGCGACGGCCGAGGACGCGGTCATCACGGACGCGGAGTTCAAGTCAGTTGCCGCGGATCTGATGAACATCCGCAGCACGATCGGGTACGTCTCGAGCAACCTCAACCAGCTCGCCCCTCGGTGGCGCCAGCGGGCGAGGGCTGATGCGCAGAAGTTGTGCGCGGGAAGAGGTGCTGAACCGCTCGTCGCCGCGTGAGGAGGGGGCGACGAGCGGTTCAGCGCTGGTCTTACGGGTGTCGTTAGCGCACGACTCCGTCGATCTCGAAGCTGTCGAAGCTGCCGGCGAGGTACGGGTCGGGGAACTGCGACTTGCCGAGGAAGTTGCCGCTGGTGCGGCCTAGGTCCTTCGGAGCGAGCGGCATGGCGGTGTTCTGCCCGACCTGCACTCCGTTGGCGAAGATCGTTCCCGTCGTCGTGCCGTTCGTATTCGCCTTGAAGGTCACCTTGATGTCGGTCCACTGCCCAGCGGGCATCGTGAAGTTCGTCGAGATCCGTGTCTCCGCTCCATTACCGGAGGTCGTGAGGGCGAGCCCTAGCTTCCCGTCAGTCGACTTCGGCGTGAGGAACACGTACTTCTGGGTGCTGCTGCCGAAGTCGAACAGCCGGCTGAAGGTGGAGATCGAATCGACCTTCACCCTCATCGAGATGGTCAGGTCCTTCGAGCGTGACAGGATGTCCGACGGCAGCTGGGCGAAGGCCCCGTCGCTTCCGTTCAGCCGCAGCACGCTCGCCGTGCCGTCGGTGGAGGTTGCCGCCGTCCCCTTGAGCGCGAGCGCGTTGCCGTTGCCGGAGGCGTCGGGGACGGTGCCGTTCGACGATGAGTCGAAGGTGTAGGTCACCCAGTCGGCCGGGAGCGGCTGCAGGGCTTGAACGGTCACGGACACCGTGTCGGTGGTCGCAAGGACGCCGTCGCTTGCCCGGAGTGCGAACACGTAGCTGCCGGCGGTACTCACCGACGCAGACGTGCGGCGAGCAGTCGGCCACGCGAAGGTCGCGGTGGCACCGGCAGGAGCAGACTGCACGCTCCACTGCGTCGTCAGGGTTCCGTTCGGCGAGCCGAGTCCGTCGTCGGAGGCGGATCCGCTGAGCTGGATCGGATCGAGTCCGAGGGACAGCCCGGCCTGGTCGGGTCCGGCGTTGACGGTCGGCGCCGCATTCGCGCCCGGGGCGGTCGAGACCAGGTGGACGATGTACGTGCTGCCGGCGGGCGCATCGAACGGGACGCGGACCGGCGCGGGAAGCGTTCCCGCGAGAGAGGCGGGCCGGTAGACGTTGACGGTGCGCTGGCGCACGCCGTTCACGATGACCGCGTAGCTGCCCTGCGCGAGGCCGCTGACCTCCGCGATGCCGGAGTGTGCGGTGCCGGTGCGGTTGAGCATGTCCAGGCGCAGGTCGGCGCTGTTCGAGCCGACGATCGCCTGCGAGTAGGCGTCGTTCTCGAGGTCGACCGACAGCTGCTGGGTCACCAGGTTGAGGCGGCGCTGCAGGCCGTCCTTCGGGATGACGGTGGTGGAGTAGGCGTCCCGCGAGACGTCCGCTCCGTATCCGACGACTCCGAAGATCGGGTCATCGGTGACGACGTCGGCGCTGAGGGTCTGCAGGGTGCCCCACAGTCCGAGATCGCTCTCGCCGGTCATGCCCCGCCAGCCGTTGTTCAGCTTGACGTTCGCGCCTCCGCCGACCCCGAGGGTGCCGAGGTTGCCGCGCTCGGCCTGGTACGACCACGATGCGGCTCCGATGTTGGCCGGCGCGTTGCTGATCTGGCCGGAGTTGATGGTCGCGAGTCCTGCGACCTTGCCGGCGTAGTTCAGGCGCTGCAGCTCGGCGCGGCGCGCGGCGGTGATGGCCGTGGTTCCGGTCTCTAGTGCTGCGGTGTGGTTGATGTAGTCGTCCATCGTGTAGCCGGCGAGGGAGGCGCTGTACTGGAACTGCCACCAGTTCTCGCCCGTGATGGTGGTGGGGTCGGAGTACCAGTACCAGACGGGCATGCGTCCGCGGGCGGCCTCCGTCTTGGCGACGATGTCGCGCATGACGCGCAGGGCGTTCGTCTTGTCGTCGTTCACATTGAGCTTGGCGAGGGTGTAGACCGCCTCCTCCCCCGTGTTGTCGTAGCTGTACTCGGAGCCGTAGGGG
Source organism: Rathayibacter sp. AY1C2 (assembly GCF_002931195.1). Lineage (NCBI taxonomy): Bacteria > Bacillati > Actinomycetota > Actinomycetes > Micrococcales > Microbacteriaceae > Rathayibacter > Rathayibacter sp. AY1C2. Next base: position 30,346 of record NZ_PSWG01000003.1, on the reverse strand, counting down.
TAGGCGTTGGAGGAGAAGTTGGCGTACTTGATCGCCATCTTCGCTTCGATGTCGTTGGCCTGCGTGTCCAGTCCCTCGGCGCGCAATGCGGCGATGAGATCGGGTGTCGAGAGCTCACCCATGAGTCCGGTCTCCCAGTTGTAGGCGACGGGTCCCTCGTAGAGCTCCTTGAAGATCCCGTACGCCGTCGTCAGGTACCACTGAGCGGGGTGGGCGTAGGCGATCGCGGAGGGGTTCTGCTTGGCGATGTTGTACATGCCGAAGAACGTGTTGTAGACGTGCGGGTAGGCGTAGCCGCGGTAGCCGGGCGTGGTGTTCAGGCTGCCGGGCTTCCCCTGCTCCCAGAAGTCGTAGACGGTGTACTTCGGCGCGGCGCTGGGCGACGTGTTCCCCATCAGGTTCTCCCAGACGGCCTTCTGGAGGTAGTCGTCGAGGGCCTTGATCTGGGTGGCGTCGGGCAGGGCGACGAGCTTCTCCGCGAGGAACTGGCCGTGCGGGAGTCCCCAGTCGTCGCCGAGCCCGTAGTAGCCGGCGTACTCGTTGCGGCGGCCCTGAGGGGCGTTCGTCGTGGTGGCGAGGCTGCCGTCGGGGGCGTTCATCATCCAGTCGTCGAAGGTGTAGTTGCGGATGTCGCTCGCGGAGAGTCCGTCGGACGGCTTCCACTGGGTCTTCTCGACCATGAACTTCGCATGCGTGTCGAGGAGTCCCGCGACACTGTCGATCACGGAGAACTGGAGGACGGACTGCCGCGCGGCGCCGGTCTGGTCCGTGTACGAGACGGTGACGTCGTTGGCGCCCAGCTGCGTGCGGTCGAAGGTCATCCCGTAGATCCGGTAGTCGCCGTTGCTCCGGGAGAACGTCACGACGGGGTTCGTGGGCGCTGACCCCTTGAGGTCGTTGCGGTTGCGCGCGGTGACTGACGTGATGGTGCCCTTGATCCGGAACGCCATCTCTGCGCGCCGGTCGATGGGCACGATGAGTCCGGGGACGACCGTGGTGTCGAGCAGCCCTCGATCGAACATCGTCTGCTTGAGTGCTGCGTCGTCATCGACCTTGCCGATGCGATAGGTGTAGCTCTTCGTCGCGCCCGGCGCGATGGCGACACTGGTGGAGCTGAGGTAGCCGCGGTTGGTCTTCTGGATCGCGGTGGAGTGCGGGTAGTAGATGTTGAGGCCCTTGATGTTCGAGCTCTCGTTCGCCGAGTTCCAGGCCCAGGAGGTGTTGCCGACTTCCTCGGTGCGCCAGCGGTCCTGGTACTCGAAGCCGGAGCCGGATGCGGTGTCGGCGGTCATGGCGATGAACGGGCCCTGGCCGCTGGGACGCTCGAGAGTGACGTAGGAGCCGTTCTTACCCACGTAGGAGTGTGTGAGGACCCGGGTCTCGTAGATCGAGTCGCCCTGCCTCCATAGCTCGTTGCCGGGAACGGGGACACCCCAGTCGCCGATGACGAGCTGCGTGGCCGCGGTGTTCTTGACGTCCTGCTTCCAGACCAGGGAGCCGTCGGAGGCGAGAGAGTACGTCTCGGTGACGGTGAAGCCCTTCACGCCTTCCGCGTTGGTGGAGTTCTGGTGGGTGACCGTCACACTGCTCGACGTCCCCGAGACGGTGCGGCCGTCGGCCGACTGGGAGGTCCACGCGGTCTTCCAGGGGTTCGCGCCGACACCGGTGGTCGACACTGCTCCCGTGCCGTTCGCGTAGGAGAACATCAGGTTCCCGAACCACTGGCGGTACTTGCTGTTCGTCTCGCGGGCCTGCTCCGGAGCGCTGTCCGGGTTCATCAGGTATTCGGTGTCGTGTAGGTCGCCGACGATCTTGAGCGACTGCATCGACCCGTCCGCGGCGAAGCTCGCGCGGATCTTGTCGGAGGCGAGCGTGTAGGGGTAGCTGGTGGCGGCGTCGGCGGTCTGGCCGACCACCACCGATCCTGCTGCGGCGATGACGCCGATCGTGAGTGCCGCGAGCAGGCGAGAGGCTCTGCGTGAGAGGAGGGACATGTCCTGCCTTCTTCGTCGAAGTGCGGATGCGGTGACCGGCGGCCGCCGCAGAGGAGCGAGGATCCGCCCGGCGGTGGGAGCTCGCCCGGGAATCAGGAGTGGTTCACGGGAAGCCAGATGCGCATCGACACGGGACCTCGGGATCCCCACGACCGGTACGGGGTGAGCGCCACGGTCAACGGCCGTCGGTGCGGGGTTCGAGGGATTCTGGAGAAGGGCCATTCGTGCTCGTCGCGTTCGGCGACGCTGCCGGCGAGCGTCACACGCCCCTCTCGTGCGATCGGGACCGCTCCGGCGTCCAGGGCGATGTCGTCGACGTGGGCGCCGGCGGGGAGGTCGACGGACTCGAGGCAGAGGATGTCCGGTCCGTGCTGGACGGCGACGGTGCCGCGGGTGGCATCGATCCTCTCGTCGGGCTGCACGAGGACGGGTTCGAAGGGGAGGTCGAGTTCGATCCGGTCGCCGACGCGGAAACGCCGTTCGAGGTGGAGCGTGCCGTGGAACGGTCCGGTCGGCGTCTCGGCAGCATCCCCGTCGGCGGAGACGACGACGACGTCCGCGTTCGTCGCCCAGGTCGGGATCCGCAGCGTCAGAGTCCACGGCTCGACGGGTGTGCGCGTGATGGTCACGGCGACTCGCCCCCGCTCCGGCAGGTCGCTGGAGACCTCCATCGAGACGTCTCCCTGGAGGAGAGCGGCGGAGATCGTGGCGGACGCGTACTGGTGCAGCTGCACACCCTTTGCATCGGTGGTGGCGAGGTAGCCGGACAGCGAGGCGAAGGTGCGGGCGAGGTTGTTGGGGCAGCAGGCGACGTCGAACCACGCCGCCCGCTGACTGGAGTCCGCGCGCTTGGACTGCTCCTCCGGGGAGGACGCGACGCCCGGCTCGCGCCGGTGGAGGGTGTTCGCGTAGAAGAAGGAGCGGCCGTCCTCGGACACGGCGGTGGCGATGATGTTGTGCAGAGTGCGTTCGATCAGGTCCGCGTAGCGCGGGCGGCCGGTGGCGAGCAGCAACCTCCACGAGAGCATGATCGAGCCCACGCCGGCGCAGGTCTCGCAGTACGCGCGGTCGTTGGGTAGCTCGAAGTCGGCGCCGAACGCCTCGTCCTGGTGATGCGAGCCCATTCCACCGGTGATGTAGGTCCGGCGTGCGACTGTGGCCTCCCACTGCCGCTCGACGATCGCGAGCAGCTCGGCGTCATCAGTGTCCACGGCGACGTCGACCACCGCGGACGTGAGGTAGAGGGCGCGCACCGCGTGTCCGCGGAGGACCTTGGCCTCGCGGATCGGGACGTCGTCCTGGAAGTAGGCGCGACCGAACTCGACGTCTTCCAGGCTCTGGTGACCGCGGCGGTCCAAGAACACGCGGGCTTGCTCGAGGTAGCGCTCCTCCCCCGTGGCGCGGGCGAACTCCGTGAGCGCGACCTCGATCTCCGGATGTCCGCAGACCGTCTGGCGGCCGTCCGCCCCGAACTCCGAGCAGATGTGGTCGGCGAGACGGCGCGCGGCCTGCGTGAACCCGTCCTCACCGTGGGTGCGCAGTCGCGCGACCGCGGCCTGGAGGAGGTGTCCGGCGTTGTACAGCTCATGGCCCCACTCGAGGTCGCTGTAACGCTCAGCCTGACCGTGCCGGCCGAAGCGGGTGCCGAGATAGCCGTCGCTCTCCTGCGCACTGACGATGCGGGCGGTGAGAGCGCGGATGATCGATTCGGTCTCCGGGTCCTCACGTCCGGCGGTGTGCCAGCAGAGCCCTTCGAGGGTCTTGTAGACCTCGGAGTCGGCGAACTCGCGTCCGCGACGGCCTTCGGCGAGTCCGCCCCCGACGGCGAGCTCGAAATTGCGCAGCCATCCGGCGCGCTCCAGCCAGCCGAGGTTGTGCTCGAAGGTGGCGGTCGCGTTGACGGCGACCCGACGTCCCCAGAACCCCTCCGGGTCCAGCTGGACCCGGTCGATGGCGAGGGGTGTCAGGGTCCCGGCGGCCGGGTCAACGGGCAGGGCTGGGGAGAAGGTCATGACGGGATCTTTCAAGAGTGGCGCGGGACGAGAGGAAGGACGACTGCTACTTGACGCTGCCGACGGCGAGGCCCTCACGCAGCAGCCGGAACGACAGCACGTAGACGGCCAGCAGCGGCAGCGAGGAGATGACCGCGAGAGCCATCAGCCCGGGCCAGTCGATCCCGTACCCCGACGTCTGCTGCGCGATGAGAGCGCTGATCGGGTAGTTGACCGGAGAGAGGAAGAGGTTGATCGCGAAGAGGAACTCGCCCCAGGCGACGAGGAAGATCAGCGAGCCGACCGTCGCCATGCCGTTTCGAACGATCGGGACGACGACGGCGAAGAAGGTGCGCAGCCGACCGGCCCCGTCGATGGAGGCGGCCTCTTCGATGGCGTCGGGCACCGCGGCGAAGAACGGTCGCAGCAGCAGCACGGCCCACGGCAGCAACATCGCTGTATCGGCGAGGACGAGACCGGCGGTGGTGTCCAGAAGACCGAGCCTGCTGAAGATCGCGAACAGAGGGATGATGCTCGCCGTCTGCGGCACCATCTGCAGGAAGATCAGCAGCCCGAGGACGAGACCGGCGACGACGCCGTCGACGCGGCGCAGCGCGTAGGCGAACGGGACGCCGAGCGCGAGCACCAGTGCAGTGGTCCCGAGGGCGATCTGCGCCGACTGGGCGAGCGCCGTCGCGAGGGCGGGGTTCGCGAGCGCCTCCGCATAGGCGTCGAAGGAGGGCGCAGAGAGGATCGCTCCGCCGACCACGTCGCCCTGGCGCTTGAGGGAGGTGAGCACGATCCAGACAAGGGGCAGCCCGTACAGGACGTAGAGCACCACGCGTACGGTGAAGGCGACCGGCTCCCGGGTGCGGGACGGTCGCGCGACGCGGGTCGCAGCGCCGCCTCGCAGGCGGGTCAGGGGGGCGGTGAGGGTGCTCATCAGGACTCGCTCCTGGTCGATCGGACGTAGACGACGGCGAGGACCGCCACGATGGCGAGGGCGATGACGCCCGTCGCGGAACCAAGTCCGTAGTCGTGCTGGACGAAGGCCTGGGAGTAGCTGAGGTAGGGCAGCGTGGACGTCGCGTCTCCGGGGCCGCCGGCGGTCATCACGTAGATGAAGTCGAAGCTGCGGAAGGCGTAGACGACGGTCAGGATCGCCAGGATGACGGCGGTCGGCCGCGCCGCGGGGATGAGGATGCTCCGGATCTCCTGCCAGCGGCTCGCGCCGTCGACCGAGGCCGCCTCGAGGATCTCGGGGTCGATGCCCAGCAGAGCCGACCGGAAGACCAGCGCATTGAAGGGGATGACGGCCCAGGCGTTCACGATCGCGACCGAGAGCAGCGCGAACCTCGCGTCGTAGAGGAAGGGGACGCCCTCCGCCGAGAGGCCGGTCGCCCGCACGAGCGTGTTGACCAGACCCTGATCGGCGAGGAGGAACTTCCAGATGCTGCCGTTCACCACGGGCGGCATGGCCCAGATGAACACCATCATTCCCAGGAGGAAGGCACTGCCCAGCCGGGAGGAACGGAGGGCGATCGCCGCTCCGAGTCCTCCGACGACCCCGACGACCGTGACCAGGACCACGAAGGCCCCGGTGCGCAGCGTGGCGCCGCCGAGGTCGGAGCCCTGGAGCAGCGCGAGGAAGTTCTGCACTCCGACGAACGGCCAGTCCCCGTTGAGGGTTCCGGAGCTGACCTCGCTGACGCTCATCCTCATCAGCAGGTAGATGGGGTAGAGCGACAGCGCCGCGAGCAGCACTCCTCCCGGTGCGGCGAAGCCCAATCGGCCGCCGCCGACACCGGATCGTCTCCGGGTCGTGGTCGAGGTGCTGCTCACGGTCGTTCCGTTCTCTCGTCGGTCTCTGCTACTGCTGAAGCAGCGGCGTCAGGGTCGTCATCAGGTCGCCCGACAGCTGCTCGGGGGTCCCGCTACCGGCGACCGCCGCGCTCCAGGACTCACCGACGGTCTGCAGCACCTTTGCGACGTTCTCGGACGGGATCGCCGGGTCGGGCGAGGTGTGGCCGTCGTCCTGAAGGATCGCCGCGAACTGGGAAAGGATCGGATCGCTGCCGACCTTGTCGTCGGCAGCCGCGTCGGCGCGGGCGGGGATCGAGCCGAAGGCGTCGAGCAGCGTCAGCTGCCCCTGCTTCGAGAAGAACTCCTGCTCGAGGTACTCCTGCGCGAGCTCCTTGTTCTCGGAGAAGGCGCCCACGTTCTGCACCTCACCGCCGAGGTAGACGGAGCCGTCTTCACCGACGGGGATCGGCACGACCCCGTACTCGAACGCGGCGTCCTTCTCGGCCGAGGTGATCTGCCAGTTGCCGTTCACGGCGAAGGCCGTGTTCCCCGCGGCGAACTGCTGGAAGGGGACCGTCTGGTCCCACGTCGCCGCCTCCTTGGTCAGATAGCCCTTCTCGGTCCAGTCCTGCACCATCGCGAACGCGTCCTGCAGCGGCTGCTGCTCGGGTGCGGCGTAGTCCCACCCGGCACGCGAGAGCCACGGGAACGCCTGCCACTCTCCCTCGGAGTTCGCCTTGCCGGTCAGCGTGATGCCGTCCTTCCCGGCGGCCGTGGCCAACGCGAGATCCGCCTCGAGCTCCTCGAACGAGGTGGGAGCCTCGACACCCAGCTCGGTGAGGATGTCCTGGTTGTACCAGAGGCCGATCAGGTTCACGAAGCCCTGCACGCCCATGACGTCGTCACCGACCTTCTGCACGACGGCGTCAGGGAACTGCCCGGCGTCGGCGTACTGGTCCCACCACTCGTTCATCGGCTCGATGGCCTTCGCCTCGGTGAGGGTGAAGGTGTCGGCGGCGTTGTAGACGACCACATCGGGGCCGGTGCCCGTTCCCGCGGCCTGCACGAGCTTGTTCGTCAGCTGGTCGAACGGAACGTAGACGTTCTCGACTGCGACCCCCTCGTGCGTCGACTCGAAGTCCGACGCGAGCTCCTCGAGTCCGGCGGTCTGGCCGTCGACGGAGTAGTAATGCCAGACGGTCAGGGTGTCGCCGCCGTTCCCGGCCGAGGCGCCTCCTGCGGACGACGGCGTGCAACCGCTGAGGAGAAGGGCCGCAGTGGCGGCTGTGACCGCTGCGACAATGCTGATCCGGGTGCTGTGACGCCTCACGACGTGCCTCGCTTTCACTGTCTTCATTGACTCGGCCACCTGGTGCCAGGCATTTCATCGATGAAATCGAGGACCGCTGTCGGCGATAGTAGAGCCGCCGGGCAGCCTCCGTCAATATCCGCGATTCACCCGGTCATATCGCGGTGCGCTGGTCGAGGCGTGCATACTGTGCGCACCAGTTCATCGATGAAACGGAACGGCCATGACCTCGCACCCCGTCCACCGAGCGCACGGCATCGTGCACCCCGCCTTCACGGTCGGGACGATCGATCCGCGGCTCTTCGGATCGTTCGTGGAGCACCTGGGCCGAGGCGTCTACGGCGGCTTGCTCGATCCTTCGCACGAGAGCGCCGACGCCGACGGATTCCGCACCGACGTCCTCGCGCTCGTCGAGGAGCTCGGAGTCACGACCGTCCGCTACCCGGGCGGCAACTTCGTCTCGGCGTACGACTGGCGCGACGGCATCGGTCCGGTCGAGAATCGTCCCGTCCGGCTCGATCCGGCCTGGCACACCGTCGAGCCGAATCGCTTCGGGATCGACGAGTTCGTCCGCTGGTGCCGGGCGGCGCGCGTCGAGCCGATGATGGCGCTGAATCTCGGGACCGACGGAATCCGCTCGGCCCTGCACCTGCTGGAGTACGCGAACCACCCCGGCGGCACGACGCTCTCGGACGAGCGGCGCGCGAACGGCGCCGACGAGGCGCACGACATCCGGCTCTGGTGTATCGGCAACGAGATGGACGGGCCGTGGCAGATCGGCCATCTCAGCGCCGGCGAGTACGGGCGTCTCGCCGCCCGCACCGCCGCCGCCATGCGCGCACTCGACCCCGACCTCGAACTGATCGTCTGCGGCAGCTCGAACGACCGGATGGCCACCTTCGGAGCCTGGGAGCAGGAGGTGCTGCTGCACACGGTCGAGCACGTCGACTTCGTCTCGTGCCACCAGTACTTCCGCTACGACGGCGACCTCTCCGCGTTCCTCGCCTCCGGCGTCGCCATGGACCGCTTCATCACCGCCATAGCCGACACGATCGGACAGGTCCGAGCACAGAGGCGATCAGAGCGTCCGATCGCCATCTCCTTCGACGAGTGGAACGTGTGGGACTTCGTCGCACACGATGAACGAGTCGCCGGAGGGCTCGAATGGGAGGAGGCGCCCCGACTCCTCGAGGACCGCTACACGGCAGCGGACGCCGTCGTCGTGGGCGACATGCTCATCAGCATGATCAACAGAGCCGACATCGTCCGGGCAGCGAGCATGGCTCAGCTGGTGAACGTCATCGGTCCGATCATGACCGAGCCGGACGGCCCCGCCTGGCGGCAGAGCACCTTCTGGCCGTTCGCCCAGGCACGGCGCTCCGCCGGCGCCACCGCGCTCCGGACCGTCGTCGAGGCGGACAGCACGGGAGCGGGCGATGACTCCGCTCCCGTCCTCGCCTTCGCCGCAGCGGCGCACGCCGACGGCTCGCTCGACCTGATGATCGTCAACCGCGCGACCGACGGCGTCACGGACACCACTGTCGACCTCACGTCGTTCCCCACCCTCACGGTGACAGAGGCACTGATCCTCCGACACGAGGACCCCTTCGCGACGAACTCGGCGGAGCTCCCCGACACCGTCACTCCGCGGCCCCTCGCCGTAGCGCTGACCGACGGCGTCCTCTCGCTCCGGATCCCCGCCATCGCCTGGGTGACCGTGCGCCTCTCGCCGACCGTCGACCTGAGATGATCGGGGAACGCTCATGGGAGGGATGATGCCGATGCCGCGATCGCGAACCCGCCCGGTGACCATGGCCGATGTCGGCGCTGCTGCAGGCGTCACCGCTCGCACGGTCTCCAACGTGCTCAGCGGCAACGCCAACGTCAGACCCGAGACCCGCGATCTCGTCCTCAAGGCAGTCCGCGATCTCGGATACCAACTCAACGTCTCCGCGCGCGGACTGCGCACCGGCCAGACCGGGCTCATCACCCTCGCGATCCCGGATCTCGCGATCGAGTACTTCGGCCAGCTCGCGACGGTCATCATGTCGGAGGCCGAGCGGCACAGCTGGACCGTGATCATCCAGCAGACCGGAGCGCGCCGAGACGCCGAGATCGCCGTTCTCTCCGGCTCCAGCCGCCAGCTGTCGGACGGACTGATCTTCCAGCCCCACGCACTCGGCCCCGGAGACGAGAAAGTACTCGTCGGGGACCGCCCACTCGTTCTCCTGGGCGACAGGATCTTCGACGGCCCGGTCGATCACGTGACCATGGCGAACACAGCCGCCGCGGCCACCGCCACGCAGTACCTGATCGACCGCCAACACCGGCGCATCGCCGCGATCGGCAGCAACCCCGCCGGCGGATCCGTCAGCGCCGCAGCACTCCGCTTGGACGGATACCGCGGTGCCCTCGAGGCGAACGCGATCCCGTTCGACCCCGCCCTCGTCGCGGTCGCCACCGAGTGGCACCACGCCGACGGCGCCGTCGCGATGACGCGGCTGCTCGACTCCCGCGTCCCTCTGGACGCCGTCTTCTGCTTCAACGACACCCTGGCCTTCGGGGCACTGCACGCACTGCACGTTCGCGGCATCCGCGTACCGGAGGACATCGCCGTCGTCGGCTTCGACAACGTCACCGCCGCCGCCTACGCGATACCCGCCCTCACCACGATCGATCCCGGCAGCCGCCAGATCGCCAAGACGGCCGTCGACCTCCTCGCTCAGCGCATCCGGAACGGCCCTCCGGCGCACCCGAGCGAGATCGTCGTCGAGCACTCGCTCATCTCCCGCCGCAGCGCGTAGCACAAGCACATTCGTCAGCGACGAGCCGGTCCGCGCCCGAGAACACGTCTGGCTTTGATCGCTGCGACTTTCTCCTTCGTGCCCTCGTACCAGGGCACGGTGCGCAGCAGCGCGGCCCTCGATCCGGTGGAGAGCATTACGGCGCGGCCGCGGGGCATCGCTCCGAGCTCGTCCACGGTCAGGATCCGTTCGCGCTTCAAGGCGGTCGAGGTTGAGCGGACGCCCTTGTTATAGCTGGCGGAGATCGTTTCGCGGTCGTAGTCACCGACGAGCTCGGAGACGTTCTGCAGGAAGTCGTTCTCCTTGACGCTGCCGAGGTAGAGGAACGCGTTCGACGCGCTCCACAGCTTCAACATGCCCTCCTTTCCCCGTGCCGCTCATCCAGGCGTCGATCCTCCCGCCCGACGGCAAGCGCGCCTAGCCGCGAAGCCCGCGTCTCTGCGGGACGGAGGCGCCTTCGTTTCCGCGGCGGGACGGCGCTCGTCGCTCCTGTGGTGGAAGCGCGCCCGTCACTCCTGCGTGCCCGTCACTCCTGCGTGCCCGTCACTCCTGCGCGGCCGCCGCGAGGGCACGGTCGAGCCAGTCCGCGAGCAGCAGGCGCTCCGCGGGCGTGAGGCCGGCGAGCTCCGGTGCGAGGGCACGGACGCCGACGAGGGCGGTGAGCCGCCCGCCGTCGCCGGGGGAGGGCGGGTCGGCGAGGATCCCCGCGAGCACGCTGTCGAGCGCGGCGTCGGCGAGACCGGGGTCGCGGTCGGCGGCGGGGGTGGAGAGCAGGGTGGTGACCACGCCGGTGCCCGCCGCCTGGATGAGGCCGACGGCGCGCTCCTCCGGCACTCGGAGGCGGCCCTCGGCGGCCACGCGCTGCACGCGGGCGGCGAGGACCCGCCGCCCGGAGAGGGCGGCCGGCGATCCGGAGGCGCGGCCCGGATCGCTGAGGAGGCGGAAGAGCGCGGGGTTGGCCAGGCCGAACTCCACCTGCGCGGCCCAGCCCGCGCGCAGGTCCTCGACCGGGTCGACGCCCCCGGCGACGGCCGCCTCGACCGTCCGCGCCTTGGAGTCGACCCAGGTGGCCAGCACGTGCTCCGCGACCGCCTCGAGCAGGCCGTCCTTGTCGCCGAAGAGGCGGTAGATCGCCGGGGCCTGCAGCCCGGCCGCCTGGGCGACCGCTCGCGTGGTGACGGCGGCGGGGCCCTCGTCGCGGAGGAGGCCGGCGGCCGCCTCGACGATGCGCAGGCGCGTGTCGGTCGGAGGTGTGGAGCTGGTCACGTATCGACGCTAGCGCACGGTTGCTATCAAGGGAATTCCGTGGTTATCTTCGTCGTGGGATCGCTGATACCCCTCATCGGAAGGCTCTCCCCATGATCATCGTGACCGGTGCCACCGGCGCTCTGAACGGCGCCACCGTCGACCACCTCCTCGACTCCGTCCCCGCCTCCGGAATCGCCGTCGTCGCCCGCGACGCCTCGAAGGCCGCCCGCTTCGCGGAGCGCGGAGTGGAGGTGCGCGTCGGCGACTACGCCGACCCCGCCTCCCTCCCGGGCGCCTTCGACGGAGCGGATCAGCTGCTCCTCGTCTCCTCAAGCGATCCGCGGGCCGACGCCGTCGCCCTGCACCGCACCGCCGTCGAGGCGGCCGTCGCGGCCGGAGTCGGACGGGTCCTCTACACGAGCCACCAGGGAGCCGCCGCCGACACCCCCTTCGGCCCGGGCCGGGACCACGCGGCGACCGAGCGCCTGCTCGCCGAGTCCGGACTCGCCTGGACGTCGCTCCGCAACGGCTTCTACGCGCACAGCCTGGGTCTGTTCCTCGGACCGTGGCGGGAGACCGGAGTGATCGAGGTCCCCTCCGACGGCCGCGTCTCGTGGACGGCCCGCGAGGACGAGTCGGAGGCGGCCGCCCGGCTCCTCCTCTCGGGGAGCCCGCACGACGGGCCGGTCACGCTGACCGCGACGGAGGCTCCGACGTTCGAGGAGATCGCCGGGATCGCGGCCGAGGTCGGCGGGCGACCCGTCGAGCTGCGCGTCCTCGGCGACGACGAGTGGGTCGCCGCGCGCGTCGCGGCGGGTCAGCCCGAGTTCCTCGTGCGCTTCACCCTCGGGATGCACCGGGCGGCCGAGCGCGGCTTCTTCGCGGGCACCGGCCCCGAGCTCGGGCGCCTCCTCGGACGCGAGCCGCGCAGCGTCCGCGACCTGCTCGAAGCCGGACCGGCAGCCGTCACCGGATGACGCCGGGCGGGCCGTCCCGGGCCCGCCCGCGCGCCGCGGCACCGCGCCGTCCGCCGAGGCGCCGCCGAGGGAGCGGTGCTTCGGCGTCAGGGCGGTGTCCCGACTCCCTCCGCACGACGACGGGAGCCCGCCGCACCGGTGAGGTGCGACGGGCTCCCGGGGAGTGCCGTGCGTCAGCCGCAGCTGCGCGCGCTGTAGGGCGCGGTGGCCGTGGCCGTGACGGTCTTGCCGCCGACCGTGGCCGTGCCGGTGACCGTCGCCTCGCCCGCGGCGAGCTGCGTCGAGCGCACCGTGAACGCGGCGGAGCCGGAGGCGCCCGGCTTCACGCCGGCGATCGTCTTCACGCCCTCCGGGGTGCTGATCGAGACGTCCATCGGCACCGTGTCGCCGTTCCTGCCGACGACCGTCAGCACGACCTTGCCGGCGACGCAGCGCGACGTGGCGGTCGCGCTCACCTTCAGCGAGGACTGCACGGTGACCGTGACCTGCACCGGCATGCGCGACGCGTCCTGCGCGACGCCCGAGACCGTGAAGGTCCCGGCCGTGGCGTAGGCGGCGGGCGCGACGGCGTCCCAGGTCACGTCGACCGTGCTGGTGGTGCCGGCGGCGGTCGTGATCGTGGCGCGGGGCAGGACCGGCGCGGTGCCGACCGTGGTCGTCGCGGTCAGCGGAGCGACCGAGGCGACGGCCAGGCCGGGGGCGTAGCCCTCGAGCACCTTCTGGTACTCGGAGCGCGTCACCGGGATGACCGTGCCGTGGCGCGGCTTGCCGCCGTCGGCGTTCTGCGGCAGGCCCGTGCGGAGCTTCGCTCCGAGCGGCTGCCAGGAGTCGCCGTTCGCGAGGTCGTCGGTGCCGAACGGGATGTAGTGGTTCGGCCCGTCGTGGTAGTTCGGCTGGTCGATGAAGAGGAACCAGTCGAGGCCGTTCACGTCGCCCTCGTTGGCGGGGAAGACGTTGGGGCCCTCGCCGCTGGTGAAGGTCTTCCCGGGCTCGCCGTTGGGCAGGCCCGAGGCCACCTTCTCCTTGACCAGCGACCACTCGTCCGCCGGTCCGCCGGTGCCGGGCAGCGAGCCCGAGACGGTGGCCAGCAGGTCGGTGCTCTTCTCCTCGCGGAGGGTCATCGACGCCTCGTCCTTGGTGAAGCGGTAGTAGGTGTCGCCGTCCTTCGCGACCGTCGAGTCGATGGTGCCCTTGCCGGCGCCGCGCTTGACGTCGATCCACGGCTTCGCCTCCGAGAAGGAGGTGAAGTCCTCGGTCGTCGCGTACATCATCTGGTTGTAGGTGACGGAGGCGCGGTCGGCCGTGTTCGTGGTCGGGTACATGTTCGAGGCCCAGAACACGACGTAGGTCTGGAGCTCGTCGTCCCAGTACGCCTCGGGGGCCCAGGTGTTGCCGGCGAAGTCGGTGGAGACCTTGACGTGGCGCTGGGCGGACCAGTTCACCAGGTCGGTCGACTCCCAGACCTCGATGTACTTCGAGCCCGACTTCTGCGCGGTGTCGAAGCCGCCGGGGAGCCCGTCGATCTTCAGGTCGGTGGCGAGCATGAAGAACTTGTCGCCCTCGTGCGAGCGGATGATGAACGGGTCGCGCAGGCCCATCGTCCCCAGGTTCGAGGTGAAGACCGGCTTGCCGCCGTTCAGCGTGTTCCAGCTCAGCGCGTCGTTGCCCTTCGAGGCGGCGAGGCTGATGCGCTCGGCGCCGTCGCCCTCTCCGGTGAAGAACGCCCAGACGTACGCCTCGGTGTCGTCGGTGCCGGCGGGGAGCGGCTGCACCCGGAGGGTGAAGTCGCGGGTCCGGGTGGTGGATCCGCTGGTCGCGGTCGCGCGGACGACCACGTCGATCGCGGGGCTCCCGGTCGCGGGGCGGTCGACGTCGATGGTGCGGGTGCCGGCGGCGCTGCCGTCGCGGACGGTCGCTCCGCTCGGGCTGACGACGCTCCAGGCGATGCTCGAGCCGAGCGTGCCGGTGGTGGGCACCGAGACGTTCGTCCGGATGTCGCCGACGTTCGGGATGGCGATCGCGGCGAGGTCGCGCTGGACCTTCGTCGCGTCGTCCAGCTGCGCGGCGACGCGCACCGTGTAGTCGACCGAGCGGGTCTCGGTGCCGACCCTGTAGGTGGCGGTGAGGGTGGCGGTGGCGTCCGGCTGTCCCGCGGCGGGGCGCATGACGATCGCGGTGCCGCCGGTGATGGCCACGGCCGCGCTGTTCGACGTCCAGGTGATGCCGACGCCGCTGGCGGTGGTGGGCACCGTGAAGCCGGCGGTCGCCTCCGTGGGCACCGTGACCGACGCGACGGCGCGGTCGAGGGCCTGCGAGGAGTAGAGCGCCTGCACGGAGCTGCTGCTGAGGGCGCTGTCGTAGACGGCGAAGTCGTCCATCTCGCCGTTCCAGCCCGGGTCGTTGTAGGTCGAGCGCGCGATGTACGCGACGAGCGACGGGCCGAACGAGGAGACGTCGCGGGCGATCGTGCTCTGCGAGATCTGCGCGCCGTTGACGTACACGGTGAGCTTGCCGGTCGAGCCGTCGATGACGGTCGTGTAGAGCGAGAGGCCCGAGGGGGTGCGCGCGCCGACGGTCGGGGCGCCGGTCGCTCCGGCGCCGATCTCGGTGTTGTAGGGAGCGCCCGCGTTGACCGAGTTGGTGACGACCGACTTGGTGTAGCCGGAGAGGTTGCTCGGGTTGAGCAGCCAGTAGCCGGAGGAGAACGAGGCGCCGGAGGCGACGGGCGCTCCGACGAACGCGGCGGCGACGTTGCCGGTGCCGCCCTTGTGGGCGAGCCAGGTGGAGAAGGTCAGGTCCTTCTTGCCGACGAGGCCGGCGGTGGGGATCTCGAGGTAGGGGGCGGCCGCGGCGGATCCGCCGGGGAGGCTGATGAGCCCGTTGCGGAACTGGGCTCCGGAGCCGCGCAGCGTCGCGCTGTAGCCGTTGCCGCTGGTGTCGGCGACCGTGGTGCCGGTGGGGGCGGTGTCGAACGTGTAGTGGAGGAGCGGGGTCTCGGTGGCTCCGAAGGCGGAGCTGGGGACCGTGGCGCCGAGCAGCGCCGTGGCGGCGACGGTCGCGACCGCCAGAGCGGTCCTCACCGCCGATCGTGATCGTCTCATGCAGATAGGCCCTCGTGATCGGGTGCGGCGTCGAAGCACGATCCGCAGGGCCGCGGAGGTGTGCGTCTTCGCACGGTATGTGAACGTGAACATCCTAGATCGCGGGGCCGGATCCTGACCAGACCCCGGGAGAGGTCTGCGGGCTCGCGCAGAACGCCGGCCGGACGCGCGGTTCCTCGCCTCTCGACCGAGGGGCACTGCTCTCCGCCGACGTTCTGCAGGAGCCGGCCGGGTGGCACGATGTCCGCATGGCCTCCGATCGCCCCGTCCTGCTCGTCGTCGACGTCGCCGACGGCGGCCGCGAGGATCCCGAGTTCGAGATCGAGTTGCAGCTGCTGACCGCGAGCGTCGTCTCGGCCGCCACCGCCGCGGGCTTCGTGGTCGACCGCGTCCCTGCCGAGCAGGCCGGCGCCGCCGAGCTCGAGCGCCGGCTCGCCGCCGCCGACGCCGTCGTGGTCACGGGAGGGGAGGATGTCGACCCGTCCCTCTACGGCGGCCGACCCGACGACCCGCACCGCGGCCAGTCCTTCCCCGCCGCCGATCGCGCGCAGATCGCGCTCGTCCGCCGGGCCGTCGAGACGCGGACCCCGCTGGTCGGGATCTGCCGCGGGATGCAGCTGGTCAACGTCGCTCTCGGCGGCGACCTCGTGCAGCACCTGCCCGGCGCGGGTCACGTCGGCCGGTCGGTCCCCGGCGAGCACCTGTCGGGGATGGTCGACCACCGCGTGGCGCTCGAGCCGGGCAGCGCCCTCGCTCGCACCCTCGGCGCCGCCGAGCTCGACGTCCGCAGCTCCCACCACCAGGCCGTCGACCGTCCCGGCGAGGGCCTCGTCGTGGTCGGCCGCGCCGACGACGGCACCGTCGAGGCCCTCGAGCACGAGTCCGCGCCGCTCTGGTGCGTGCAGTGGCACCCGGAGGACGCGGGCTCGCGAGGCACCGTGCTCACGGACCTGCTCGAGGCGGCGCTCGCCGCGACCGCTACTTGATCGACCCGCGCATCACTCCGCTGACCACCCAGCGCTGCGCGAAGAGGTACACGATCAGCAGCGGCGCCATCGCCATCAGGTAGGACGCGAAGGCGACGGTGTAGTTCGTGTTGAACTGCCCCTGGAAGACGTACTCGGCCAGCGGCAGGGTGCGGGCGGACGGGTCCGAGAGCACCACGAGCGGCAGGATGAAGTCGTTCCACGCCCACACGCAGGTCAGGATCCCGACGGTCGCGTTCATCGGGCCGAGCAGCGGGAAGATCACCTGCCAGTAGGTCCGCCAGGTCGAGGCGCCGTCGGTGCGCGCCGCCTCCTCGAGCTCGATCGGGATCGAGCGGATGAAGGCGGTGTAGATGAACGTGTTGATCGAGAGCCCGAACACGGCGTAGAGCAGGATCAGCCCGGCCTGGTTGTCCAGGCCCAGCAGGGCCGTCTCCTTCACCACCGGCAGCATGATGATCGGGAACGGCACGAAGACCGCGGCGAGCAGGTAGAAGTAGACGCCCTTGAAGAACGGCCTGTGCATGTTCCGGGCGACCGCGTAGGCGACCATCGAGTTCGAGAACAGCGTCAGCACGACGGCTCCGACCGTGATCAGCGCGGTGTTCACGAAGGCCTGCGGGAAGCGGGTCGCCGTCCACGCCTCGGCGAAGTTGCCCCAGGAGATCGAGGTCGGCAGCTCGAACCCGGTGCCGCCGAGCTGGTCGGGCGTCTTCAGCGCGGTCACGACGGCGAAGTAGAGCGGCAGGAGGATCGTCAGAGAGCAGACCGCGATGAGCGCGGTCGCCCACCAGTTGATCCGGTAGGTGTCGCGGGAGGGCCGGCGCCGCCCCTCGGGCTCGCCCAGGGCGATCGCGGTCGTGGGGGTGATGGTCGATGTCATCAGAACGACGCCTCTCTGCGGCTGAGGACTCGGAACTGGATCAGCGAGACCACGATGATGATGAGGAAGTAGAGGACGGCGTTGGCCGTCTGATAGGCGTACTCGCCGCCCTGGAAGCCGCCGCGGTAGATCAGCAGCGTGATCGACTCCGTCGAGGTGCCGGGACCGCCGTTGGTGAGGGCGATGATGTGGTCGAACACCTGGAGGAAGTTCTTCATCGAGATGACCATGTTGATCGTGAAGAAGGAGGCGATCAGCGGGAACGTGATCGAGGTGAACTGCCGCCACCTCCCCGCTCCGTCGAGCGAGGTCGCCTCGTAGAGCTCGCCCGGGATCGTCTGGAGTCCGGCGAGGTAGATGATGATCGAGAAGGCCGAGGCCTGCCAGACCGCCAGCACCACGATCGCCACCCACGCCCAGTCGGCGTTCGCGAGGATGTTCTCGCCGATCACCGGGATCGCGCCGAGGATCTGCGGCAGCGAGTTCGCGAAGAGGTACTGGAACACGTAGCCGATGACCAGGGTCGAGAGCACGTAGGGGATGAAGTAGATCCCGCGGAACGCCGTCTGGAACTTGATCCGCGCGTTGAGGGCGACGGCGATGGCGAGCGAGATCACGTTCACCAGCACGGTCGCCACGATCGCGAAGCCGAAGGTGAACCCGTAGGCCTTCCAGACGCGGTCGTCCTGGAGGAGCGCGAGGTAGTTCGAGGCGCCGATCAGGTCCCACGAGCCGTAGCCCGCGTAGTCGGTGAAGCTGAAGAAGATTCCGGTGAGGACCGGGACCGTGTGGAGCACGAAGAAGAGCAGGACGGCGGGGACCGTCATCCAGTAGAAGGTCTTCGAGGTGCGCCCGATGGTGCGCTTGCGGCGCGCGGGCGGCGGAGGAGTGGTCGCCACCGCCTGCGCGGCGGCCGTCGTGGTCGTGGTCATGGGGTCACTTCCTGGTCGTGCGTGCCGCGACTTTGCGCCACTCACTGTCGAGGGTCCGGAGCGCCGCGTCGGCGTCCCCGCTGGCGAGGAACGCCTGGAGCGTGGGGTTGAGCGGGATGCTCGCGGGGATCTGGTGGTCGACGAAGCCGATCAGCCGTTCCTGCTCGAAGTAGGGCTGCAGCTCGGCCAGCGTGGGGTCCGAGTTGTGTGCGGCGCCGACCAGCGGCGAGAAGGCGGCCTGGCTCGCGACGTACGGCTCGACGACTCCGGGGGTCAGCAGGAAGTCGACGAAGCGGCGGGCCGCGTCGAGCTTCGGAGTGCCGCGGCCGATGGCGACGGCCACGTCGACGCCCGAGGTGACCCGCGTGTCCGCCGGGTCGTCGAGCACCGGGTAGGGGAAGACGCCGAGGTCGATGTCCGGGTTGTTCGTGCGCACCGGGTTGATCGCCCAGATGCCCTGCGGGTACATGGCCGCCTCGCCCGCGGCGAAGGCCTGGTTGCCGTCGTCGTAGCCGCGGCCGAACAAGCCCTCCTGCGTGTACGAGAAGAGCTGCCCGAGCCGCTCCATCGTCGTCGCGTAGTCCTTCGAGAACGAGACGGGGGAGTCGGGGCCGAGCGCCGCTCCCTCCTCGCGCATCGCGTCGAAGAAGCCGTCCGGCTGCAGCTGCCCGCCGAGCGCGTTGAAGGCGGGGGCGCCGGTCCAGTTGTCGAGCAGGGCGCCGTAGAAGGGAGTGATCCCGGCGGCGGTGAGCGTCTCGCAGACGGCGATCAGCTCGTCCCAGGTGGTCGGCACCTCGATCCCGTTCTCGGCGAAGATCGTGCGGTTGTAGAGGATCCCGTCCGCGTTGTTCGCGAAGGCGAGCGCGTTCACCTCCTTCCCCTCGAAGCTGCCGAGGGCGGCGAGGATGTCGAGGGCCGCCGGGTTCACCCGCTCGACGAGCTCGTCGCCGGTGAAGTCGTGGAACACGCCGGCCTTCGCGAGGTCGGCGTAGTAGCCGCTGCCGTTCAGGGTCAGCACGTCCGGCACCTTGTCCTTGACGAGCAGGGTGCGGATGGCCGTGTCGGGGTCGGGCACGTTGTTGGCGATGACCCGGATGTCCGGGTTGGCCGCCTCGAACTCGCGGATGATCCGCGCGAAGTCCTCCACCGCCTCCGCCTTGAACTGGAAGAAGTCGAGCGTGGTCACTCCGTCGCCGGCGCCGGGGGAGGCGCAGGAGGCGAGGGCCGCGGCGGACACCGCGGCGAGCGGCACCGAGAGGAACAGCCGCCGGGAGAACCCGGGGGGATGCGGATGAGCGGACATGCGGCGCCTCCTTGCGCGTGGGGACAGGTCTCAGGGCGCGCTCGACCGCGGAGGGCGGTGCGAGAGCAGGTGCGGCGGCGGGGGAGCGGGGTCGGCTCCGGCGCCGGGAGGGCGGGTCAGAGGGCGGTGAGCACGAGCACGACGAGCTGCTCCGGATCGAGGACGGGGGCCTGGATCCCGACGGTGCCCAGCACGCGGCCGCGGAGCGCGGTCCCGTGCTCGGCCCAGCCGAGCGGCGACTGCCCGGGGCCGCCGAGCGGCGACGTGACCGGGGCGAGCGCCACGGAGTAGGTGCGCTCCGGGTCCAGGCCCGGGAGCGTGATCCGGCCGGGCGGGTAGGTCTCGCCGGTGCGGAGCTGGGCGAAGGTGAAGAGGGCGGCGGAGCGGTCGGCGGCGACGACTCCGGAGAGCGAGGCGGCGTCGTCGGCGAGGTCGGCGCGCACGACCGTCCCGGTGTGCAGCAGCGCCCGGTGCTCGCGGTGGAAGGCGACCCAGGCGGTCAGCTCCTCCTCGACGGCGGGGGCGAGATCCGAGACGTCCCACTCGATGCCGAGGTGGCCGGGCAGCGCGGTGCCGGCGCGGAAGGCGAGCGAGTGGGTGCGCTGCGTCGAGTGCGACCGCGGCCCTCCGATGTGCTGCCCCATCAGCTCGGGCGGCACCACCAGCTGGGTGAAGGGCTGGATGGTCTGCCGCTCGAGCGGGTCGATGCAGTCGCTCGTCCAGATGCGATCGGTGCGGGCGAGGATCCCGAGGTCGACGCGGGCGCCCCCGGAGGCGCACGACTCGATCTCGACGCCGGGATGCCGGGACCGCAGCTCGTCGAGCAGGCGGTAGAGCGCGAGGACGTTCTCGTGGACGGCGGAGCGGCCGGTGGCGGGCGAGACCGCCTCGATGACGTCGCGGTTGTGGTCCCACTTGAGGTACGCGATCGGGTACTCGATCAGCAGCGCGTCGAGGGCGTCGAGCACGTGCTCGAACGCGCCGCGCTGCGAGAGGTCGAGGACCTGCTGCTGCCGCCCCGAGGCCGGGAGGTGGCCGGCCGGGCCGAGGATCCACTCCGGGTGCGCGCGGGCCAGGTCGGAGTCGGGGCTGATCATCTCGGGCTCCACCCAGAGGCCGAACTGCATGCCCAGGCCGGTGACGACGTCCGTCAGCGGGGTGAGGCCCTTCGGCCAGACCGCGGGATCGACCATCCAGTCGCCGAGCGCGGCGGTGTCGTCGCGGCGGCCGAGGAACCAGCCGTCGTCGAGCACGAAGCGCTCGACCCCGATCCGCGCGGCCCGCTCGGCGAGGGCGGTGAGGCGAGCGAGGTCGTGGTCGAAGTAGACGGCCTCCCAGGTGTTCAGGGTGACGGGCCTCGGAGTGACGGGGTGCTGCGGGCGGGCGCGGAGCGACGCGTGGAACCGGGCCTGCAGAGCGCTGAGCCCGTCGCCCCAGGAGCCGTAGGCGACCGGGGTCTCGTAGCTCTCGCCCTGCGCGAGCTCGATCTCGGCGGGCCGCAGCAGCTCGCCGGCCGCGAGGAGCGAGACGCCCTCGACGGTGCGCTCGGCGCGGAGCGAGGTGTCGCCGCTCCAGCCGAGGTGGACGCCGTGCACGAGCCCGCGCTCCCAGCCGAAGCCGGGCGTGCCCGCGGCGAGGAGGAGGGTCGCGTCGGCGCCGGGGCGGCCGCGGCGGGTGCGGCGGGTGTGCTCGCCGATGGTCAGCGGGCGGCGCTGCGGGTGGCGCTCGCGGAGGTGGTGCCCGGTGGTGTCGAGGATCTCGCGCGCGGTCGCGGGGAGCGGGAAGCCGAGCTCGAAGCGCTCGAGGCGGAACGGGCGGGCGTCGAGGTTCTCGACCCGGGCGCGCTGGGTGAGCAGGCCCGCCGCATCGACCTCGAGGTCCACGGTCAGCCGGACGCCCGCGCCCGTGGCGACGGTCCGGAGGGCGGAGCCGAGCGCCTCGATGCTCTCGACCTCGAACCGCTCCGACGCGGCCGCGCGCTCGTGGGTGCCCTCGAAGGTGGGGGCGTGCTGCCAGCCGTCGGCCTCGACGGCGACGAGGCCGAACGGCGCGAAGGCGTCGAGCCCGCCCGAGACGCGCTGGGGGAGGGCGGCGTCTGCCAGGGCGGATAGTTCGGCGGCGGAAAGATCTCCGAGCGCGGCGCCCCAGTGCGCGATGGTGGGGAAGGTGACGAGGCGGGCGTCGACGACGACGCTGGTGCCCCCGTCCTGCACGTGGAAGAGGCGCGATTCCCGGCCGGAGAGGGTCACGGAGTCGTTCGTGGGGGCGATGCTGCGGTGCATGGCTTATTTCTAGAGCAGAAGTAATAGGGGTGTCAAGAGCGGCGAGAGTGACCGGATCCGTTCCTGGAGCGGCGCACTGCCGGTAGCTTTCTACCAGGCCGGAAAGAAGGAGCCCCGTGACCGACACCATCGTCGCCGAGGACGCCTCCGGGAGCTCCTCCGAGCTCCTGGCGCGCGAGGTCCTGATCCACGGTCCCGTCTCGCGGGCCGAGCTCGGCCGCCGCCTCGGCCTCTCGCCCGCCAGCCTGACCCGGCTCGCGCGCCCGTTCCTCGACGGCGGCCTGGTCGTCGAGGGCCCCGAGCAGAGCACCGGAGTCGGCCGCCCCGCCCGCCCGCTCGACATCCGCGCCGACGCGCTGAGCTTCGCGGGCGTGAAGATCACCGGCACCGAGGTCCTCGCCGTCCGCACCGACCTGCGCGCGCGGACCGCGCGGGAGCTGGTCCGCCCGCTGCCCGGCACGGAGCCCGCCGACGTGATCGCCGCGATCGTCTCGGTCGTCGACGAGCTCGGCGGCCCCTCCGCTTTCGCCGGCCTGGGCGTGACGCTCGGCGGGAGCATCGCCGCCGACGGCCGGGTGAGCCGCGCGCCGTTCCTCGGCTGGCGCGACGTCGACCTCGCCGCTCCGCTCTCCGCCGCCCTCGGGCTGCCGGTCGCCCTCGAGAACGACGTGGTCGCGCTCACGGGAGCCGAGCACTGGTTCGGCCGGGGCCGCGGCATCCCGCACTTCGCGGTGCTCACGGTCGGCGCGGGCGTCGGCTACGGACTGGTGGTGCACGACCGGGTGGTCGCGCCCCCGGAGGCGGGGCTCGGCCTGGGCGGCCACTACCCGCTGGATCCCACCGGCCCCGTCTGCGAGGCCGGCCACCGCGGCTGCTCGACCGCGATGCTCAGCCTGCCCTCGCTCCTCCGCCAGCTCTTCGTCGCCACCGGCCGCGAGCTGACCCTGGCCGAGGGCTTCGCCGCCGCTCGCGCGGGCGACCCCGGTGCCGAGCGCATCCTCGCCGACTCCGGCACGGCGCTCGGGACGATGATCGCCGCGATCGGCAACCTCTCGATGTCCGGCACGGTGATCCTGGCAGGGGAGGGTGTCGCCCTCTACACGGAGCAGGCCGCGGTGGTGGACGCCGCGATCGCGGCCACGCGCGACCCGGACGCTCCGCCCCTGGTGCTGCTCGTCGACGACGGCGGGCTCGTGGAGTGGGCGCGCGGCGCGGCGGCCGTCGCGATCCAGCGGCTGCTGCCGCGGATCGCGCTCGGGACGCTGGGGTAGCGGGGCTCCGCGGCGCGCGGGTGCTCGGGGTGCCGGGTCTCCGCGCCCAGTGGGCCGTCGGCACGCTCGCCCGGCGGGTCTCAGCGCCGCGGAGGCTCGGGATGTCGGCCCGGCGGGTGTCCGCTCCGGGCGGGTACCGGGACGCCGGCCTCGCGGGCTAGACGCCGAGCGCCGAGCCGGGCAGGTCGCTCTGCAGGCCGTCGACGATCCGGCCGAACGCCGCGATCGCCTGGTCGTCGCCGAGACGGCCGGAGTCGACTCCTCCGGCGATGCGCAGGACCTCGGCCCGGCGCTCCGCCCGCTCCACCGCGTCGAGCCCGGAGGCCCCGATCGCTGCGGATGCGCGCACTCGCGCGACGATCGTGCCGACGTGCCATCTGCCGCGTGCCATCTGTCTCCTCCTGAAGTCCCCGACCTTCTTCGGAGCGGACGCACACCCGGATGGGTGCGCGTCCCCGCGTCCTCACCCCCTGTCGCTCCGGCGATGCGTCACGAACGGTCGTCATCCGCCCGCCGTGGCGACCGTTCGTGACGCATCGATCGAGCTGGGGAGGCGGAGCGCCCGCTCGCGGAGAGGGGTCCGGGGCGCCAGACTGACGGCGAGCGGAGGGAGGCACGATGCGACGCCTCCGCGCCCTCGCCGCCGCGCTGCTCCTCCTGCCCGCCCTCGCGGCCTGCGCGCCGGCAGGCGCGACAGGCGCCCCGAGCGGCACCGCGGCTGCGACCACCGCCACCCCGGCTCAGGCCACCCCCGACCCGGCCCGCTCCTCCGCCCCGGCTCCCGGGGTCACCGTCTCCGTCCAGCAGAACCGCTCCGACATCGCCGGCGGCACCATGGCCTTCGAGGTCCACAACGGCAGCGGCGCCCCGATCGAGGTCACCGCGGCCCGCCTCGTGGACCCGCGCCTCGCCGTCCCGCTCACCTGGACCGGCGGCACGGGCGTCCCCGACGGGACCTCGCGCGACCTCCGCGTCGATGTGCCCGAGCCCGCCTGCCCGGTCGCGGAAGCGCCCGCTGCGCTCGAGGTCGTCCTCGCCATCGACGGCCACGGCGAGCACGCGTACCCCGCCGACGACCCGTTCTCGTTCGTCGACGCTCTCGCCCGGTCCGGCTGCTTCGCCCGCACCGTCGACGCCGACCTCGCCCTGCGGATCGACACGTCCGGAGGCGCCGCGCACGAGCCGGCGCGCCTCACCATCACCGCCGACGTCCGGGGCACCCCCCTCGTGCTCCGCAGCGTCGACGCCACGATCCTGCTGCAGCCGCCCGACGCCGCCGACGCCTGGACCCTCGACCGCTCCGTGCCCGCCGGGACCCTCGACTCCGTGGTCCTGGACGCCGTCCCCACCCGCTGTGACACCCACGCGCTCGCCGAGGACAAGGTCGGCACGCGCCTGCCGGTCACCGTCGAGACCGCGGGCCGGCAGGGCACCGTCGTCGTCGCCGCGACCCCCGAGCAGAAGGGCGAGCTCTACGCGTTCATCACCGCGTACTGCGCGTCCTGAGCGGGGAGGCGGGGGTCCGGGGGTGCGGACGTCCCCGCAGACGCGCCTCGCCGTGCACCTCGGCCGTCACTCGCCGCCGCTCGCCCGCATCGGCAGGTTGCGCCGTCGGCCGCGCCGAGCCGGTCCCGCCCGCCGTGGGACGAGCCCGGCCTACCCCGCCCGGCTCGGCGCGGCTCAGCCCGCTCGACTCAGCTCAGCCCGGTTCAGCCAGCGCCCCGCTCCGCTGTGCGCGCCCCAGCCGCGCCCGTCCGCTTCACGCCGGCGCCGTGCTCAGCGCCTGCAGCCCCGTCACCCGCAGCAGGTCGAGCCGCGCCTCGTCCTCGCTGCCCGGCGCCACCGTGTAGACGACGATCCGCAGGTCGGTGCCCGGAGCCGTGAGCACGTCGCAGTCGATCGTGATCGGTCCGACGGGCGTCCGCGTCACCGTCTTCCGGCTCGCGCGGTGCTCGGCGATGCGCGCCTCCGCCCAGCGCCGCTCGAACTCGGGCGACTCCTCGCGCAGCCGGGCGACGAGGGCGGCGAGCGCCGGATCGCGCGGGTAGCGCCCGGTCGCCGCGCGCAGGTCGGCCGCGAGGTCGCTCGCGAAGTCCTCCTCGTGCTGCGCGTCGAACTCGGTGCCCGCGTGGCCCGAGGTGAAGTGCCGCCAGACGAGGTTCCGCTCCAGCCCGGTGAACACCGAGGGGTCGCCGTTGAGGGCGGCCCAGAGCGGGTTCCACAGCAGGATGTCGTGGGCCGCCGTGAACACCGCGAGCGGCACGTCGCCCAGGCGGTCGACGATCCGCTGCACGCCCGGGCTCACGTGCTGCGGCACGACGCCCGGCGAGGGGACGGCGCCGCCGGCGACCCGGTAGAGGTGGTCGCGCTCGCTGTCCGTGAGCCGGAGCGCCACCGCGAGAGAGCGGAGCATCGACGGCGACGGGTTCCGTGCGCGTCCCTGCTCGAGCCGCACCAGGTAGTCGACGCTCACGCCCGAGAGCGCCGCCAGCTCCTCGCGGCGCAGGCCCGTGGCGCGGCGGCCCGAGCCCGCGGGCAGGCCGACGTCGGCGGGACGGATGCGGTCGCGCCACGAGCGCAGCACCGTGGCGAACTCCTCCATGCCGCCCATCCTCCTCCGCCCGCCGTCGCCGAGCCAGGTACTGCCGGTCCCCCCGTCGAGCGCGGCATGGTCGAGGCCCGACCACCCGCGCAGGATGGGCGCATGACCACGACACTCATCACCGGAGCGAACCGCTCCCTCGGCCTCGAGACCGCCCGCCGACTCCTCGAGGCGGGCCACACCGTCTACGCAGGCATGCGCGACACCGCAGACGGCGACGCCGCCCGCGCGCTCGGCGCCCACCCCGTGCGCCTCGACGTCACCGATCAGGCGAGCGTCGACTCCGCGATCGCCTCCCTGCCCGGGCTCGACGTGCTCGTCAACAACGCCGGCGTGCTCGGCACCTCGTTCGGCGTCGACGACCTCACCCCGGAGGCGATGGCGGGCGTCCTCGAGACGAACGTCGTCGGCATCGTCCGCGTCACACAGGCCGCGCTCCCGCTGCTGCAGGCCTCCGCGGCCCCGGTCGTCGTGAACGTGGCGTCCGGAGTCGGCTGGCCGCGCTGGCTGAGCACCGAGGGCCACGACGAGTTCCCCGTCACCGCGATCCCCTACGCGGCGTCGAAGGCGGCGGTCGTCGCGCTCACCGTGCAGTACGCGAAGAACCTGCCGGCGATGCGGATCAACGCGAGCGACCCCGGCTACACCGCGACCGACTTCAACGGACACGGCGGGCACCAGACCGTCACCGAGGGCACGGACGCGACCGTCGCGCTCGCCCTGCTCGGCTCCGACGGGCCGACGGGCGAGTTCCACGACCGGCGCGGGCGCATCGAGTACTGAGCGGCGGGGAGGGCGGGCGCGACCGGCCGGACGCCGGCCCGGACCCGGCAGGCGTCCACGTGCCCGTTCGAGGAGCCGCAGCCCCGAGTCCGGCCTGCGTCCACGCGCCCGTTCGAGAAGATCCCGCCCCGACCCGACGTGCGTCCGCGCACGCCCGAGACGCGGTGAGGTCCCCGAACCCGCCCTCGGCGCACCGGCCAGCACATGGTGATGAGGTGTCCTGTCTGCGCGGTCACCGGTCCTCGGTGCTGGGCTGTGAGTGACGGCCGGAGCCGGGACGCTGCCCACCGCGTGACAGAGGGCCGGATGAACCGCCGGCCCGACGGTGCGTGCTCGCTCCGGTGCGCCTACCGACTCACCGCGTCTCGTGTCAGCTCTGCAGCTCGACCCCCCAGTTCGTCCTCTGGACGTCGGCGTCGAGCCCGCGCAGCTCGCGCGCCACGGCGTCGGCCTGCTCGCGCAGCTCCCGCACCGGCAGCGCGGGCAGGCGGCGCAGCTCGCTCCGGAGCTGGCGGTAGCCGCGCTCGCCGGCGGCCGCGTCGGCCGCGCGGGTCAGGAGGCTGTGCCGGGCGCGCAGGGCCTCGCGCCGGGCGAGCGCCGCGGTCAGCACCTCTCCGGTGGGAGTGGTCGCCGTCGCGTTGGTGAGGTTGATCGCCGTGACCAGCCGCTCGAGCTCGCCCAGCGCGCGCGTGCAGTCGGCGAGCAGCTCGGCCGGGTCCTCGGTCGGCTCCTCTCCCTCCTGGTAGGAGGCGTTCGCGACGATCCGCGACTGGAGGGCCTCGATCCGCTTCTGCAGGTCGGCCCGCTCGAGGAGTGCTTCGGCGAGAGTCATGCGACCAGGCAAGCACACATCGACGCGACCCGCGCCCCTAGGCTGCGACCGTGCCGCTGCAGAACCATCCCGGAGACGTCGAGTTCCCCGTCCGACCCCGGCTGCGCTACGCGCGGGCGGCCGATGCGCACCGTCGCGGTCAGGGCGCCGGACGCCGCGCCCTCCTGGTGACGGCCTTCGCGGCTCCGGTGGGCCTGGTCGGTTTCGCGTGGGGGCTCGCGCTCGGCGGCGGCGAGAGCGTCGTCGCGTTCACGGCGTTCGCGTTCGCTCTGGCCTTCGGGCTGCTCGCCGCCACGGTCGGCTTCCAGCAGTGGGATGCGCGCGCGCCGCGCCGCGAGCAGCTCGCCTACCTCGGCGCGGCCGACTCGCCGACCCCGTCCCTCCGCCAGCAGCAGCTGCTCGCGCTCGACGCGGTCAGCGACTTCTCGTTCGCCGGCTGGAACTCCTCCCTCGCGTTCCAGCCCTCGTGGGCCGAGCTCCCGGAGGAGCTGCGGCGCCGCTACGCCGACGGAGCGAAGGGGGCGCCCTGGCAGCAGCTGCCGCTGCATCCGCTCGTCGAGCACCGGGTCGCGCTCGACCGCGACTTCCGCATCGCCTCGGCCGACGACGTCGAGCTGCTGGTCGCCGACGTGCTCACCCGCGGGCCGCTCTCGACCCGCTTCGCCGAGGTCTCGGCCTCCGCCGACGCCGAGCGGATGCGCTCCCGGGTCGCCGCGCTCACGGGCGGCAGCGAGTTCCACCTCCTCGAGCTCGCCCAGGCGGTCGACGGGCGTCCGCCGCTGCTCCTGCTCGCGGGCGACGCCGAGCGCACGATCGGCGCGATCCGCTACGCCTACGTCGCCGGCTACCTCCCGGCGGCGCGCGCCTGGGAGCTGCTGGCCGCGGTCGGCGACCGCGTCTTCGAGCGCTACTCCGGCTGGGACGCCTACTGGGCCGACGCGGCCCTCGCCATCGCCTTCCGCACCGACTCGCTCGGCGCAGTGCAGCACCACCACCGTCTGCGCGCGGAGCTCGCGGCCTCGGGGTGGCCGGCGGCGTCGGTGCCGTACCCGGGCTGAGCGCGGGGCGGCTGCGGAGACGGTGCGACCGAGCTGGAGTGTCCGGATGGGAGGCGTGCGCCCGCGCGGTGACCTCCCTCGCCCACGGGGCTGTCGACGCGGAGAGCGCTGCGGCCCCGGGGTCAGCCCAGCTTCGAGGCGGGCACCGTCTCGAGGTGGAGCAGGTCGCGGCGCAGGCGCTGCGAGCGGACGTAGCTGCTCAGCACGTGCTCGGGCGAGGGCGGGGAGTCGCTCCCGCCGAGGAGGGCGCGCGCGGTCGTGAGGCGTGCGCGGCGGATCTCGTCGAACACGGTGGTGCCGTTCCGCGCGAAGGTGCGCTGCAGCGTCCGCTTCGGGACGCCGAGGCGCTCGCAGATCTCCTGGACCGAGAGGCGGGGGTCGGTGGACATCGCGGCGATCAGGGCGAGGGCGCGCGTGTAGACGTCCTCGCTGCTCTCGCGCGGCAGCGAGGTCGCCAGCACAGCGCCCGCCAGCTGCTCGACGGCGGCCCGCACCAGGGGGAAGGCGGGGGAGTCGGCGTCGAGGGTGGAGCCGAAGGTCGCGTTGACGGTCGAGAGCAGGATGCCGCGGCTGGCCGCGTCGGCCTCGGTGACGACGGCGCCACGGTCGGCCGAGTCGACCAGGCCCAGCAGCGGGCGGTCGAGGGCGATCTCGGTGCGGGCGCTCGGGGTGTCGGTCACGATCGTGAACGGGGAGTCGCAGTGGAGGAAGGCGATGTCGCCCGGCGCGACGCGGACCTCGAGTGCCGCCGGATCGTCCGGCTGGATCACGATCGCGCCCTCGAGCGGGATGATCAGGCGGACGCCCGGGCCGATGGCGGAGGTGCGGTGCAGGCGGGCCGGCGAGTGCCAGATCCGGAGCACGTCGACGCCGTCGCTGCAGAGGGTGTCGGCCACGATGCGGAACGCGCCGTTCGCGCGGACGTCGACGCCGCTCTGGGCCAGCCACGCGGCCGCCGCGGTGTCCCGGCGGGACACTCCGCGATCGACGATCGGTCGGCTGCCTTCTGCGATTCCCCTCACGGCGGAGTCCTTTCCTCTGGCGCGTCCTCCGTACGACGCGATCCCTCTACCCTGGCCGATCCGGCCCGGTGGTGAGAAGTCTTCATGCGATCGCATCGTCGCTCACCTCCACCGCAAGGTGTCGGATCCCGCCATCGGGGGGGGCGGAACCTGACCTCCGGGGTGCGCCTCGGATCGACGTGGACCTCGAGCGCGGCGACGTCGGTGAAGGGCCGGTCGTCGCTCGTGCGGCCCCGCAGCACGATGGAGTGGCGGAGCGTCCGGGGCGCCCTCAGCGGCGCGATCGTGTAGTGCGCGACGGCCACGAATCCCGCTCCCGGGGTGACCCGCTCGGGTCGGCCGACCACGGTGACCGGGGCCTCGTCGTAGTCGAGCTCGACGCCCGAGCCGTCGGTGAAGGAGCCGCAGAACAGGGCGAGATCGTGCAGGGCGGCGGTGCCGGAGTTGTGGAACTGCATCCAGAAGGTGATCACGGCGACGGAGCCGCGCGCGGGCGCGAGCCGCACCGCGCTGCCGTCGAGGACGAGGTGCGGAGGCGCATCGAGCGTCGGAGCTCCGAGCATCAGCCGCGCCGCCTGACGCCCGCCGCCGGTGCGGCCGCCGGTTCCGCTGCGCGTGCCGCCAGCTGCAGGAGGCCGCACGCGGCGACCACTCCGACGAAGGCGGCCGCCCAGCTCAGGTCCTGCTGGTCGAACTCCCGGACGTGCGCCGGGACGCCCGCGAATCCGAGGATCCCCTGGGCCGCGGCGACGGTGGCGAAGGCGAGCATCGCGGCCGTGGCGGCGACCGCGGCCGGAGCGGGCGGGTCGCCCTCCGAGTCCTGGGCGAAGCGGCGGACGGCGTGCGCGAGGGCGAGTGCGCAGAGGGCTGCGGCGACGAGGGCGGCCGCGGTGTAGGCCGGGCCGGCGGCCAGGAGGAGGAGGGCGCCGACGACGACCCGCAGGCAGGCCGGGAGGACACCGGGAGCGCTGCATCCGCGCGCGCCCGGGCCTCCGCCGAGGGCCGCGGCGAGGGCGCGGGACTCCTCGAGGCGCCTCCGGACGCCATGAGGACCAGCGGCGCGGAGCAGGGCGGTCGCGCCCGAGGCGAGCAGCGCGACGCCGACGAGCAGGGGGAAGACGAGGGCGGCCGCGGTGTAGGCCGGGCCGGCGGCCAGGAGGAGGAG
>NZ_PSWG01000029.1:0-29631 GCF_002931195.1 Rathayibacter sp. AY1C2 | reverse complement strand
GGGGTGGGCTCCGGGGAAGGGCGGTGAGGAGCGGAGCCGCACGCCGCTCCGGAGCGCCCGCCACGCCGCTCAGGACAGCCGGACGCCCGTCAGCGCGAGGCCCGCGGCCGCCGCCGCGACGGCGAGCGCCGCCGTGCCGACGCCGTACCCCAGGCCGGCCGCCCAGCGGCGGTCGAGCAAGAGCCGCGCGGTCTCGACGCTCGCCGTGCTGAACGTCGTGAAGCCGCCGAGCACGCCCGTCCCGAGCACGGCCCGCCACACCGGGTCGAGGACGCCGGCCAGCACGAGCCCGGTGACGACTCCGAGCAGCAGCGACCCGCTCACGTTGATCAGCGCGGTGCCGACCGGCCAGCGCGCCGGCACGAGCGACCGCGCGACCCCGTCGACGACGAGCCGTGCGGCCGCTCCGACTCCGCCCGCGAGAGCGACCGCGAGCAGCAGGCCTGGCGTCACGCCGCCGCCCTCCGCCGCCCCGCGACCGCGATGCCCAGCGCCGCGGCGAGCACGCCCAGCACGAGCGTGCCGCCGGTGTAGAGCAGGTACTCCACGACGTGGCCGCCCTCGAGCAGCGCGACCGTGTCGAGCGAGAAGGTGCTGTACGTCGTGAATCCGCCCAGCACGCCGGTGCCGAGCAGGAGGCGCAGGGTGCGGCGCCCGCCCTCGTCCGGCCCGCGCCGCGCCAGCGCCTCGAGCAGGAGGCCCAGGAGGAACGCGCCCGGCAGGTTCACGGCGATCGTCGCGACCGGCACGACGCCCAGCGGGGGCAGTGCGGCGCCGATCGCGGCGCGAATCGCCGTGCCGACGGCTCCGCCCGCCGCGACGAGGAGGATCGCGGAGGGGCGCAGGTGGAGGGGTCGCGTCACTCCGCGAGGTCCCAGGGCGCCGGGCGCGACGGGTCGCGGTCGGCGCGCGGGACGACGAGCACGGGGCGGTGCTGGCGGTGCGCGAGGTGGGCGGCGACGCTCCCGCTGAGGAACTCGGCGATGCTCGCGAGCACGCCCGCGTCGCGGGTGCCGACCACGATCATCCGCGCGTCGACCTCCTCGGCGACCTCGGCGAGCGCCAGGGCGGGCTCGCCCCGCGCCGCGCGCAGCGACCACTGCACGGTGCTGCCGTGCAGCTCGTGCTCGACCGTCTCGCGGAGCCCGGGCGGGAGGGACGGGCCCTGGCCGCGGTCGGCCGCGGCGCCGACGAAGCCGAGCGGGATGCCGCCGGTCATCGGATCGACGTACTCGCCGACGAGGTACGGATCGGCCGAGACCGACACGAGCAGCAGGGCGGCTCCGGCGTCGGCGGCGACGCGGGCGGCGGTGCGCAGGACCTCGGGTCGCTGGCCGTCGACGATGCCGACGAGGACGGGCCCGGTGGGGGTGGGTGCGGTCATGAGGAGCTCCTTCCCGGTTGCGCCCCATCCTGGCACCGCACGGGCGCGAGCGGTCGGAGCATCCGTGCCGGATCCGTCGTGATCGTTCCGTCATGCGCGGGCCTCGGGCTAGAGTGGCTCGTCGCCGGATCCCCACCGGCCCCCGACCCCCCGTCACCACCGTCATCCGAGGAGAACGCACGCGTGTCGAAGCCAGGCATTCCCACCCCTGAGGAGAGTGCCGGCACCCCGACCACTGCACCCCCGACCCGGCGCGAGGCCCGCGAGGCCGAGCGCCGTGCGGCCCGGGCCGAGACGGAGACGGGCGCGGCGACCGCCGGTGGTGCGGTCGAGAGCAGCAGATCGGACGACTCCGCCGCTTCCGCAGGCGCTGACGACTCCGCGGACTTCATCGTCGACGCCGCATCGGCCGTGGCGCCCGCTCCGACCGTGCCGGTCGAGGTCCCCGCCGTCGCCTCCCCCGCCTCCCGGTCGATCCCGGCCTCTCTGCGTCGCGCGTCCGCCTCCCGCCCCGTCGCTCCCCGCGTCGCCGAATCCGCCCGGGCCCGTGGCCTCAGCCGCCGCGCCCTGGCCTTCGGGACGTTCTCGGTGGTCGGCGGCCTCTTCGCCACGGCCGCGATCCCCGCGTACGGCGCCCGCAGCTCCTCCGCCACCGCGACCGGCCGCGCCGCCGCGAACCGGGTCGGCCTCCAGAACCTCACCGTCTCCTCCGACGCCGCCGGCCAGACCGCCGTCCGCGACGCCTTCGCCGCACCGACCCAGGCGCAGCTCGACGAGGCCAGCCGCCAGGCGGCCGTGCTCTCCGGATCCAACGGCGGCGAGTTCTCGACCGTGCAGACCCGCGCGGTCGGCGACGACTACCCGTGGCCCTACGAGACCATCGACGACGACGGCGGCGGACTCTCGCCCCTCGGCTACTACTACCGCGAGTGCGTCGACTTCGTGGCCTGGCGCCTCAACCGCGACGCCGGCCGCACCTCCGCGCCGTGGAAGTACACGTGGGGGAACATCACCCCGCTCGGCGGCAGCGCCTACGAGTGGCCGGACAACTGGGCCGCGAAGGGCTGGGCGACCAGCAGCGTCCCGATCGTCGGCTGCGTCGCGTGGTGGACCTACAACCACGTCTCGTACGTGCAGAAGGTCAACGACGACGGCACCGTGCTCCTCGAGGAGTACAACTACGGCGGCAAGCACAGCTACGTCACCCGCACCTTCCCCACCGCGCAGGTCCCGCTCTTCCTGTACCCGCCGGTCCTGTAGGGGGCCTGTTCCCGTCGCGCCTCGGCGGGCGGAGCGTCGCAGTCCCGCTCCCGGCGCGCGTCAGCCGAGCGCGGCGAGGAGGATCGCGAAGGCTGCCGTCGTCGGATCGACGAGCGCCATGTGGTCGGCGTCGGCGAGCTCGTGCAGCTGCACGGCGAGATGCCGGCCGGCGTATCGGCGGCTGTAGGCGACGGGGACGTCCTCGTCGAGTACGCCGTGGATCAGCGTGGTCGGCTGCGGCGGCGCGGGCAGCTGCGCGGGGTCGGCGCCCGGGAGCAGCGCGAGGTCGCCGCCGAGGAGCTCCCCCACGGCGTCGTCGCTGAGGCGGTCTGCGGAGGCGGCGGCCAGGTCGAGCACGCCCGCCAGCGCCACCACAGCGGCGACGTGCGGCGACGGACGGGCGGCCTGCGACCAGACGGCGAGGTGGCCGCCGGCGGAGTGGCCGACGAGGGTGACCGGTCCGGCGCCGGGCAGCAGCGCCGGGAGCGCCGCGAGCACGGCCAGGACGTCGTCGCCGGTGCCCGGCCAGCCGCCTCCCGGGTCGCCCGTGCGCCGGTACTCGGGGAGGAGCACGTCGTGCCCGCGGTCGGCCAGCGCCGCCGCGAGCGGCCGGGCGTGCCGCCGGTCCCACCGCGCGCGCCAGAATCCGCCGTGCACGAGCACGACCGGCCGGCGCGCCCCGCCGGGCGCCCCGCGGAAGATGTCCGCGATCTGCTCCGGCGCCTCCCCGTACCGGCGCACCTCGTCCGGCTCGCGCCCCTCCGTCTGCTGCATCCCCCCAGTACCTCCCCGCGAGACGCCACGTCGGTACGCCCGGCACGGCGTGTCGCGTACCGGAGCGGCATCCCGCGGAGAGGGAGACGGAGGCGCGGGAGCGACCGCGTCAGGACTCGAACCAGCCCCGGGGGTGGTGGTCGGCCGTGAGGGGCGTGCGCGGCCGGGTCGGGCGGGCCCAGCGGACGGCGTTCGCCAGCACGCGCCGGATGTCCGGGTGGTGGTAGACGGGGTAGTCCTGGTCGCCGGGCGAGAAGTAGAAGACCTTTCCGAGGCCGCGGGTGTAGGTCACGCCGGAGCGGAACACCTCGCCGCCGGTGAAGGTCGACAGGAACACCGTCTCCTCCGGCACCGGGATGTCGAAGTACTCGCCGTACATCTCCTGCTCGGGGATGATCAGCGGGCTGGGCACGCCCTCGGCGATCGGATGGGTGGGCGCGATCGTCCAGACCAGCTCGCGGTCGCGGTCGTTGCGCCACTTCAGCGAGCAGGTCGTGCCCATGAGCGCTTTGAAGATCGACGAGTAGTGGCCCGAGTGCAGGACCAGGATCCCCATCCCCTCCTGCACGTGCCGCAGGACCCGCTGGACGACCTCGTCCGACACCTCCTCGTGCGCGATGTGCCCCCACCACAGCAGCACGTCCGTCGTCGCGAGCGCCTCCTCGGTGAGCCCGTGCTCGGGCTCGGGGAGCGTCGCGGTGCGCACCGAGACGGCGTCGCCGAGCGACTCCGCGAGCCCGTCCGCGATGACGCGGTGGATGCCGTCCGGGTAGTGGCGCAGCACGGTCTCGTCGCCGCGGGTCTCGTGGCGGAACTCGTTCCAGACGAGGACCTCGATCGGGGCGCTCATGCGACCGCCACCTCCTTCTTCTCGGCGGCGGAGCGGTAGATCGCGTCGACCACCCGGCTGCGGTGCAGCGC
Organism: Rathayibacter sp. AY1C2; assembly: GCF_002931195.1. Lineage (NCBI taxonomy): Bacteria > Bacillati > Actinomycetota > Actinomycetes > Micrococcales > Microbacteriaceae > Rathayibacter > Rathayibacter sp. AY1C2. The sequence continues at coordinate 25,292 of NZ_PSWG01000029.1, read as the reverse complement.
GTACTCGCCGTAGTGGCCGGAGTAGCGGGGGCCGCCCGCGGGCGCGTCGGCTCCCGAGGCGATGGCCTCCAGGAACTCGGCGATGACCGAGCGGTGGCGTCCGGCGGGGACCTTCACGTCGGGGTGCGAGACGGTCGGCGCTCCGGCGACCTCGGAGTAGAGCGTCAGAGTCCCCTCCGTGGCGTAGTCGGCGATGTGGAGGCGCGCGCCCCCGGCCGAGCCGAGCAGCTCGACCTCGATGTCCTCGTCGACCTTGGAGTAGCTGGCCCAGGAGGCGTCGAGCTGGAGGGAGCGGCCGTTGTCGAGGCGCAGCAGGGCGCTCGAGAAGTCCTCCACCTCGAACGCGTGCGTGCCGGTGGCGGCGACGCCGTGCGGGCGCCCTCCGCGGCCGGAGCGGCCGATCTCGCCGTACGCGACCGCCGAGACGCTGGTCACGCGCGGCTCGTCGAGCAGGTGCAGCGCGATGTCGAGCACGTGGGAGCCGAGGTCGATGAGCGGGCCGCCGCCGGCGAGCTCCTTGCTGGTGAACCAGGAGCCGATGCCGGGGATGCCGGTGCGCCGCTGCCAGCTCGCGCGGGCGTGGTAGACGTCGCCCAGCGGCGCGTCGTCGAGGTAGTCGCGGAGGAAGGCGACGTCGGCGCGGCGGCGGTGGTTGTACGCGATCTCGAGCACCCGGTCGTTCGTGCGGGCGGCCTCGACCATCTCGGCCGCCAGCTCAGCGGTGGTGGCGAGCGGCTTCTCGCAGAAGACGTGCTTGCCGCTCGCGAGCGCGGCCACGGCGATCGGGTGGTGCAGGTGGTTCGGGACGCCGATGGAGACGACGTCGAGGTCGTCGCGGGCGACGAGCTCCTCCCAGTCGGCGTAGAGGTCGGGGACGCCGCGGGTCGCGCCGAGTTCGTGCAGGCGCGCCTCCTCCTGGCCGGCGAGCGCGACGACGCGGGCGCCGGGCAGGGACTGGAAGGCATCGAGGTGGGTGGTGCCGGCGAAGCCGAGGCCGACGACCCCCACGCGCAGCTCAGTGGTGTTCTCTGTCATGCGCCGAGCCTACTCGAATCGATTCGAGCACTCCACCGGCGGCGTGGCTTCCTGGAGCGCCGGGCAGGCCGAGCGTCAGGCCGCGAGACGCGCCTCGAGCGCGGCGAGCGACGCGCGCAGGGCCGGCGCTTCGAGGGCGTCGCCGTCGGCGGCGGCGTGCGCGGCGGCGAACGCCTGGACCTGGCGGTGCAGCTCGACGCGGGTCCCGCCGCGGGCGACGACCGCGAGCCGCTCGGCGAGGCGCACGCCGGCGCGGACGACGAGCGGCTGCTCCATCGCGTACGAGCGCAGGGCGAGGAACACGTCGGCCAGCAGCTCGCCCGCTCGGGGCCACGGGACGACCAGGCGGACGACTCCGTCGGCGTCGGAGTAGCGGCCGCGCGCCTCCGGCCGGCCGCAGAGGTCGACGAGCGCGCTGGTCAGGGCCTCGACGGCGCCGACCGCGGTGTACGGGTCGTTCGTGCCGGTCGCGAGCCCGCGGACTCCGATCTCGACCACCTGCTGGACGGCGTACCGGAGGTCCTGGTGCGGGGTGCGCGCGTCGGCGACGACGACCGCGGCGACCGCCTCCTCCTGGGCGACGGACCCCTCCAGGACCTCGAGCACCGGGTCTCCGACGAGGACGTGGTCGCCGGGCAGCGCGAGCACTCGGAGCCGCGCGTCGCCGCGGCGGGCCAGGGCGACCAGCCGCTCGACCTCGAGCTGCTCGACGTAGCCCCCGCGCACCGCACACAGCACGACCGGCTCGCGCCCCGCCGGCGGCAGGGCCTCCTCCGCGAGCAGGGCCTCCTCCGCGTCCACCGGCTCCTCACCGTCCTCCGGATGCAGTCGCTCGATCACGTCGACGAGCTCGCCGAGCACCCGCTGCTGCAGCGTCGTCACCTGCACCGACAGCGCGATGTGGTGGATGAAGTAGACGAGCACCGCGACGTCGCCCACCGCAAGCAGCACCGAGAACGAGACGGCCACCACCGGCACGAACGTCAGCGACGCGTCCTCCTCCGTGTGCACCGCGCGCAGCACGATCAGCGAGTAGAGGAACGTGGACGTGAGCACCGCCAGGACGACCTGGTTGCCGCGGTCGGCCATGAAGTTGCGGACCAGCCGGGGCCCGTAGGCGGAGGACGTGGTCGCCAGCACCGAGATCGTGATCGAGAACGAGGTCGCAGCGACGCCGAGCATCGTCCCGCCGATCGCCGAGAGGATCGCCCGGCCGCCGGTCGGCGACAGGTCCTCGATCAGGGGGATGTCGCTGACGCCGGCGCGGACCAGCAGGTGGTCGACCTCGACCAGCCCCAGCGCCAGCCCGACGGCGAGGACGCCGAACAGGGCCGGGAGGAACCAGAAGGATTCGCGGAGGTGGAGGAGCCGGGAGCGCATCCTCGAAGGCTAGAGCGGCGCCTCCTCGCGGGCCGCGCCGCCGCGGAGGCTTGCGCGCCGGGCCGGGACGTGCCGCGGTGCCCGCCGCGGAGGCGTCGTCGCGACGAGGGCCGTCCGCACCGCGGGAGCGTCCTCGCGACGGACGCCGGACGCACCGGAGGCGCCGACCCACGAGGATCGGCGCCTCCGCAGGGCGTCAGGTGACGTTGATGAGCGTGCGCTGCCAGCCGGAGGATCCGTCGGGCGCGACCGGCGCGCGGTCCTCGATCTGGACCGTGCCGTTCTTGTCGACCGCGCGGACCGCGACGTAGTGCGAGCCGGGCTGGGCGTCCCAGTCGACGAACCACTGCACCCAGGTGTCGAGGTTGACCGGGGTCGAGAGCGTCGCCTCCTGCCAGTCGCCGTTGTCGATGCTCACCTCGACCTTCTCGATGCCGATGCTCTGCGCCCAGGCGACGCCCGCGATCTTGAGAGCGCCCGAGGTGACGGGGACGCCGATCCGCGGGGTGTCGATCCGCGAGGACATCTTGATGGGGGCCTCGGCGGAGTAGCCGCGCGGGGTCCAGTAGGCCTGGTCGGCCTCGAAGGTGGTGACCTTGAGCTCGGTGAGCCACTTGGTGGCCGAGACGTAGCCGTAGAGGCCGGGCACGATCATCCGCACCGGGAAGCCGTGCTCGAACGGGAGGGGCTCGCCGTTCATGCCGACGGCGAGGATCGCGTCGAGGTTCTCGTCCGTGACCGCGGTGATCGGGGTGGACGCCGTGTATCCGTCGCTGCTGGTCGAGAGGAGCATGTCGGCTCCGCTCTGCACGCCGGCCATCTTCAGCACGTCGCGCAGGGGGACGCCGAGCCACTTGGCGTTGCCGACGAGGTTGCCGCCGACCTGGTTCGAGACGCAGGTGAGGGTGATGCCGTACTCGTCGAGGCCCATGTCGAAGATCTGCTGGAGGTTCAGCGTCACCTCGCGGTCGACCATGCCGGTGATCTTCAGCGACCAGGCCGACGGGTCCAGGTTGGGCACGGTGAGGGCGGTGTCGACGCGGTAGAAGTCGGCGTTCGGCGTGTAGAGCGGGGTGATGCCCTCGATGTCGAGCTCGGCGCCCGCGGGGACCGAGACGGTGCTGCGCGGGGACGGCAGGCGCAGGGCGTCGCGGACACCGGCGAGGGAGGAGGTCGCCGCGTTGACCAGGCGGGCACCGGTGCCGACGACTGCCGCGCCGACGGCGGAGATCAGCGCGATGCGGAAGAAGCCGCGGCGCTCGAGGGCGCCCGGACGGGCCTCGGAGGATGTTCCCCTGGCCTCCGAGGCCCGGGCCGCACGCCAGCCGCGCAGGCGCGTGAAGAGGAGGTGCATGACGACGACGGCGACGACGAGTCCGACCAGCGTGGGCACCGCAGCGAGCGGCGACGCTCCGGTGCGGGTCACGATGGCGGCGATCGAGAGGCCGCCGGCGATCACGAGCAGCACCTGGCCGAGCGGCGGGCGGACCAGCTGGAGCACTCCGGCGATCGCGGCGGCGACGACGACCGCGGCGCCCACGCTGCCGAGCAGGAAGGTCTTGTCGTTCTCGCCGAACGTCTCGATCGCGAACTCCTTGAGCGGGCGCGGGACGATGTCGACGATGAAGGCGCCGAGCGCGAGCACGGGGCTCGCGGTGCGGGCGACCGCGAGGGCGATGAGCTCGGCGACGGCGAGGAGGACTCCGCCCGTGACGATGCCCGCGAGGGCGGCGAGCAGGAAGTAGAGAGCTCGATGCTCGCGCACGGGTGCCGCTGTCTGGTTCATGGAGGAGAGTTTTCTCCCGCGACCTGCCGTTTCCCAGGGTGTCCCTGGTTTGGTCGTGTAGGCGCCTTTTTCATAACGAACAGGTAACGCACAGCGGCGGCATCTCGACGGGATCACCTCTCGCTCGGCCCGCCGCCGGGCCTCACCGCGCGCGACGCCCCCGCCGGAGGACCGCCGCGTTCGCGGTGACGATGAGGGCGATCCCGATCCATCCGGCCGCGCCGACGTCCTGCCCGAGCACGACCGCGCCGATGAGGGCGGCCAGGACGGGGTTGGCGCTCATGAGCGTCCCGAACACGCTCGCCGGGAGCCTCCGGAGCGCGATCACGTCGGCCACGAACGGGACGGCCGTCGCCAGGACGCCGGCGCCGACCGCCAGGAGCACGGTGCCCGCGTCGGGGCGCGTCGAGACGAGCGTCCAGACGGCGACGGGCAGGAAGACGGCGGCGGAGATCCCGGTCGCCGTGGCGGTCCCCTGCGCTCCGGGCAGCCGGAGTCCGATGATCCGGTTGAGCAGGATGTACGCGGCCCAGCAGCACGCGGCCGCGAGACCGAGCGCGATCCCCAGCTGGTCGGACGAGGGCCTCGGCCCGGCGATCGCGAGGACGCCCGCTCCGGCGACGAGGGCGCAGAGCGCGCTGGTCCTGCTCCGGGAGCCGAGGAGCGCGACCGCCAGCGGCCCGCAGAACTCCAGGGTCACCGCCAGCCCTAGCCCGATGCGGTCGATGGCCGCGTAGAGCGTGAGGTTCATCGCTCCGAACACCACGGCGAGGAGCAGGACGGGCCACCACTGCGCGCGGGTCAGGTCGCGGATCCGCGGCCGCACGACCGGGAGGAGGATCAGCGCGGCGACGATCTGCCGGACGGCGACCACTCCGACGGATCCCAGGACCGGGAAGGCCAGAGTCCCGGAGGCCGCCCCGAGCTGATTCGAGAGGGCGCTCGCGAGGGCGGTCGCGACGCCGACGGTCCGTCCGTCGCCGGGGAGCTGCTTCGTCATGCCGGAAGTCTGCGAGCCGTCCGGCCCCGGCTCACAATGCATCACCGGTCCGATCGATGCGGGAACCGCATGAATAGGATGCGGTCATGGATCTGGAACTGCGCCACCTCCGGTCGTTCGTCGGCGTCGTGGACGCCGGGACCTTCACCGACGCGGGGATCGACCTCGGCATCTCCCAGACGGCGGTCTCCCGCAACGTCGCGGCGCTCGAGTCCGTCCTCGGACGAAGGCTCCTCCACCGGACGACCCGCAGCGTCGAGCTCGCGCCGGCGGGCGAGCGGGTGCTTCGGCACGCCCGCCGCGTCCTGGCCGTCGTCGACGATCTGCGCGAGGAGGCGGCGGCCGGAACGGACACGATCCGGATCGGCTACGCCTGGTCGGCTCTCGGCGAGCACACCCAGGAGTTCCAGCGCCGCTGGGCCGCGGCGCTCCCCCGCCACGAGCTGCGGCTGATCCGCTCCAACACCCCCACCGCGGGGCTCGCGGAGGGCCTCAGCGACCTCGCGATCCTCCGGCGCGGATCTCCGGCTGCGGACGTCGAGTCGGCTCTGATCGGCACCGAGAAGCGCTACTGCGCCCTGTCCGTCGACGACCCGCTCGCCGCGAAGCGCACGGTCACGCTCGCCCAGGTGGCGACCGCTCCGCTCGCGCTCGACGACCGGACCGGGAGCACCCGGCTCGACCTCTGGCCCGAGCACGACCGGCCGCGGATCACCGTCCCGACGACCGACGTCGACGACTGGCTCACGGTGATCAGCAGCGGCTCCGCCCGCGGAGTGACCGCGGAATCGACGGTGAGCCAGTACCGACGGCAGGGCCTCGCCTACCGGGTCGTCCGCGACGCCCCGCCGGTCCCCGTGCACGCCGCGTGGATCCGGAGCGACCCGCCGCCCCTCCTGGGCGACGTCATCGGGCTGCTCCAGGGCCTCTACCGCACCTCCGACTGACGACGACGGCCGCCGGGGGCGATCCCCGGCGGCCGTCGTCGTCACGTCACTTGCAGGTGAGAGCGGAGTACGCGGCCTGCTTCGTGGTGGTCACCGATGCTCCGTCCACGGTCGCCGTCGCGGTCACCGTCGCCGAGCCCGCGGCCACCGAGGCGGCGCGGGTGGTGAAGGCGTGCGAGGCGCTCGACCCGGGAGCGATCCCGGTGAACGCCTTCGAGCCCCAGGCGGAGCCGAGGGTGATCCCCGCCGGGACCTTCGCATCGTTCCGAGCGGTGACCGTCACCACGACCTTGCCCGCCACGCAGCGGCTGGTGGCCGCCACGGTCGTCGGTACCGTCGCCGCGGAGGCGCGGACGATGGAGAGGCGGTAGGTCGCTGTCGTCGTGTGGTCCTGCGCCGACGACTCGACGACCACGCTCGTCGTCCCCGAGGCCGCGAGCGGCACGGTGCGGCGGACGGTGTCGTCGATCAGCACGCCGTCGACCTTCACCAGGCCGCTGGGCACGGCCGGGTCCAGGTCGAGCGAGACGCTCGTCGTGCCGGCCGGCACCGTGAGCGTGTGGTCCCTGACCCCGGCGGCGAGAGCCGGCGAGAGCGTCCCGACGTCGGAGGAGAGCTTCGTCAGCTCCGGGTCCGCAGCGTAGGTGGTCGACTCGGTCGTGTAGACCCCGAAGACACCGCCGACGTAGCTGGATCCGGTGCCCTGGAAGCGCACCGTGACGACGGGGATCTTCTGCCCCTTCGCGTCGAGCACGTACTTCCCGCTCTGGTCGCGCTTGTAGCTGTCCTTCGCGGCGAGACCGCTGAGGATCGACGCCGGGATCCGGTCGTACTGGACGTACCAGCTCGTCGCTCCGGCCGCTCCCGAGACCACCTCGGTCTTGAGCTTCACGTCGTTGAGGTAGACGTCGAAGGTGCGTCCCGCGTCGCCGCCGTAGTAGCGGACCCCGAGGTAGTTCGCCGGCAGAGCCGGGTCGACGATCATGTCGTACTGGAAGTACGCCTCCGCCGAGCGCTCGCCGTCGCGGTACCCCTCGCCGCGCCAGGTCCCCACCGAGGACCGCGCGGTCTTGTAGTTCTTGTCGGCCTCGCTGTTGTTGTTGTCGAAGGAGGTGAGGGAGTCGATCGTCGTCTCGTCGACGCGCAGCTGCTCCTTCTGCGTCCGGATCAGCTCCTGGGCCGCGGCCGAGTCGGGCTCGATCAGGGTCATGTAGGTCGCGTAGCGGGCGTTGTAGAGGCTGTAGTACGGAGTGAACACCCGGGCGGCGGACGCGGCGTCGACGTTCTTCATGCCGAAGCGCATCGTCGTGCGGCCGTTGCCGTCCGCGCCGTCGGGCAGGCGGACCAGGTTGCCGCGGACCGCGGACTTCCAGGCCGCGGAGTCCGCGACGACGACGTTCGAGTTCACGGACTTGTCGGCCATGCCCATGCGCACCAGGACGCCGGCGACATAGGACGCCTCGACGTTCGAGCGGTTGAGCTCGGTCGCCAGCAGCACCGGTCCGTAGCGGAACGCGGTCCAGTCGGGGTTCTCCGTGTCCGCGACCGCGCTGACCGCGGCGGGCAGCTTCCAGGTCAGCACGTCACCGGCGGCGACGGCGACCGAGACGTATCCGGCCTGGGCCGTGACGGCACGGACGGCACCGTTCACGGTGAGCGTCGGCGCTCCGTCGATCCAGGACGGCACGCGCAGCTTGAGGGTCGTGTCCGCGGCCACGGCTCCTCCGGCCAGCGCTTCGACCCTCAGGGTCGCCGTGTCCGTGCTCGGGATGTCCGCCGTCTGGGTCAGCCGGAGGTTGTTCGCGGAGGAGCGGAGGACCGAGGAGCGGAACTGGTTCACGAAGACGGTCTTCGGCTTCTCGAAGTAGATCGAGTCGCCGAGCTTGGTGAAGCTCTCGATACCCGAGCCGTGGTCGCACCAGAACTCGTCGAGCTCGTGCCCGAAGACCTTGGCGTAGCCCGCGGTCTGCGGCTGGAAGTAGGTCACCATGCCGGTGTCCGGGTTCTGCACCGAGAGGACGCCGTTGATGAACGTCTCCTCGTAGAAGTCGGCGTACTTCACGTCCTCGGTCACCTGGAACAGCGCCCGGGTGAGCTTGAGCATGTTGTAGATGTTGCAGCCCTCGGAGGTCGAGTTCTCGCCGTAGCCGGTGGTCTGGCCGTTCGTGGCGTACTCGTACAGGGTGCCGGGTGCGTGGAAGTGCTCGGACTGGCTGTTGCCGCCGTTGGCGTAGGTGTGGGTCTCGTCGACCATGCGCCAGAAGTTCTCGGCGGCACGGCGGTACATGTCGAGATCCGACTTCTCCGCGGCGGTGAGCGTGGCGTGGAGCGCCGGGTCGTCGGTGAAGACGCGGTAGCGCTTCAGCGCGCCGATCAGCTTCGGGACGGTCGTGTTCGCGTGCAGCCCGTTGAGGACGTCCTCGTTGTTCGCGAGCTTCTGGAACAGCGCGGTCTCGTCGAAGTACTCGGCCGCGCGCTTGTGCGCCGGGTCGTGCGTGGTCTCGTACAGGCGGTAGAGCGCCTCGTTCATTCCGCCGTACTCCGTGTTCAGGAGCTGCCCGGGGTTGGCCTGGCGGCCCGCCCAGGCGGTGATCCAGCTGCCGAAGCCGCCGGCGACGGTGAGCGCCTTCTGCGAGACGGCGTCGGGCGCCTGGTCGTGGGCGTCGAGGAGGCCTGCGAGCACCTTGTGCAGGTTGTAGAAGGGGACGAGCAGGCCGTCGCCGCCCGAGGGGAGGTAGCGGGTCGGGAACGGCGAGACGTAGCCGGCGTTCGCGGGGTCCTTGAGCGCGTAGGCGTCCTGGACCTTCTTCAGACCGTCGACGGAAGCGGTGAGCTTCGCGAGCAGTGCCGCCTTGGTGGCCGCGTCCTCCTCGGTCGCGTAGGCCTGCGAGAGCGCCGAGAGGTAGTGGCCGAAGAAGTGGCCCTGGAACCGGGTGCCGTTCTCGCGCTCCCAACCCCCGTATCCGCCGCTGGTGGTCGGCGTGAGCCCGGCCTCGCGGTAGAAGGAGTAGAGGAACATCTCGGGGTCGAGGCTCAGCAGGTACTCGACGGTCTGCTGCTCCCCGTTCTCGAGGTAGGGGTCCTGTACGGAGACGTCGGACAGGCCGGCCTCCAGAAGGTAGTTCGACGTCTTCACTCCCCGGGGCTGCACCTGGAGAGTGTAGGTCTTCGTGACCGCGGTGCTGCCCCCGTAGGTGGCGGAGCCGGTGAGGACGACCTGCGTCGCGGAGCCGGTGGGCGGCGTGACCGCGGCCGTGCCTCCGCTGATCGCGACGGTCGCCGGGTCGGAGGAGGTCCAGCTGAGGGCGGACCCCTTCGCGCCGACGGTGGGCAGGGTGAAGCCGGTGCTGGTGCTCGCGGGCGGGGCGACCAGCTCGAGGTCGGCCCGGGCGATGCTCGCGGGGTCGAAGGAGGGGTTGCCGGCCTTCGTCAGGGCGACGACGTCGGTGGTGGTCGCGACGCCGTTGTAGAGCGCGTAGTCGTCGAGCAGGCCGCGCAGGTGCGCGCCGTTGTACTGGGGGCCGTTGAAGCCGAGGGTCTTCGTCGAGGTGCTCTCGGAGCCGAGGACGCCGGATGCGGAGGAGGACGGCGCGGTCTTGACGACGGCGGTCTGCTTCACCCCGTTGCGGTAGAAGGCGACGGCCTTGGTGCTCTTGTCGTACGTGGCGACCACGTGCGTCCACTCCCCCGCGGGGAAGAAGCCGGAGCGGGCGGTCTCGACGGCGACCTTGTACGGCTGACCGCCGGACGGGCCGATCGAGAGCGCGAGCGGGGTGCCGTCGCCCTCGGAGGTGAGGTACCAGCCGTCGGAGTTGTAGGCGGTCTTGTTCCAGGTGAAGACCTGCTCACCGGTCATCGCGCTGGTCGGCTTGTACCAGAACGAGACGGTGAGGTCGGCGGGCTGCAGCGCCGCCGCAGTGCCGAGCGAGATCGCGTTCGATCCGGTGAACTCGAACGCCCGGCCGTTCAGGCCGGTGCCGTAGGAGGCGGTACCCTTCTGCATCCCGAGGGCGGTCCCGCGACCGCTGGTGTCGGCGAGCGACCCGTCGAACGGGAGCTCGAGCACCTTCGCGGCGTCGAGCGATGTGGTGGGGGCGGCCTGAGCGGTGGGGCCGACCGACAGGAGACCCGCCGTCAGCGCCATCACCGCCACGGTGGCCAGGGGGAGTCGTCGTCTCATTCGTGAGGCCTCTCGTCGTTGAGAAATCCGGCCCAGGGGGGCGGGCCGCCTCGAATGTTACCGTTAACAACTGTTTTCGGTGAGGTTTCGGTGAGAGGACTGACAGGGTCCTCGGGTGCTCAGCGGCGCCGGTCCAGAGCCGCCCGGAGGTACGGAGCGGTGCGGCTGCCCGCGGCCTCGGCGACCTCCTCCGGAGTGCCCGTCGCGACCACCGAGCCGCCGGCCCGGCCCGCTCCCGGGCCGAGGTCCACGACCCAGTCCGCGTCGGCGACGACGCGCATGTCGTGCTCGACGACGATCACCGTGTTGCCCGCGTCGACCAGGTGCTGCAGGTGCTCGAGCAGGCGGTCGGCGTCGGCGGGATGCAGGCCCGACGTCGGCTCGTCGAGCAGGTAGAGCGTGTCCCCGCGCTGGGCGCGACGCAGCTCCGAGGCGAGCTTCACCCGCTGCGCCTCTCCCCCGGACAGCTCGGGCGCCGGCTGGCCGAGCGAGACGTAGCCGAGCCCCACGTCCACCAGCGCGTCGAGGTGGCGGGCGACCTCGCGGTCCTCGGCGAAGGCCTCGCGCGCATCGGCGACGCTCAGCGCGAGGACGTCGGCGATCGTCCGGCCGCCCAGGGTGACCTCGAGGGTCTCGTCGTTGTACCGGGTGCCGCCGCACGCCGTGCAGGGCGCCTCGACGGTCGGGAGGAACAGCAGCTCCACCTCCACGGAGCCCTCGCCCTTGCAGACGGGGCAGCGCCCGCTGGGCAGGTTGAAGGAGAAGCGGCTCGCCGAGAAGCGGCGGCGCTTCGCCTCCGGTGTGGCCGCGAAGAGCGTCCGCACCCGGTCGAACAGGCCCGTGTAGGTCGCGACGTTCGAGCGCGAGGTCCGGCCGATCGGGGTCTGGGTCACCTGCACCACCCGGCGCAGGCGGTCCGCGGGCCCGGAGGCGGTGCCGCGGGTCGCCGCCGCAGCCGCGTCGAGCAGCGGGTCCGCCTCCCCGCCCTCCTCGGCCGGCGCGTCCTCGGCGACGTCGGCGCGGAGCGAGGCGCGCAGCAGATCGGGCAGCGCCTGGTTCACGAGCGTCGACTTGCCCGACCCGGAGACGCCGGTGACCGCGGTGAGCACCCCGACCGGGAACGCGACGGAGAGGTCGTCGAGGGTGTGCCGCGAGACTCCGGCGAGCTCGATCCACTGCTCCGCGGTGCGGCGGGAGCGCAGCGGCGCCGGGTCGCCCTCGGGGAAGAGGTAGCGGCGGGTGACGGAGCCGCGGGCGCCCGGCAGGCCGTCGAGCGGGCCGGAGTAGACGACGGTGCCGCCCCCCGACCCCGCGCCCGGGCCGATGTCGACGATCCAGTCGGCCTCGCGGATGACGTCGAGGGAGTGCTCGACGAAGAAGACGGTGTTGCCGGTCGCCCGCAGGGTCCGCAGGATGCCGAGCAGCGCCTCCGTGTCGGCGGGGTGCAGGCCCGTGGACGGCTCGTCGAGCACGAAGACGACGCCGAAGAGGCGCGAGAGCACCTGCGTCGCGAGGCGCATCCGCTGGAGCTCCCCCGAGGAGAGCGTCGGCGTGGAGCGGTCGAGCGAGAGGTGGCCGAGGCCCAGGTCGACGATCGGCGCGAGGCGGGCGACGAGGTCCTCGACCAGCCGCTGCGCGGCCAGGCGGGTCTGCGGAGCGCCGTCGGCCGGGGTCCAGCCGGGCTCCAGCACGCGCCGCGCGACGACGACCAGCTCCTCGAGCGGGAGCGCTGACAGCTCGGTGATGTCGAGCCCCTCGAAGGTGACGGCGAGCGCGTCGGGCTTCAGCCTCCGGCCGCCGCACACCGGGCAGGCGACGCTGACGACGAACGAGGCCGCGCGCTCGCGCATCCGGGCGCTCTTCGAGCCGGCGAAGGTGTCGAGCACGTAGCGGCGCACCCCGAGGAACGTGCTCATGTAGCGCGGCTCGTCACCGGCGGCCACGGCCGCGCGCACCTCCGCGGGAGAGCGGTCGGTCCACACGGGAACCTGCGGGGAGTCGGGAGTGTGCAGGATCCAGTCGCGGTCCTCCGCGGGCAGGTCGCGCCACGGAGCGTCGATGTCGTGTCCGAGCGAGATCAGGCTGTCGCGCAGTTGCTTGCCGTGCCAGGCGGTCGGCCAGGCGGCGAGCGCCCCGTCGCGGATCGAGAGGGAGTCGTCCGGCACCATCAGCTCGTCGGGGACGTCGTAGACCCGGCCGATGCCGTGGCAGCTGGGGCACGCGCCCTGCACGGTGTTGGCCGAGAAGTCCTCTGCGAGCAGCATCGGCGCGCCCTCGGGGTAGGCGCCGATGCGCGAGAACACCATCCGCACCACGCTCGAGAGCGTCGTCGCACTGCCGACCGTGGAGCGGGCCGAGCCTCCGGAGCGCCGCTGCGGGAGGGCGACGGCCGGCGGCAGGCCCTCGATCGAGTCGACGTCCGGCACGCCGACCTGGTCGATCAGCCGCCGCGCGTAGGGGGCGACCGACTCGAAGTAGCGGCGCTGCGCCTCCGCGTAGAGCGTGCCGAAGGCGAGCGAGCTCTTGCCCGATCCGGAGACCCCCGTGAAGGCGACGAGGGCGTCGCGCGGCACGTCGACGTCGATGCTCCGGAGGTTGTTCTCGCGGGCGCCGCGCACGCGGACGTGGTCGAGGGGGTCGGTGGTTCCAGGCGCGCTCATCCGTACAGCCTGCCGTGCCGGGATGTGGGGCGGCCGCCGCGGAGCTCCGAGGCGCTCGACGCCGAGACGGCCCGCTCCCGGCCGAGGCACCGCAGTGGGGCGGTGTCTCGGCGGGGGCGGGCCGTCTCGGCGTCAGCGGCGCGCGTGCGTCAGCAGGTGCGCGCCGGGTAGGCCGCGGTCAGGGCGCCCGCGGTGAGCGAGGCGGCCGGGACCGAGGCCTGACGGGTGGTGAAGGCGGCCGAGGCGCTGGCGCCGGGGGCGGCGGTCAGCGTCTGCGAGGCGCCGAACGGCGAGCGGATGACGACCGAGAGGGGCGTCGTGCCCGTGTTCTTCACCACTCCGGTGAGGACGACCTTGCCCGCGACGCAGCGGGTGGACGCGGTGAGCGTCGAGGTCGGTGCCGTCACCACCACGGTCGCGGTGACCGTGACGGCCGTGGAGCTCGAGAGCCGACGGTCGGCGGCGTTGTAGGCCGTCGATCCGTTCGCGCCCACCCACTGGTTGTCGTTCGCACCGATCGTGCGGACGACTCCGGTGACGGAGTAGCGGCCGGGCGCCGTCGCCACCGCGGAGGTGTTCCAGGTGACCGGCTGCGAGGCGGTGCCCCGGTTGTAGGCGAGCACGACGTCGGCGCGGGCGGGCAGAGCCGCCGCGGCGTCGGTGCCGGAGGCGACCGTCACCTCGCCGAGGTCCGAGCGGACCGCGGAGGCGGCGTCGGCCGAGCGGACCTCGGCGTACTGCCCCGCGGTCAGCGAGACGATGCCGCCGTGCTTGGTCGACGAGGCGAGCGAGAAGCCCGGGTCGGTGAGCTGGGTCCAGCCCGTGTCGAGGTCGTTCGTCACCATCGGCTTGTAGCCGGTCGCGGGGATCACGTCGACGTACAGGTACCAGGTGTCCTCGCCGTGGTCCTTGAACACCGCGGGGCCCTCGACCCCACCGGGGTTGCCGCCGGACCACACCGCGCCGATGCGCGACTGGATCTGCGTCCACGAGGTCGTCGGCAGCCACCAGGTCGGCGAGGTGGTCGACTCCATGTAGATGCCCTTGCCGGTGCCGTTGTCCTTCGAGATCCGGTAGGTCGTGCCGGAGTCCTGGATCAGCGTGGTGTCGATCGTGTCGGCCCCGGTGTCGATGAAGGTGCCGCCGTAGGAGTAGGTGGCCTGCGTGAAGTCCGTGGTCGCTCCCCAGAGCACGCGGGAGGATCCGGTGCCCGGCGTGTGCGCCGCGGTCGGGTAGACCGTCGAGGACCAGTAGACGACGAACGCGCCCTTGCCGGGTCCCGCGTAGTCCGGCACCCACGTGGCCTCGGGAGCCCACATCATGCCGGCCTCGAGCTTCTTCGTCCCCGCGGCGTCGAGCGCCACGTCGAACTGCCGGACGTCGCTCCACGACACGAGGTCGCTCGACTCCCAGACGTTCATCTTCGTGCTGCCCTTGGTGGTCCAGTAGCACCAGGTGTCGCAGGTGCTGGGGCCCCGGTCGCCGCCGAAGACGCGGAGGTCCGTGGCGATGATGTAGTACTTCTTCGTGTCGGGGTTGTAGGTCAGGTACGGGTCGCGGACACCGGTGGTGCCGAGGTCGGAGGCCAGGATCGGCTTCGCGCCGTTGAGCGGGTCCCACTTCTCCGGGTCGTCGCCGCGGGAGACGTCGAGGTAGATCTTCTCGGCGTAGCCCTGGGAGTCCTCGACGAAGTGGACCATCATGTAGCCGTAGGGGGTGTCGACGCCGACCTGCGGCTCGACCGTCACGGCGATCGAGCGGGTCTGCACGATTCCGCGGATCGACGCCGTCGCGGTGAGCGTCGAGGCGCGCGCGGCCTGGCCCACGGCGGGGCGGTCGGCGCTGAGGGTGCGGCCGTCGGCCGAGACGCGCAGGGTCGGGTCGCTGGAGGACCAGGTCACCGCTCCCCCGTAGTCGGGCAGGTTCGTGGTCGAGTCGTCGACGGTGAGCGGGGCGACCCCGGCCAGCACGGCGGCGGCGATCGGGGAGAACGTGGAGGCGTGAGGCTTCGCGTCGACGCTCGACACGGCCACCACCTCCGCCCCGGTGAGCGCGCGGTCGTAGACGCGGAACGCCGAGACCTCGCCCGTGTAGAACGGGTCGGGGTACGGTGCTCGGCCGATCGTGTTCAGCGACTGGTCCGCCACCGACGAGGGGCGCAGAGCGGTGGGCGCCGAGGCGACCTGGACGCCGTCGACGAAGAACGAGATCGTGCCGGCGCTGCCGTCGATCACCGAGGTGAGGCTGTACCAGCGGTCGGCGGTCAGGGCGGAGGCGCTGCGGGCGTTGTTCTCGCCGTTCCCTCCGCTGGTCGTGATCGCGGTGCGCACCCGGTCGCGGACGGACGCGAACCAGTACTGGTTCGTGCTGTCGCTGCCGATGTTCCACAGGAAGTGGAAGTTCGAGAGCATCGACGCGTCGGCGCGGGTCTCGATCGTGACGGTGGCCGACGAGCGACCGGTCAGCAGGTTCGCGGGCAGCTGCACCCAGGGGGCGGTGGTGCTGCTCTTGGGGCCGCCGGTGAGGCGGAGCGACGTGCCGGTCCAGAGCGCGTCGGTCGCGTTGCGGACGGTGGCGGCTCCCACGCCTCCGCTCACGGTGTTCGGGACCGTGCTGCCGGTGGTCTGCGTGAACCGGTAGTCGGCGAGGAGGCCCTGCTGCGGGATCACGGCATCGGCCGCCTGCGCGGCCGGAGCCGGGGCGACGAGGCCCGAGAGCAGCACTGCTCCGAGGCCGAGCGCGGCGAGCGCGGCGCGCAGCGGCGCTCGCCGCGCGGGTGTGGTGGTGGGGGGCATGGTGCTCCTTCGGTGGAGTGGTGCGGTTCAGGGAGGGGGAGAGGATCTCGGGGTGCCGAGCCCTGCTGGGTCGAGCAGCGCCGTCAGGGGCGTGTCGGAGCCTGTGTGCGGAGCACGAAGGGCTCGATACGCCGCCGGGCGGCTGCTCGACCGGCAGGGAGGGGCAGCTGCTCGACCGGCACGAGGGATCAGCCGCCGGGGTTCGTGTCGGTGTACCCGGTGGTCGGGGCGGTGGTGCCGAGTGCCGCGAGGGTGGGCGCCTTCCGCATCACGACGGGGTTGCCCGGGCTGTCGCGACCATGGAGCAGTCGCCGTCGTGGAACTCGATCGCGGGGTCGGCGGTGTCCGGCGCGATCGGGTCGGTGGAGGTCGGCTCGCCGAGGGCGACGGCCGGGGAGGCGGCGGTGAAGGGCAGCGGAGCCACCGCGGCGAGGAGGATCAGCAGCCCGGCCGTGTGGCTGCGCCGGAGCCCCGCGGATCGGGGGAGCTCGGCGTCGACGGGCGTCGATGCGGTCGTCATCGTGACTCCATCGTCAGGGGCGGCGTGGGGCCCGGAGGCGCACCGTGAGCGGCGCGCCCCCGGGGGCGGGGGGGCTGCGGAGAGGCGCCGGAGGGCGCCAAGGGGAGAGGCCCGGTGGACCTCGGAGAAGAACTCGCCGTGACTCGCAGGATCCGGCGCGACCTCCACCTCGAGGCCTCCGACGCCGCCAGCTGCACGGTTTGTTCACGGTAACAGGGCGTCTGCGCAAACTCAACGGCCCCCGTGAGCGGGGGTGACATCACTTCACGGCGCCTGCGGTCCGCGCGGTCGCTTTCGTCACGGAGGAAGGATCCGCGGCGCCCCGTGGAACGGCGCAGGCGACGTGGGCCGGATCGGACGTTCGTCGTGAGTCGTGATCAGCACCGCCGTCCCGAGCCGCCGTCCTCTTTCTTCCACCGCCGCTCGCGCCTCCGCCGCCGCTGTCAAGAGGGGAGAGACGGTCCGCGCCCCTCGCCTAGGGTGCCGGGATGCCCCACACCCGGACGTCCCGCGCCGCCCTCGCCTGGCGGGAGGCGGTCACCGGCTCGCGCCTCATGCTCGCTCTCAAGACGGCGCTGGCGGTCGGCATCGCCTGGGCCGTCGCGCCGCTCGCTCCCGGAGTCGCGGAGCAGTACCCGTACTACGCGCCGCTCGGCGCCCTCGTCAGCATGTACCCGACCTTGATGGGCTCGGTCCGCACCGGACTGCAGACCCTGCTCGGCCTGGCGGCGGGGATCGGGCTCGCCGCCCTCGTGGTCGTCACCGTCGGACCGACCTGGTGGACGATCCCGCTCGTCGTCGGGATCGGCGTGGTCCTCTCGGGTACGGGGTGGTTCGGCGCGGGCCGCGAGTACGTGCCGATGGCGGCCCTCTTCGTGCTCATCATCGGCGGGGCCGACGCCGAGGACTACTCCCTCGGCTACCTCGTGCAGATGGCGGTGGGCGTGGTGGTGGGGCTGCTGGTGAACGTGGTCGTCGCCCCCGGGCTCACCGTCGAGGCGGCGTCCGCCCGGGTCGACGCGTTCCAGCGCGAGCTCGCGGAGCACCTGCGCCAGCTGGCCGCCGCGCTCGAGGAGACGTGGCCGCCCGAGCACGAGGCCTGGGCGCGCAACGGCGAGGAGCTGGCCCGGACGGCGGAGGAGGTCCGCGCGGCCCTCGCGGACGCGGACGAGAGTCGCAAGGGGAACCCGCGCGCGCTGCTGCACCGCCGCGACTCCCGGTCCGACCACCTCCGCCTCGAGACGCTCGACGCGATCCTCTTCCACGTCCGCGATCTGAGCGGCGCCCTCGCGGACACCATCTGGGAGCGGCCGGGCGCGCTCCCGTTCGATCCGGCGCTCGGTCCGCCGCTGAGCGAGGCCTGCCGGGCGGTCGCCGACGCGATCGACCGCGACGACGCCGGCTCCCCCGCCGCGCACCGGGCGATAGGAAGCGCGGCCCGCGCGATCCGGCACCTCGTGCAGGTCGTCGACGAGCGGACCGCCGCGACCTCCCGGACCCTCGGGCCCGGCGTCCTCGCGGCGATGCACCTCCGCCGCATCCTGGTGCGCCTGCAGCACGACAGCGCGGAACCGCAGGAGGAGTGAGGGCTGGCGCCTCCTGCCCCATACTGATATGGTGATGGGACATCAGGAGGACGGGGACGACGTGGAGCGGACGGTGACGACGACGAGCCTCCGTGGTCGCGCGCCGGAGCGGACGACCACGGAGGCTCACCTGGCCTTCGGGCAGGCGCTACTCGCAGACGAAGAAGGCGACCTCCACGTAGCCCATCGTCTGCGAACGGGTGTCGACGTCGGAGTTCTCGACGGTCACGCCGGACGCGGCGAAGCTGCTGCCTCCTGCGCCCGTCGACGCGTTGGCCGCGTAGGAGCCGCCACCCCGCACCCACAGGGAGGTGCCGCCGCCGGCACCGCCGAAGTAGCCGCCGCCACCGCCACCGGACGCATAGGTCACCTGGCGGCTCGCGTTCGTCCTCGCTGCGCCGGCACCGCCGTCGCGCCCGGAGCCCGGGCTGCCGAGAACCGTCTCGGTCACGTTGACCGTCGTCACACCGGGCTGCCCCGGCCCGGTCTGGCTTCCGCCGGTGCTCGGGGCCTGCTCCGTGGAGCCGGTGCTGCTGTCCGCGCGCGAGACGGCGCTGTCGTAGCCGGAGCCGCCGACGGGACCGCCGGACCCCGCGTTCGGCCCGACGCGGGCGGACCGGGTGAAGTCGTTCGAGGTGAAGCCGGCTGCGCTACCGCCGCCGCCGCCCGCGATGACGAGCAGGGAGCCCGCGGCGGTGATCCCGCTGGCCCCGCCCCCTCCTCCGGAGCCGATGTAGCCCGGAGTGCCCGGAGCCCCGCCGTTGCCGAGCCCCCGGCCGCCGGCCTGGTTGCTGCCGCCCGAGCCCGCGGTGATGACGATCTCGGACGCTCCGCCGAGCGCGTCGACGGGGATGGTGCCCGTCACCCGCGCACCGGCGCTGGTGACGTCCGACCCGGTGCGGACGCCGCCGCCGTCTCCGCCGACCGCCGTGAAGCGGACCCACTGGGTTCCCGCGGGCACGGGGATCGTCCGAGCCGCGAGCGCGGTGGTCGAGGTGGCGTCGATGCGCTGCGCGTCCTGCAGGGCGCACTGGGGGGCGGTTGAGGCCGAGGCCATCGGAGCGGCGATCGAGGCGGCCACAACAGGAATCGCCCATGCGGCGCCCTTCACCACGGTTCGGCGCTGGGTCAGACGATCGGGGGCGCCGGTCGGCGTGCTGGTGTCTTCGTTCTGCATCGGAGTCCTTCTGTCATCGTGCACCCCTGGGTATCGGGGGCAGAGTCGGGTGAGAGGCGCGGGAGGATGCCCGTGCCGCTCCGACAGAGTCGCCTGCTCCGCGACGGGGCACGCCGCTCGAGGCCGCTCTGGCGCGAACCTGCCCTGAGGCGGCGCGCCGCGCCCCCCGCGCCTCATCCTCAGCGACTTCTCCGCAGCGCCGACCAGTCGTGGACGACGTCGCAGATGCCCCGTCGGACTCGCCGATACGGACCCTCCGAGCGGGCGGCCCGACTCGCGAGCACCCCGGGCCGAGCGGCCCGGAGAGCCCGCGACGGGCGAGCGCAGCACCCGACGTCAGTCCGGCGCCGGCCCGCGACGGCCGAACGGGCAGCCCGGCGTCACGCCCCGACGGCCGAACGGCCAGCCCGGCATCAGCCCAGCGCCAGCCCGGCGTCAGCCCGCGTCGGCGAGCAGCGCCTCGCGGTCGAGCCGCTTCGCGTAGCAGCGCGCGCTCGGCTCGTCGCCCCAGTAGCCGTAGCCCGCGATCGGGTCGTAGCCGGCGCTCGCGTAGAGCGCCATCGCCTCCGGCTGCTCCGTGCCGGTGACCAGTCGGAGCAGCTCCACGCCCTCGCGGGCCGCCAGCCGCTCGACGCCGGCGAGCAGCACGCGGCTGAGCCCGCGGCCCCGCGCGGCGCTCACCACGAACATCCGCTTGATCTCGCCGATGCCGTCCTCGACCGCGAGCGCCACGCAGCCGACGAGCCCGCCGTCGACCTCGAGCAGCAGGGTCGGAGCGTCGGCGGGAGGGCGCGGACCGGTGTCGTCGCCGCCGTAGCGGGCGAGGAGGTCGGCCTCCTGCAGGGCGAAGAGGTCCGTGGCGGCCGAGTCTCCGGCCGTGGTCTCGATCAGGCGGTGCACGGCACGATGCTACGGCGCGGCGGCGAGCCCCGCGGCGATCCCGGTCAGCTGCTCGAGCACGACCCGCACGGCCGAGCGCTCCAGCGTCTCGGGCCGGGCGAGGCAGTCGATGTGGCGGCCGAGCCCCGGGATCCCGAGCGGCCGCAGCACCACCTCCGGCGTGCGCCGCAGGTCGGTCGTGTACCGCGGCAGCAGCGCCACGCCGTCGCCCGCCGACACGACCGCCGCCGCGACCAGGAAGTCGTTGATCCGGTGCGGGATGCGCGCGTCGCCGCCCGCGAGGACCGCGATGGCGTCGATCGCCCGCTCCAGGGGGAAGCCCTCGTGCACCGCGACCCACTCCTCGTCGCGGAGGTCGGCGGGACGGACGACGTCCTTCGCGGCGAGCGGATGGTCGCGCCGCAGCGCGAGGTCGAGCGGCTCGAAGAGGAGGGGCGTGGAGCGCACGGTCCCGGGCCACTCGGCGCTGCCGGCGAGCCGGTGCGCGACGACCAGGTCGTGATCCGCGGTCAGCCCGGCGAAGGCGCTCTGCGCCACGTCGAAGTCGGCGAGCGCGACGCCCGGCCGACCCGGTGCGCGCAGCGCCTCCAGCAGCGGGCCGAACATCGCCAGCCCCGCGCTGTGGAACGCGGCGACCGAGACGGTGCCGCTCGGCTCCCCCTCGAAGTCCGCGACCGCCCGGGCCGCGCGCTCGAGCGCCACCTCCACCTCGACCACGGCGGCCGCGAGAGCGCGGCCGGCGGGGGTCAGCGCGGTCCGGCGCCCGTCGCGGAAGGTCAGCGCCGTCGGCGTGCGGCGCTGCAGCGCGCTGATCTGCTGCGAGACGGAGGAGGGGGACACCCGCATCGCGGCGGCGACGGCGGCGATGCTCCCGCGCTCGCCGAGCTCCCGCAGAGCCCTGAGCTGTCCGAGTTCCATGAGTTCCAACTTACGCGTCGGCGCAGAAGATGCAGTCTTGTCCTGCGGGTCTCCGTGCCGCCACGATGAGCCGTGCGCGCTCTCCTCTCCCGCTTCCGGGTCGACCTCCTCCTGCTCGTGGTTGCCGCCTCCTGGGGCTCGACCTACTTCGCGGCGAAGGAGCTCGTCACCGACTCGAGCGTGATGGCGCTGCTCGGCTCGCGGATGACCCTCGCCGCGCTGTGCCTGGCCGTGATCGTCGCGGCGCGGCGGCACCGGATCACCGCGGCGGAGTGGCGGGTCGGCGTGACCATCGGGGCGCTGCTCGCGACGATCTTCGCGCTCGAGACCTACGGCATCGCCGGCACCTCCGCCACCAACGCGGGCCTCATCATCAGCCTGACGATCGTGATCACGCCGATCCTCGACTCCGCCGTCTCGAAGCGCCGCCTCCCGGGCCGCTTCCTGCTCGCATGCCTCGTCGCGGTCGTCGGAGTCGCGCTGCTCGCAGGCAACGGCGCCCTCCGCCCGCTCTCCCCCGGCGACCTGCTGATCCTCGGCGCCGCCGTCGTACGGGCCGTGCACGTCACCTCGATGCACCGCCTCTCGGCCCGGGCGCCGATGGACTCCCTCCGCCTGACCACGGTCCAGCTCGGCACCTGCGCCGTCGTCTTCAGCGCCGCGTCGCTCGTCGTCGGCGTGCCGATCCCCGAGTACGTCGCGGGGCTCGACCCCGTGGGCGCCGGCCTGTTCCTCTACCTCGTCCTGGTCTGCACCGTCTTCGGCTTCCTCGTGCAGACGTGGGCGGTCCGCCGCACCTCCCCCTCCCGCGTCAGCCTCCTGCTGGGCACCGAGCCGGTGTGGGCCGCGGTCGTCGGAGTCGCGCTCGCCCGCGACCCGATCGCGCCGGTCGGCTTCCTCGGCATCGCGCTGATCCTCGCGGGCACGGCCTGGGGGCGCTCCCTCGAGCAGCGGACGGCGTCCGACGTACCGACCGCGGCGGCCGCTCCGGAGGCGCTGCTCGCCCCCGAGCCGGAGGACGAGCACCGGCGTCCCGTCGAGCGGTAGCCGGGTCAAGGTACTCGCGTGCGGCGCCCCGATGTGGGGGAATCGGATCGGGAGGCGTCCGCCGCGGGCGCCGCCGGAGGAGGATCCATGTCGCTCAGCGTGCTGTTCATCGGCGGGACGGGCATCATCAGCGCCGCCTGCGTCCGCGAGGCGCTGCGGCTCGGCCACGACGTGACCGTGCTGAACCGGGGGCGGACGTCGCTCCGCCCGCTGCCCGAGGGCGTCCGCGAGGTGCAGGCCGACGGCCGCGACCGCGACTCCGTCGCCGCCGCTCTCGGCGACAAGACCTTCGACGCCGTGATCGACTTCGTCGCCTTCACGCCCGAGCACGTGCAGCAGGACATCGACCTGTTCGCCGGCCGCACGGGCCAGTACGTCTTCATCAGCTCGGCCTCGGCCTACCAGAAGCCGCCGCGCAGCCTCCCGGTCACCGAGTCGACTCCGCTCCGGAACCCCTACTGGCAGTACTCCCGCGACAAGATCGCGTGCGAGGACCTGCTCGTGGCCGAGTACCGCGCGAGCGGCTTCCCGGTCACGATCGTCCGCCCCTCGCACACCTACGACCGCACCGCGCTGCCCGTCGACGGAGGCTGGACCGTCGTCGACCGGATGCGCCGCGGCCAGGAGGTGGTCGTCCTCGGCGACGGCACCTCGCTCTGGACGCTGACGCACGCCGACGACGTCGCCGTCGGCCTGGTCGGCCTCCTCGGCGCCTCCGCCGCGATCGGCGAGGCCTTCCACATCACCGGCGACGAGACGCCGACCTGGGACGAGATCCACCACGACCTCGCCGCGGCGGCCGGAGTCGAGCCGCGCCTCGTGCACGTCGCCTCCGACGCGATCGCCGCCGCCGACCCCGAGCTCGGTGCCGGGATCGTCGGCGACAAGGCGCACTCGATGGTGTTCGACAACGCGAAGATCCGCCGCCTCGTCCCGGCCTACTCCCCCTCGGTGCGCTTCAGCGACGGCGCCCGCGAGATCGTGGAGTGGTACGACGCCGACGAGTCGCGCCGCGTGGTCGACGAGCGGATGAACGGCCTGTTCGACGCGCTGATCGAGCGGTACCGGCCGCGCCCGCTGTGAGGGTCGGGCGGGGGGTGCGCGAGTCCGCCGGCTCCGCCCCTCCCGGCCGCTGCACCCCGCTCGGCTCCTCCGCCCGCGCCGGCGCCCCCGCTCAGCCGATCGGCTCGAGCCGCACCAGGAACCCGCCCGGCACTCCCGGCTGCAGCTCCTGGTACTCGGACGGCACGCGGTAGGAGCCCTCGCCGACCGCGGTCACGGTGAAGGCGTCGTCCGTGCGCGTCCCCGCGAGGAAGACGGTGTAGACGTCGGTGCCGTCCTCGGCGGTGCGCTTCCCGGCCGCCGCGCCGACCCAGCGGTGCCCGCCCGGATCGGCCGTCGCCGTCTCCCCGAGGGTCGCGTCGATCGCGGCCGGGTCGACGTTCACGGCGCGGATCCCGTCCTGGCACTCGCGCCAGACGCCCGTGAATCGGGGGTCGGGGTCGGAGTAGCAGAACATCATCGACCCGTCGGGCGCGACGTGCAGGTCGCCGTAGCCGCCGACCACCGGCCCGGAGACGGGGGCGGTCGTGGGCCCGGTCGTCGGCTCGGGGTCGGCCGGCGCGGTGCACCCGGCGAGCGCGAGGACGAGCACCGCCACCGCTCCCGCTCGCCACCTCATGTGCGCAACCTACTGGAGCCGCGCCTCCGCCCGTCCGTGTGCCGGGCCGGGAGTCGGCCGAGCGTCCGCCGGGAGCCGGCCCGCCCTCAGACCAGCCGACGGCCGCTGAAGCGGTCGACGGGGGCGTCGTGCCGCATCGCCCGCTCGTACATCCGCCGGAACGGCTCGGTGAGCACGCCGTTCGTGCGGTCCAGCGAGTCCTGCCAGGCCACGATCTCCCCCAGCTGCGCGGCGAGATCCGCGCGGAGGGCCGCCTCGTCGACGGTGGTCGAGACGCCCTTCGAGACGACGATCCGGCCCGCGACGATCACGGTGTCGATCGACGAGCCGTTCTCGGAGTAGACGAGCTGGTTCTCGAGCCGCTGGCGCGGGGTGAAGTTCAGCGTCTCGAGGTCGTAGACGACGAGGTCGGCCTGCTTGCCGACCTCGATGCTGCCGGTGACGTCGTCGAGCACGGCGCTGCGCGCGCCTCCGATCGTGCCGGCGGTGAGCACCTCGGACACGGTCGGCCAGGTGGCGATGTCCGGATCCGTGACCTTGTGCAGGAGCGCCGCGGCCTTCACGACGTCGAGCATGCGCGGCGAGTCGCTGCTCGAGCAGCCGTCGGTGCCGAGGCCGAGGTTCACGCCCGCGTCGTGCAGCGCGCGCCACGGGGCGATGCCCGAGCCGAGCTTGAGGTTCGAGATCGGGTTGTGCGAGACGGACGTGCCGGCGGCGGCGATCCGCTCCATGTCGGAGTCGGTGAGCCAGATCCCGTGGGCGAAGGTCGTGTTCGGCGAGAGCGCGCCGATCCGCTCCATGTACTCGACCAGGGTCGAGCCGTAGGACAGCTCGCCGGTCACCAGCTGCGTCTTCGTCTCGAGGACGTGGATGTGGCACTCCGCCCCGTGCTCGAGCGCCAGCTCGGTCGCCCCGACGAGCAGCTCGGGCCCGCAGCGCTGAGGAGCGGACGGGGCGACCATGTAGCGCAGCCGCCCGCCTCCCCTCCCGTGCTGGGTCGCGAACGCCTCGCGGCTGAAGGCGAGGTAGCCCTCCGTCGTCGGGCGCGACGCCGACCGCGCCTGGTCGAGGATCTCCGCGGGCACGTACTCCTCGAGGAACGGCATCGTCTCGTGGAAGGGCCTGCTGATCACGTGGCCCGAGATGTTGGCGCGGACTCCGATCTCGTCGTACGCGTCGAAGACCGCGGCGAGCTGCTCCGCGTCCTGGTCCGGGTTCTCGAGCACGTCGTCGACCAGGGTCGTGACCCCGGCCTTCAGCGATTCGAGGGCGAAGAGCGACGAGCGCAGCCGCACCAGATCCGGAGCGACGCGGCTGTTCCCGAGGATCGGGTACGACAGCAGCATCCACAGCTCGAGCGGCAGGTTGTCGTAGCGGCCCTTGTAGAGGTACTCCCACGAGTGGGTGTGGGCGTTGACGAAGCCGGGGACGACCAGGCGGTCGCGCCCGTCGATCACCTCGTCGCCCGGCTCGGGGACGAGGCCCGGGCCGATCGCGACGATCAGCTCGTCGACGATGCGGATGCTCGCCGTGATCGGGACGGCGCCCGAGACCGGGTCCATGGTGATCACGGCGGCGTCGGAGAGGAAGAGGGGCATGGCGGTTCCGTTCGTGGTGCGGGGTGGCGGTGTTCGGCTTCTTCGTCCTCCTCGGGCAGCGGACGGGGGCGACCGGGATGCT
>NZ_PSWG01000028.1:0-30998 GCF_002931195.1 Rathayibacter sp. AY1C2 | reverse complement strand
GGCGATCCGGTCGTCGATGGAGCGCTGGACGAGCCGGCGCAGGGGCCGGGCGCCGTACTGCGGCTCGTAGCCGTTCTCGGCGAGCCAGTCGACGGCCGCCTCCGTCACCTCGAGCGTCACCTCGCGGGGAGCGAGGCGGGAGCGCGTGGTGTCGAGGACGATGCCGACGATCTCCCGCAGCTGCTCGCGGCCGAGGCGGCGGAACAGGACGATCTCGTCGATCCGGTTGAGGAACTCGGGGCGCATCGCCTCGCGGAGACGGCCCATGACGCGATCGCGCAGGTCCTTCTCCGAGGCGAAGCCCTCGGCCGACGCGTCGCTCTGAGCGACGAAGCCGAGCGCACCCGACCGCGAGGCCAGGAACTCCGAGCCGAGGTTCGAGGTCATGATGATCACCGTGTTGCGGAAGTCGACCGTCCGCCCCTGGCCGTCGGTCAGACGCCCGTCGTCGAGCACCTGCAGCAGCAGGTTGAACACGTCGGGGTGCGCCTTCTCGATCTCGTCGAAGAGGACCACCGAGTACGGGTTCCGGCGCACGCGCTCGGTCAGCTGACCGGCCTCGTCGTAGCCGACGTACCCGGGAGGGGCGCCGACCAGCCGCGAGACCGTGTGACGCTCGCCGAACTCGCTCATGTCGAAGCGGATGACCGACTGCTCATCGGCGAAGAGGGAGCCCGCGAGGGTGCGCGCCAGCTCCGTCTTGCCGACACCGGTCGGGCCGAGGAAGAGGAACGAGCCGACCGGGCGCGAGGAGTCGCCGAGGCCTGTGCGGCTGCGGCGGACGGCCCGGGCGACCGCGGTGACCGCGTCGTCCTGGCCGATGACCCGCTGGTGCAGCTCGGTCTCGAGGTGCGCGAGGCGCTCGCGCTCCCCCTCTGTGAGCCGCGACACCGGGATGCCGGTGGCGCGGGCAATGACGGCCGCGATCTCGGTCTCGCCGACGACCGCCTCCGCGGGGGCGCTGCCGGTGGCCGCGTCGAGCTCCGCCTGCACGGCGCTGATCTCGTCGCGGACGCGGGACGCCTCCTCGTAGTGCTCGGCCGAGACGGCCGCGTTCTTGTCGGCCTCCAGGGTCGCCAGACGCTCGAGCAGAGCTCCGGTGTCGACGCCGGCTCCGAGGCGGAGGCGGAGGCGCGCGCCGGCCTGGTCGATCAGGTCGATCGCCTTGTCGGGCAGCACGCGGTCGGTGAGGTACCGGGCCGAGAGCTCGACGGAGGCGCGCAGGGCCTCGTCCGTGAAGCGCACGCGGTGGTGCTCCTCGTAGGCGGGGCGCAGGCCGTGCAGGATGGCGACCGCGTCCTCGATGCCGGGCTCGCCGACGCGGACCGGCTGGAAGCGCCGCTCCAGTGCCGGGTCCTTCTCGATGGTGCGGTACTCCTTGAGCGTGGTGGCGCCGACGAGGTGCAGGTCGCCTCGGGCCAGACGCGGCTTGAGGATGTTGCCCGCGTCCATGCCGCCCTCGCCGCCGCCGCCCGCACCGACGACGGTGTGGACCTCGTCGATGAAGACGATCAGCTCGCCGGAGTGCGCCGCGATCTCGTCCATGGTGCCGGTGAGGCGCTCCTCGAAGTCGCCGCGGTAGCGGGTGCCGGCCAGCATGCCGGGGAGGTCGAGCGAGATCACGCGCTTGCCGCGCAGCTGCTCGGGGACCTCCTTCGCCACGATCGCGCGGGCCAGGCCCTCGACGATGGCGGTCTTGCCGACGCCGGCCTCGCCGACGAGCACCGGGTTGTTCTTGGTGCGGCGGCTGAGGATCTCGACGGTCTGCTCGATCTCGTCGGCGCGCCCGATGACCGGGTCGAGCCGGCCCTCGCGGGCGAGAGCGGTGAGGTCGGTGCCGAACTTGTCGAGCAGCGGAGTGTCGGAGGCGGGCTGTCCCGCCTCCTGCTGCTGCGGGGCCTCGGTCTCGCGCATGCCCTGGGTGAGGGCCTCGGCGGTGACGCCGGCGCGGGCGAGGACCTGCCCGGCGGGGGCGTCCTGGCCGAGCACGAGCGCGAAGAAGAGGTGCTCGGGCTCGATGTAGGTCGAGCCGCTGGAGCGGGCGACCTGGTAGGCGTGGAACAGCGCGCGCTGCGCGCTGGGGGTGATGGTGGCTGCGTTCTGCGAGGCGTGGGCCTCGTCGGCCTGCGGGAGGCGCGCCTCCGCGGCGGTGGCGATGGTGGCGGGGTCGACGCCGATGCGGCGCACGGCCTGCGAGACGGTCTCGTCGTCGATGAGCACGCGGAGCACGTGCAGGGCGTCGAGCTCGGTCTGGCCGCGCTCGAGGGCGAAGCGTCCTGCGGACTGCAGGATGTCGCGGGTACGGGCGGTGAGGAATCGGCTGAGGTCGATCGACCGCGCCGCGCGGGCGCGCTCACCGTCGAGGTAGCGGGCGAGGAAGTCGTCGAACGAGCTCGCTCCGGCCTCGCTGTAGTTGTCGGGCACCTGTCCTCCTGAGGAAGTTGAGTCGGTTACGCTCAAGTTCAACGCAGGGGTGCCGTTCCTATTCCCGCCCCTCCCCCGCGAGATGCCGCTTCGGTCCGCGGCACACCGCGGCGGGCGTTCCGACCGGCGTCTCGCGGGGACGGGAAGAGGCACGGACTCCGGGGAGTCCGTGCCTCTCTGCGCCGACGCGCATTTCCTCCGGGGTGGGAGCTCTAGGGGACGAGGTAGCCCGCCGCGCGGAACAGCTCGTACCACTCCGGCCGCGTGAGCGGCAGATCGGAGCCGAGGGCCGCATCGCGCACGCGCTGCTCGTTGGTCGTGCCGAGCACGACCTGCATGCCCGCCGGGTGGCGGGTGATCCAGGCGGTGGCCACGGCGATCGCCGGGACCTCGTAGGTCGCTGCGAGCCGGTCGATGACGGCGTTCAGCTCGGGGTAGGCCGGGTTGTCGAGGAAGACGCCGGTGAAGAACCCCGCCTGGAAGGGCGACCAGGCCTGGACGGTGATGTCGTTCAGGCGGCAGTAGTCGAGGATGCCGGCGTCGCGCATGACGGACTGGTCCTCGCCGACCATGTTGGAGGCGACACCCTGCGCGATCAGCGGCGCATGGGTGATCGAGAGCTGCAGCTGATTCGCCACGATCGGCTGGTTCAGCGACTTCTTCAGCAGCTCGATCTGGTACGGCGTCTGGTTCGAGACGCCGAACTGCTTCACCTTGCCGGACGCGTGCAGCTCGTCGAACGCGCGGGCCACCTCATCGGGCTCGACGAGCGCGTCGGGCCGATGCAGGAGCAGCACGTCGACGTAGTCGGTGCGCAGCGCCTTCAGCGAGCCCTCGACCGAGGCCATCAGGTGCTCGTAGGAGAAGTCGAAGTACGGGCCGTCGCCGACGATGCCCGCCTTGGTCTGCAGCACGATCTGCTCGCGCTCGGAGGAAGTCAGCGCCATCGCCTCGGCGAAGCGCTCCTCGCACTGGTGCAGCTTCTTGCCGTAGACGTCGGCGTGATCGAAGAAGTCGATGCCCGAGTCGCGGGCGGCGCCGACGAGACCGCGGATGGCCTCGTCGGTCATGTCGGGGATGCGCATGAGGCCGAGGACGACGTTCGGGGAGTCGACACCGGAGGTGCCGAGGGGGACGTGCTTCACAGAGTGCTCCTTCGTTGGATGCCTCGTCCACGGTAGGCGCCCCGCCTGGGCGCCGTCCAACAGGGGGTGCTGGTGCGATTCATCCGGTGGAGTGGTGAATCGGCGGAGTGGTCGGCTGGGCGGCGGTGCGCTCCGTGCTCGACGGCTTCCCCCGGGTGCTGATGCGCCTGGCCCTCTGAGGCGCGCACGACGGCCGCTCCGGCCCCGCTCCGCGAGACACCGACGTGCCGCGCGAGGCGCCGCCGACAGGACGGCGCCTCGGCGACAGGGCGGCGCCTCGCCGGGTGCGGTGACCCGGCGCCCGCCCGCCGCCCGGAGACGAGGAACGGCCCCTCACCCGCGAGGGGAGGGGCCGTTCGCCGTGGAGGCCG
Organism: Rathayibacter sp. AY1C2; assembly: GCF_002931195.1. Lineage (NCBI taxonomy): Bacteria > Bacillati > Actinomycetota > Actinomycetes > Micrococcales > Microbacteriaceae > Rathayibacter > Rathayibacter sp. AY1C2. The sequence continues at coordinate 27,058 of NZ_PSWG01000028.1, read as the reverse complement.
GGACGTGGTGTCGACGCCTAGAAGTCCCAGTCCTCGTCCTCGGTGTTCACGGCCTTGCCGATCACGTAGGAGGAGCCGGAGCCCGAGAAGAAGTCGTGGTTCTCGTCCGCGTTGGGCGAGAGGGCCGACAGGATCGCGGGGTTCACATCGGTGACCTGCTTGGGGAACATCGGCTCGTAGCCGAGGTTCATCAGCGCCTTGTTGGCGTTGTAGTGCAGGAACTTCTTGACGTCCTCGGTCAGGCCGAGCTGGTCGTAGAGGTCCTGCGTGTACTGCGCCTCGTTGTCGTAGAGCTCGTAGAGCAGCGAGAACGTGTAGTCCTTGATCTCGTCGCGCTTGGCCTGGTCGACCCGCTCGAGTCCCTTCTGGAACTTGTAGCCGATGTAGTAGCCGTGCACGGCCTCGTCGCGGATGATCAGGCGCACGAGGTCGGCCGTGTTGGTGAGCTTGGCGCGCGAGGACCAGTACATCGGCAGGTAGAAGCCCGAGTAGAAGAGGAACGACTCCAGCAGCGTGGAGGCGACCTTCCGCTTCAGCGGGTCGTCGCCGCGGTAGTAGTCCATCACGATGGACGCCTTCTTCTGCAGGTTCGGGTTCTCCATCGACCAGCGGAAGGCCTCGTCGATGTCCTGGGTGTTCGACAGGGTCGAGAACACCGAGGAGTACGACTTGGCGTGGACCGACTCCATGAACGCGATGTTCGTGTAGACGGCCTCCTCGTGAGGCGTGATCGCGTCCGGGATGAGCGAGACGGCGCCGACGGTGCCCTGCACGGTGTCGAGCAGGGTGAGCCCGGTGAACACGCGCATGGTGAGCTGCTGCTCCTGGTGCGTGAGCGTGTTCCACGACTGGATGTCGTTCGACAGCGGGACCTTCTCGGGCAGCCAGAAGTTGCTCGTGAGGCGGTTCCACACCTCGACGTCCTTGTCGTCCTGGATCCGGTTCCAGTTGATCGCCTGGACGGAGTCGACGAGCTTGAGCTTCTCGGGGGGAGTCATGATTCCTTCTCGCTGCTGCGGATGGGTCGTGCGGAGGGGGGTGGGGCTGCGTGCTCTAGAGCATGCACGAGACGCACTGGTCGAGCTCGGTGCCCTCGAGCGCCAGCTGACGGATGCGGATGTAGTAGATCGTCTTGATGCCCTTGCGCCAGGCGTAGATCTGGGCGCGGTTGACGTCGCGGGTGGTCGCCGTGTCCTTGAAGAAGAGCGTGAGCGAGAGGCCCTGGTCGACGTGCTGCGTGGCCGCGGCGTAGGTGTCGATGATCTTCTCGTAGCCGATCTCGTACGCGTCCTGGTAGTACTCCAGGTTGTCGTTCGTCATGAACGGCGCCGGGTAGTAGACGCGGCCGAGCTTGCCCTCCTTGCGGATCTCGATCTTCGACGCGATCGGGTGGATAGAGGACGTCGAGTTGTTGATGTACGAGATCGAGCCGGTCGGCGGGACGGCCTGCAGGTTCTGGTTGTAGATGCCGTGCTCCATGACCGAGGCCTTGAGCGCACGCCAGTCGTCCTGGGTGGGGACCGCGATGCCCGAGTCGGCGAAGAGGCGGGAGACGCGCTCGGTGGCCGGCGCCCACTCCTTCTCGGTGTAGGTGTCGAAGAACTCGCCCGAGGCGTACTTCGAGTCGGCGAAGCCCTCGAAGGTGGTACCGCGCTCGATGGAGAGGTTGTTGGAGGCGCGCAGGGCGTGGAACAGCACCGAGTAGAAGTAGATGTTGGTGAAGTCGATGCCCTCCTCGGATCCGTAGTGGATCCGCTCGCGGGCGAGGTAGCCGTGCAGGTTCATCTGGCCGAGGCCGATGGCGTGCGACTTGTCGTTGCCGTCCTCGATCGAGCGGACCGAGGTGATGTGCGACTGGTCGGACACCGAGGTGAGGCCGCGGATAGCGGTCTCGATGGTGCGGCCGAAGTCGGGCGAGTCCATCGTCAGCGCGATGTTCAGCGATCCGAGGTTGCAGGAGATGTCCTTGCCGATCTGCGCGTAGGAGAGGTCCTCGTTGTAGGTCGTCGGAGTGTTGACCTGGAGGATCTCGGAGCAGAGGTTGGACATGTTGATGCGGCCCTTGATCGGGTTCGCCTGGTTCACCGTGTCCTCGAACACGATGTAGGGGTAGCCCGACTCGAACTGGATCTCGGCGATGGTCTGGAAGAACTCGCGCGCCGAGATCTTGGTCTTCTTGATGCGCGGGTCGTCGACCATCTCGCGGTACTTCTCCGAGAGGGAGATGTCGCCGAAGGGGATGCCGTAGACGCGCTCGACGTCGTAGGGCGAGAAGAGGTACATGTCCTCGTTGTTCTTCGCGAGCTCGAACGTGATGTCGGGCACGACGACGCCGAGGGAGAGCGTCTTGATGCGGATCTTCTCGTCGGCGTTCTCGCGCTTGGTGTCGAGGAAGCGGAGGATGTCGGGGTGGTGCGCCGAGAGGTACACCGCTCCCGCGCCCTGGCGCGCGCCGAGCTGGTTGGCGTAGCTGAAGCTGTCCTCGAGGAGCTTCATCACGGGGATGATGCCCGAGGACTGGTTCTCGATCTGCTTGATCGGGGCGCCGGCCTCGCGGATGTTCGAGAGCGAGAGGGCGACGCCGCCGCCGCGCTTGGAGAGCTGGAGCGCGGAGTTGATGCCGCGGGCGATCGACTCCATGTTGTCCTCGATGCGCAGCAGGAAGCAGGAGACGAGCTCGCCGCGCTGGGCCTTGCCGGTGTTGAGGAAGGTCGGGGTCGCGGGCTGGAAGCGGCCGGCGACGATCTCCTCGACGAGGGCGGTCGCGAGCGTCTCGTCGCCCTGGGCGAGGCCGAGGGCGGTCATCACGACGCGGTCCTCGAAGCGCTCGAGGTAGCGCTTCCCGTCGAACGTCTTGAGCGTGTACGAGGTGTAGTACTTGAACGCGCCGAGGAAGGTCGCGAAGCGGAACTTCTTCGAGTACGCCAGGTCGTTGAGCTGCTGGATGAACTCGAACGAGTACTGGTCGAGCACGGCCTGCTCGTAGTACTCCTTCTCGACCAGGTAGTCGAGGCGCTCCTTGAGCGTGTGGAAGAACACCGTGTTCTGGTTGACGTGCTGCAGGAAGAACTCGCGAGCGGCCTCGCGGTCCTTGTCGAACTGGATCTCTCCGTTCGGGCCGTAGAGGTTCAGCATCGCGTTGAGCGAGTGGTAGTCCATCTGTGCGGCGTCGCGGGGAGCGTCGATCACTGCTGCGTCCAAAACGTGTCCAATCCTTCGTCGACGGCGCGGACGTCGTCGGGTGTTCCGAATACTTCGAATCGATAGAGGTGCGGCACCTCGCACTTGCGGGCGATGATGTCGCCGGCGAGGCAGTACGCCTCGCCGAAGTTCGTGTTGCCGGCGCCGATGACGCCGCGGATCAGGGAGCGGTTGCACGGATCGTTGAGGAACCGGATGACCTGCTTGGGGACCGCTCCTCCGCCGTTGCCGCCGCCGTAGGTGGGGAGGACGAGCACGTACGGCTCGTGGACGTGGAGCGTGTCGAGGGCGGCTCCGTCGCGGCGGGCGTGGAGCGGGATGCGCTGCGCCGGCCGTCCGAGCTTCTCGATGAACCGGTGCGTGTTCCCCGAGCTGCTGGAGAAGTACACGAGCCCGCTCATCCTCCGGCCCCTCTCCCCGTCAGCTGCTGTTCTCGGTCCCGCCTCCGAGGCGGCTGCGCGGTGAGTCGCAAGGCGGAGGAGGATGCCGCAGCGGCGCTACGGCGCCCGCCGACGACGCCGCGGATCGCCGTCCGTGCGCCTCAGAGGGTCGCGATCTTGTCGGGGCGGAAGCCGGACCAGTGGTCGTCGTCCGTGATGACGACCGGCGCCTGGAGGTAGCCGAGGGCCTTGACGGCCTCGAGGGCCTTCTCGTCCACGGAGAGGTCGAACACCTCGTAGTCGATGCCCTTGCTGTCGAGGGCGCGGTACGTCGCGGTGCACTGGACGCAGGAGGGCTTGGTGTAGACCGTCACAGCCATGGGTGTCGCCTTTCGGAGGGGGTGTCCCGGTGCCGCTCCCCGACCGGCGGCTCGCGATGCGGGCGGGGTCGGAGGGTGGTCCGGGTGAGTTCTGGGTGCCGGTGGGGCTCTCGCTCCGACCTGCTCAGCAATACTACATATAGGGGGCGGGCCGGTGTCAGCCCACTAGACGTAGTAGTTACAGCCGTGTAGTTATCCACCGGTTCCTCCCCGTTCATCCACAGGCCGGAGCCCGTGGAACCGCGGAAGGACGCGGATCCGGACGAACCATCCACAGGTGTGGACAGAAGGATCCCGTTCACTGTGTACAACGCGCCACGGCGTGTCGGCATGCCCGACCGGTGGGGTCCGCGCGGCGGCTCGACCACAAGATGTGGTGGTCGGATCGCATCTCGGGGCATGCCCGGACGGTACGCCCGACCACCGACACCGCGAACGGTCAGAAGAGCTGCGCGGCCCACTCCCGGGCGACGGCGCGCAGGTGCGGGAACGGGTCCGCGAGGGCCGCGGACGAGGAGCCCGCCGCCTCCGTCAGCGACACCGCAGCGGTGAAGCCGGGAGTCGGCGCCGCGATCGCCCCGGCGACGAGGAGCGTCCGCGCCCCGGCCGCCTCGGCGAGCGCGAGGACGTGCACCGGGACCTTGCCGGCGGCGGACTGCGCGTCGAAGCGCCCCTCCCCCGTGATGACGACGTCCGCGCCCGCGAGGAGCGCCGGGAGCCCGATCGCCCGTCCGACGGCGCCGGCGCCGGAGGTCGTACGCGCGCCCCAGGCGAGCAGCCCGAAGCCCGTCCCGCCAGCCGCCCCGGAGCCCGGCGCATCGGGATCCGCGTCCAGGTGCGTGGCGAGACGGCGGAGGCCGCTCTCGAGGAGGAGGACGTCCTCGGGGCCGGCCCCCTTCTGCGGTCCGAAGACGCGGGCCGCCCCGGAGTCGCCGAGCAGCGGGGTCGCGACGTCGCTGAGCACGACCGCACCTCCGGGCGGCAGAGGACGCAGCGCGCGGAGGTCGGCGGCGGCGATCGCGGGCAGCGCACCGCCTCCCTCGCCGAGGTCGCGGCCGGAGGCGGTGGAGAAGCGTGCGCCGAGCTCGCGGAGCGCTCCGACTCCGCCGTCGGTCGAGGCGCTGCCGCCGATCGCCAGCAGCAGGGCGTGCGCCCCCGCGTCGAGGGCGGCGGCGATCGCGCGGCCGAAGCCGCGCGTGTGCGCGGTGAGCGGTCGGAGCGGGTCGAGCAGCGTGATGCCGCTCGTGGAGGCGAGCTCGACGACGGCTGTCCCGTCGGGGAGCAGCAGCCACCAGGCGCGGACCGGCCGGTCGTCCGGGCCGGGGACGATGACCGGCCGCCGAAGCGACCCCGGGACCGCGAGTGCGAAGGCCTCGACCGTGCCCTCTCCTCCGTCGGCCATCGGCGCGAGGACGATCTCGTCCCCCGGGCGCGCAGCGCTCCAGCCCTCGGCGATCGCCCGCGCGACCTCGACCGCGCTCGCCGACCCCTTGAAGGAGTCGGGCGCGACGACGACCCTCAGCCTGCCCACGCGCTCAGTGTGGCACCGCGCCGCCGCTCAGAGCGGGGTCGCGAGCCGGTAGCCGCGCTTGATCACCGTCGCCACGAGCCGCGGTTCGGGGAGGGCCTGACGGAGGCGGCTGACAGCGACGTCGACCGCGTGGTCGTCGAGAGCCTCCGGCGCGGAGGCCGCGAGGACGTGACGCGCGACGGTCGCGCCCTCGGCGGCGACGAGAGTCCGGAACAGCGCGAGCGCGACCGGGGTCAGCGCCACCCGGGTCCCGGCCAGGACCGCGTGCCGGCCTCGGAGCTCGAGAGTGCCGAAGGCCGTCTCGATGCGGGGCGACGCCTGCTCGAGGTGCTCGCAGGTCAGGCGGATGAGCGCGCCCATCCGGAACCGGTCCGGCACGACCGGGAGGATCCCTGCCTCGACCAGGGGTGCTGCGGTCACGGGGCCCACGGCGGCGGCGACCACCGTCTCGCGGAAGGCCGCCTGGAGGTCGTCGAGGCGGCCCGCGGCCTCCGCGACCGTGAAGAGCGCCTCCACCGCCGGCGCGCTGGTGAAGGTGACGGCGTCGATGCCCCCTCCGCAGACCGCGTCGATCAGCCGCAGCACCCGGGCGGAGTCCTCGTGCACGCTCCAGCGGTAGGGCGCGGCCGTGAGCACCCGGGCGCCGGCGTCGCGGAGACGCTGCAGCTGAGCCGGGTCGGTGAATCCGTGCAGCTGCACCGCGATCGTGCGGCCGGCGACGCCCTCGCGCAGGGCCAGGTCGACGAGGGAGGTGGTCGTCTCGCGCTCGCTCATCCCGTGGTCGTCGAGACCCGCCGCACGGATCGCTCCGCGCGCCTTGGGTCCCCGGACGAGGATCCGCGCGGAGGACAGCGCGTCGGCCAGCTCGATCCCCGCGGCGTCCGCGGCCTCGAGCCAGCGCCGCAGGCCGTAGGAGGTGGTGGCGAGGAGCACGTCGGGACGGGCGGCGACGATGGCGCGGGTCTCCTCCTCGAGCGCGCCCTCGGTGTCGACGCCGCGCATGCGGATGGTGGGGGCGTGCGTGACGGCGGCACCGCGGCGCTCGAACGCGGCGATCAGGTCCTCGGAGCGGCGGTCGGAGGTGACCCCGATGCGGAAGCCGTCCAGCTGGTCGGGTCGGAACCCCACGGCGGTGTCGGGATCGGTGCCGGTCATGCTCGGCCCCCTCGGGGTCTCACGCGGTCAGTGCATCGACCGCTCGGGCGATGCTCTCGGGGTCCCCCGCATCATGGCACGCGGCCTGCCGGACCACCTCGCCGATGACGATCACGGCGGGCGAGCGCGGTGCCAGCTCGGCGAGCAGGCCGAGCACTCCGCCGACCGACGAGACCGTCGTGCGCTGGTCGCGCGACCAGCCCCGCTCGACGATCGCGAGGGGCGTGTCGGCGCGCATCCCGGCGCGCTGCAGCCCGGCGACGAGGTGCGGGAGGGTGTTCACGCCCATCAGCACCACGATCGTCCCGCCCAGCCCGGCCAGATGGCCGAGCTCCTGCTCGCTGAACGGCGCATGGCCCGAGACCACGGTGAAGGCCCTGCTGACCTCGCGGTGGGTGACCGGGATCCCGGCGGCGGCGGGCACCGAGATCGCGCTGGTCACTCCGGGGACGACCGTGGAGCCGACGCCGGCGAGCCGGCACGCGCGCACCTCCTCCGACCCGCGGCCGAACACGAACGGATCGCCGCCCTTCAGGCGCACGACGTCCAGACCCGCGAGGGCCCGCTCGATCATCAGCCGCTCGATCTCGTGCTGCGGCACCGCATGATGACCCGGCGTCTTGCCGACGTCGATCAGCTCGGCGCCGGGCGCCCACTCGGCCAGGCCCTCGTGCGGACCGAGCCGGTCGTAGAGCACCACGTCCGCGTTGCGGAGGGCGCGGCGGGCGGCGAGGGTCATCAGATCCGGATCGCCGGGGCCGCCGCCGACGATGCTGACGTGCCCGACCGGCCGGGTCGGCGCGGGGGCCTCGTCGACGATCCAGGGGCAGAGCTCGGCCGCCGCTGCTCGGAGCGGCGCCGGCCCCTCCACCCACACGATCAGGGCCGGGGGCGCCGGGGTGAGCGCGTCCTCCGCCTCGTGCCGCTCGACGAGTGCGCCGGCGGCTCGGTAGCGGGCGAGCACGCGGCGGGTCCCGGAGGCGGTGCCGATCACGAGCACGCGGCGTCCGGCGAGGTCGAGGGAGAGCTGCATCACGAGTCCGATCCGATCCCGGCCGGACCGACGGGGATCCTCGGCCCCGCGACCAGCACGGGTCCGTCCGGTCTCTCGTCCCGGCCGGCGGGCCGGACCTGCCCGCGCTCGCGCACGGTCGCGACGCGCGGATCCGCGGTGTCCGGGGCGTTCACGAAGGAGCGGAAGCGGCGGAGCCGGTCGGGATCGGCGAGGGTCGCCGCCCACTCGTCGACGTAGGTGTCGACGTGCGTGGCCATGGCGGCCTCCAGCTCGGCGGCGATGCCGAGCGAGTCCTCGCAGACCACCTCGCGCACGTGCTCGAGTCCGCCGGGGAGCTCCTCCTGCCAGCGTGCGGTCCGCTGGAGCCGCTCGGCCGTCCGCACGTAGTACATGACGTAGCGGTCGATGTAGCGCACCAGGGTCTCGTCGTCGAGGTCCTGCGCGAGCAGCTGGGCGTGCGCCGGCTGGTAGCCGCCGTTGCCGCCGACGTAGAGGTTCCAGCCGAGGTCGCTCGCGATGACGCCGATGTCCTTCCCCCGCGCCTCGGCGCACTCGCGGGCGCAGCCGCTGACCCCGAGCTTGAACTTGTGCGGCGAGCGGAGACCCCGGTACCGCTCCTCGAGGAAGACCGCCATCCCGACCGCGTCCTGGACTCCGAAGCGGCACCAGGTCGATCCGACGCACGACTTGACCGTGCGCAGCGACTTGCCGTACGCCTGACCCGACTCGAAGCCGGCGTCGACGAGGAGGCGCCAGATCTCGGGCAGCTGCTCGAGGCGGGCGCCGAACATGTCGATCCGCTGCCCGCCGGTGATCTTCGTGTAGAGGCCGTACTGCTCGGCGACCTCGGCGATCACCTTGAGCTTCGCCGGCGTGATCTCGCCCCCGGGGATCCGCGGGACGACGGAGTAGGTGCCGTCCTTCTGCATGTTGGCCAGGGCGCGGTCGTTGGTGTCCTGCAGCGGCGCCTGGCCGCCGTCGAGGATGTAGGCGTTCGTCTGGGTGGCGAGGACGGAGGCGATCACCGGCTTGCAGACGTCGCAGCCCAGCCCGGAGCCGAAGCGCTCCATCACCTGCTCGGCCGAGTGCAGCCCGAGGATGCGGACCGACTCGAACAGCTCGCTGCGGCTGAGCGCCACGTGCTCGCAGAGGGCGCGGGAGACCTCGACGCCCGCACGGATCAGCTCCGTGTCGAGCAGCTTCTTCACCAGGGGCACGCACGATCCGCACTGGGTGCCCGCGCGGGTGCAGGCCTTGAGCGGCCCCAGCTCGGTGCACCCCTCGCCGATCGCGTGGCGGACCTCGCCGACCGAGACGTTGTTGCACGAGCAGACCTGGGCGTCGTCCGGAAGGTCGCCCGAGGGCGCCTCCGCCCCCGCCGCCGCGAGGTAGGCGCCGGGCTCGGCCGGCAGCTCGCGCCCCAGCAGCGGGCGGAGGGAGGAGTAGGGGCCCGCGTCGCCGACGAACATCCCGCCGAGCAGCGTGCGCGCATCGTCCGAGACGACGACCTTCTGGTAGAGACCGCGGGCCGGATCGGCGTAGACGACCTCGAGCGCTCCCTCCGTGGTGCCGAGGGCGTCGCCGAAGCTGGCGACCTCCACGCCCGAGAGCTTGAGCTTGGTGGCGTCGTCGACCCCCGGGAAGGTCGCGTCGCCGCCGAGGATCCGGTCGGCGACCACCTCCGCCATCGCGTTGGCGGGTGCGACGAGCCCGACCGTGCGGCCGGCGATCGCGGCGACCTCGCCGATGGCCCAGACTCCCGCCCTGCTGGTGCGGCAGGCCTCGTCGACGACCACGCCTCCGCGCGGTGCGACCTCGATCCCGACCGCTCGGGCGAGCTCGTCGCGCGCCGTGATCCCGATGGAGAAGACCACGAGATCGGCGCTGATGCTGCTGCCGTCGGTCAGCGCGACTCCGAGCACCGTCCCCGTCGGCGAGGTGAGGATCGCGGTGGGCCGGTTGCCGAGGTGCAGCGCGATCCCCTGCGCCGAGATGATGCGGCCGAGGGCCTGCCCGGCGCCCTCGTCGAGCTGCGCGCTCATCAGCCAGCGGCCGGAGTGGACGAGGGCGGTGCGCGCACCGAGCCGGTGCGCGCCTCCCGCCGCCTCGAGGCCGAGCAGACCGCCGCCGACCACGACCACGATCGCGGGGCGTCCGCGCCGGGCGCGGAACGCGGCGAGCTCGGCGACGAGCCCGTCCACGTCCTCGAGCGTGCGGTAGACGCGGCCGTGCTCGGCGCCCTCGATCGGCGGGACCGTGGCGGAGGAGCCCGTCGCCAGGACGATCTCGTCGCCCTCGAGGGAGCGGCCGTCCGCGAGCTCGACGCGCAGGCGGTCGGGATCGATCGCGACGACACGGGAGGAGGTGATCAGCCGCGCCGACTCCCACAGAGCGCCGTCGCCCAGAGTCAGGTCGTGCTCGCCGTCGAGGCGCTTCGAGAGTGCGACGCGGTCGTAGGGACGGTGCACCTCCTCGCCGAGGACGGTGATCTCCAGCGCCTGGTCGCCGGCCCGGGCGACGAGCGCGTCGACCAGGCGGTGCGCGGCGGGTCCCGCTCCGACGACGAGCACGCGTCGGGGCCGGGCGGCGGGGTTCGCTCCAGGAGTCATGACGTCCACCGTAGGGACGGCCCGTTTCCCCGCCGTTGCCCCGGTGTAACAGCGTGTGACGCGCGCCTCTCGGCGAGCGCCGCAGGCCGTGAGGGCTTCGTTACGCCCGTGACACCGAAGGCGTGCTCGCACGAAACGCGCGATCCCTACCGTTGCCTCATCGCGTCCGACCGGATGCGGTGGCCCACCCGCAGGAAGAAGGCGCAGCGATGACCCTCCTCGATCGGCTCGCCCCCGCGACCGCCACCACCTGGGTGCCGGTCTGCGCCGTCGGCGACCTCGAGCCGCTCTGGGGCGAGGCCGCCCTGGTCGGCGGTGTGCAGCTCGCCCTGTTCCTCCTGCCCGACGGGCGGGTGCGGGCCGTCTCGAACCTCGACCCCGCGACCGGCGCGGCCGTGCTCTCGCGCGGCATCGTCGGCTCGCGTCTGGTCGACGGGGTGCAGCGGCCCACGATCGCCTCGCCCCTGCACAAGGACGTCTTCGACCTCGAGACCGGCGCCTGCTTCACACGAGCGGAGCTGCACCTCGCCACCTGGCAGGTGCGCGAGAGCGACGGCACGATCGAGGTCGCTCAGCGGACCGCTCTGGTCGCCGCATCCCACGGGACCTCCGACGACGACGGGAGGCGTGCCGTCGCCGCGCTGGTCGAGGCGGTCCGCCGGGCCAACCCGGCGCTGGACGTGCTCGACTCCTTCGTCGACGTGCAGCAGCCCGACGTCCCCGCGACCCTGGGCTCTCTCGAGCCGGGCCGGCCGGCGGTGGTCGTGCCGCTGCTGCTCTCGGCCGGCTACCACGTGCACGTCGACCTGGCCGAGGCCGCGGCGGAGGCGGAGCGGCCGGTGCGGGTCTCGGGCGCGCTCGGACCCGATCCCCGCCTGGCGCGCGTGCTCGCCCGCCGGCTCCACGAGGCAGGGCTCGACGACGGCGACCGCGTCGTGCTCGCCGCTGCCGGCTCGAGCGACGCCGGTGCCGTCGCGGACTGCTGGACCACCGGCCGCCTCCTCGCCGCCGAGCTCGGCCGCGAGGTGAGCACCTCGTTCATCTCGGCCGCCGAGCCGCGGATCGCGGAGGCGGTCGCCGCCGAGCGCGCCGCCCACCCCGGCGCGCGCGTCGTGGTCGCCACCTACCTGCTCGCGCCCGGCTACTTCGCCGGCCTGGCCGCCTCCGCGGGGGCCGACCTCGCCTCCGCTCCCCTCCTCACCGCCGTCGATCCGCCCGCCCGCGAGCTGGTCGACATCGTCTCGGAGCTGTTCGGGCGCAACGCCTGACGCCTCCTCCCCGCACCACCACCGCTCCACCTCCCCGTCCCGAGCGCGCCCTCGCGCGCGCCGCCCACCCTCCGGAGGACCACGATGACTGCTGCACCCCCGACCACCGTCCCCACGACCGCCGCCACATCCACCGGCATCATCCGACGGCCGGGCCGCTGGATCGACGGCTGGAACCCCGAGGACCCCGCCCAGTGGGAGGCGGAGGGACGCTCCGTCGCCGCTCGCAATCTGAGGTGGTCGATCTTCGCCGAGTTCCTCGGCTTCGTCGTCTGGCAGCTCTGGTCGGTCGTCGTCGTCTCGCTGCCGGCGGCCGGGTTCGCCTTCGACACCGGGCAGATCTTCTGGCTCATCTCGATGCCGAGCCTCGTCGGCGCCACCCTGCGGATCCCGTACACGTTCATGGTCCCCCGCTTCGGCGGCCGCAACTGGACGATCGTGTCGGCGGGCCTCCTGCTGATCCCGAGCGTCGGACTCGGCATCGCGGTCTCGAATCCGGAGACCCCGTTCGGCGTCATGCTCCTGGTGGCCGCGCTCGCCGGCTTCGGCGGCGGCAACTTCGCCAGCTCGATGGCGAACATCACCTTCTTCTACCCGCACGCGCAGAAGGGCTGGGCTCTGGGGCTCAACGCCGCGGGCGGCAACCTGGGCGCCTCCGTCGCGCAGCTCGTCGTGCCGATCGCGATCACCGTCGGCGCCGCGGCCACGCTGAACCTGCCGATCGCCGGCTTCCTCTGGGTCCCCCTGATCGTCGTGGCGATGATCGGCGCCGCCAAGCGCATGGACAACCTCTCGACCGCGAAGTCCGACGTCGCCGCCTCCCTCGCCGCGCTCCGCGAGCCGCACCTCTGGCTGCTGGCCGTGCTCTACATCGGCACCTTCGGGTCCTTCATCGGATTCGCCGGCGTGTTCCCGAAGCTCATCGCCGACACCTTCCCCGAGTTCTCCGGCTTCGCCGTCGGCTCGGCGACGGTCGGCCTCGCGTTCCTCGGCTCCCTGGTGGGCTCGCTGTCCCGCCCCTCCGGCGGCCGTCTGGCCGACCGCTTCGGCGGAGCGCCTGTCACGGTCCTCGCCTTCGTCGCCATGGGCGCCGGGATCCTCGGCGTGATCGCGACACTGCCGCTCGGCAGCTTCTGGCTCTTCCTCGCCTGCTTCCTCGTGCTCTTCTCGGCGGCCGGCATCGGCAACGGCGCGACCTACCGCATGATCCCCACGGTGTTCGCCCTCCGCGCCCGCCAGCGCGGCGACGACGGCATCGGCGCCCAGCGCACGTCCGCCGCGGCGCTCGGCCTGATCTCGGCGATCGGCGCCTACGGCGGCTTCGTGATCCCCCAGCTGCTCGGCTTCTCCAAGACCGAGTTCGGCGACTACACCACGGCGCTGGGCTGGTTCGTCGGCGCCTACGCGGTGATGCTCGCGATCACGGCCGGCGTCTACCTCCGCCTCGCCGCGAAGACGGGGACCCGGATCTGACGATGAGCGCCCCCGCCCCGACCGACTCCCACTGCCCGTACTGCGCCCTGCAGTGCGCGATGACGCTGACACCCGCGGCGGGCCCCGTACCCGTGGCGGTCGAGGGGAGGGAGTTCCCGACGAACCGGGGCGGGCTCTGCGCCAAGGGCTGGACCTCCGCCGAGCTGCTGGCGAGCGGACAGCGCCTGGTCTCCCCGCTGCTGCGCGGCGCCGACGGCGTCCTCGCGGAGGCGTCGTGGGAGGAGGCGCTCGACGCGGTCGCCGGGGCGGTGCGCGGCGTCCGGGAGCGGCACGGCGCCGACGCGGTGGCCGTCTTCGGCGGCGGGGGCCTCACCAACGAGAAGGCCTACCAGCTCGGGAAGTTCGCTCGGATCGCTCTCGGCACCTCCCGGATCGACTACAACGGCCGCTTCTGCATGTCCTCGGCCGCGGCGGCCGGCAACCGCGCCTTCGGCGTCGATCGCGGACTGCCGTTCCCGGTGTCCGACCTCGACGACGCCGACACGATTCTGCTCCTGGGCTCGAACGTCGCCGCGACGATGCCGCCGCTTCTCGCCCACTTCGCCGGTGCCCGCTCGCGGGGCGGCCTGGTGGTCGTCGACCCGCGCCGCTCGGCCACCGTGCGGCTGACGGAGGAAGGCGCCGGCACGCATCTGCAGCCCGCCCCGGGGACGGATCTGCCGCTCCTGCTCGGGCTGACCCACCTGGTCTTCGCCGAGGGCCTCGCCGACACCGCCTACCTCGCCGCGCGCACGACCGGCGCCGAGGCGGTGCGCCGCAGCGTCTCGGCGTGGTGGCCGGAGCGCACGTCCGCGGTCACGGGCGTGCCGACCACGCTCCTCCGCTCCCTCGCGCGCCGGCTCGCCGCGGGGCGGTCGTTCGTGCTGACCGGCCGCGGGGTCGAGCAGCACGTCGACGGCACCGACACCGCGACCGCCGCGATCAACCTCGCTCTCGTGCTCGGCCTGGTGGGCCGCGAGGGGTCGGGGTACGGCACGCTCACCGGTCAGGGCAACGGCCAGGGCGGACGCGAGCACGGCCAGAAGGCCGATCAGCTCCCGGGGTACCGCTCCATCCGCGATCCGGAGGCGCGGCGCCACGTCGCCGCCGTCTGGGACGTGACGCCCGAATCGATCCCCGGCCCGGGCCTGCCCGCCACCGCCCTGCTCGCCGAGCTCGGACGCTCCGTGCACTGCCTGCTGGTGCACGGCTCCAACGTGGTCGTCTCGGCTCCGGACGCCGACGCCGTCCGCGCCGGGCTCGAGGCCCTGGACACGCTGGTCGTCTGCGACTTCTTCCTCTCCGAGACCGCCGCGCTGGCCGATGTGGTGCTCCCGGTGCCGCAGTGGGCGGAGGAGGAGGGCACGATGACCTCGCTCGAGGGCCGGGTGCTCCGCCGCCGCCGGGCGATCGACCCGCCGGCGGGAGTGCGCAGCGAGCTCTGGATCATGAGCGAGCTGGCGCGCCGTCTCGACGCCCCCTCGAGCTGGTCGGCGGTCCCCTCGGAGGTGTTCGACGAGCTGGCCCGCGCGTCCGCGGGAGGCGTGGCCGACTACTCCGGCCTCTCGCACGCCCTGCTCGACACCGGGATCGCCGCCCACTGGCCCTACCCCGCGGGCGGCACGGGGACGCCGCGCCTCTTCGCTGAGCGCTTCGGGCACCCCGACGGCCGGGCGCGCCTGGTCGCCGTCATCCCCGCCGTCCCTGACGTCGTGGACCGCGGCGAGGAGCTGACCCTCGTGACCGGCCGCTACCTCCAGCAGTACCAGTCGGGCACCCAGACCCGGCGGGTCGCGGAGCTCGATGCGGCCCGCCCCGAGGCTCGACTCGAGATCCACCCGGCGACCGCCTCCCGGCTCGGCGTCCGCGACGGAGCACCTGTGGCGATCGGGAACGCGCGCGGCGTGGTCCGCGCCCGCGCGAGCGTCACCGCGGACATCCGCCACGACACGGTGTTCCTGCCCTTCCACTACGCGGGTGAGCAGTGCGCGAACCTCCTCACCGAGGCCGTCGTGGACCCGGTGTCGTCGATGCCCGAGTTCAAGCGCACGCGGGTCTGGGTCCGCGCGGAAGGGACGGCACATGCCTGAGACACCTCCCGAGCGGATCGTCCTGATCGGCTATGGCCCCGTCGGCTCGCGCTTCGTCGAGGAGCTGCTGCCGGCCGTGCGGGCCGGTCTGGTCGCGCTGACGGTGGTCGGCGCCGAGAGCGACGACCCGTACAACCGTGTCCTGCTCGCGGAGTACGCCGTCGGCCGGGCGACCCGCGAGCGCCTCGACCTCGGCGACCGGACGGCGGCGGAGGCGGCGGGCGTCGTCCTGCGCCTGGGAGCGGCCGTCGTGGGGATCGACCGCGCGCGGAACGTCGTGCGGCTGCACGACGGCGAGCGGCTGCCCTACGACCGCCTCGTCCTGGCCACCGGCGCCCGGGCGAACGTGCCGACCCTCGCCGGGATGGAGCGGTCCCGACGCGAGCGGACGGTGCGCGCCGCCGATCCGGAGTCGCTCGACGCGGGCTCCCGGCCCCTCCCGGAGCGGGTGGTGGCGCTGCGCGACCTGGCCGACGCCCGGGTGGTCCGCGAGTCCGTGCGCTCCGGCGCGCGCCTCGTCGTGCTCGGGGCGGGAGTGCTCGGGATCGAGTTCGCCCTCGCGGCCGCCGAGCAGGGCGCCCAGGTGGTGGTGGTCTTCCACGGCGACATCCCGATGGCCCGCAATCTCGACACGGGCGGGGGCCGGATGCTGGGCGCGGCCGCCCGCGCGGCCGGCGTCGAGATGGTGGCGCACGCCCGGTCCGAGAGCGTCCTGCTCGCGCACGACGACCGCGGCCGTGCGCACTTCCAGGCGCTCGTCTGCGCTGACGGCAAGCAGATCGAGGGGGATCTGCTGGTGCTCTCGTGCGGTGTCGGTGCGCGGGTCGAGCTGGCCGCGGGCGCGGAGCTCGCCGTCTCGACCGGGATCCTGGTCGATGAGCAGCTGCGCAGCTGGAGCGACCCGGACGTCTTCGCGATCGGCGACTGCGCGCACGTCGCCCCCCGCGGCTCGGCCCTGCCCGACGGCCGCGTGCCCGGCGGACCGAGCGGACTGATCGGTCCGGGATGGGAGCAGGCGGACCGGCTCGCAGCGCGGATCCGGGCGGAGGCGGAGGGCCGCTGCGGCGAGGAGCGCGTCCCCGACGCCCGACCGGCGGTCGTGATGCTGAAGGCCGAGGGCGTCGACCTCGTGGCAGGAGGCGACGTGGCCCCGGAGCCGTGGGACCCGCACCGCCCGGGCGAGGAGCACCTCGAGGTGACGCTGTGGGCTGACCCCGCCCGCGGCGGCTACGCCAAGCTCGTGACCGCAGGAGGAGTGCTGCGCGGGTTCGTCTCGGTGGGTCTGCCCCGGGTCGGCGCCGAGCTCAGCCTCCTCTTCGAGCGGGGCTCGGAGCTGCCGGCGGACCGGTCGAGCCTCCTGCGTCTGGACGCCCCGGATGCGGGCGCCGCGGCGAC
The DNA here is from genome assembly GCF_002931195.1 of Rathayibacter sp. AY1C2. Taxonomy (NCBI): domain Bacteria; kingdom Bacillati; phylum Actinomycetota; class Actinomycetes; order Micrococcales; family Microbacteriaceae; genus Rathayibacter; species Rathayibacter sp. AY1C2. The sequence goes on along the minus strand of NZ_PSWG01000028.1, from coordinate 10,561 downwards.
CGGCGATCCGTTCGCCCCCGATGCCACGGTCTGCTGGTGCAACGGCGTGACGGCGGCGGTGATCACCGATGCGGCTGCGGCGGGACACGGGACGGTCGCCTGCGTCGGGCGGGCGACCCGCGCCGGCACGGGCTGCGGCGGCTGCACCGGTCGTATCGCCGAGCTGCTCGCGCGGACGGCGGTCCCCGCCTGATCGCCGCGAGGACCGGGCCTCGCCGCCTCAGCGGTCGAGCGCCTCCGCGAGGCGCCGGGTGACCGCCCGCAGTTCGAGCTCGACCCCGCGGACGCGCTCGTCGAGAGCCGCCGCGGTGTCGGCGGCCTGCTCGGCGGCCGCCGCATCCGCCGCCTCGGACGAGGCGCGGTCGGCCGCGACCGACGCGCTGAGCTCGTCCAGCGCCTCCCGGAGGCCCGCCGACTCGTCGCGCAGCACGGAGACGTCGCCCTGCACCGCGCTCAGCTCGCCGCGGAGCCCGGCCACCTCGTCGCGCAGGGCCGCCGTCTCGGCGCGCAGCTCCTCCGTGCGCAGCCGCGCCTGCTCGAACCAGGGGGCGACCAGCCGGTGCACCGCGTCGCGGAGCACGACGCCGCCGCGGCCGAGCCGGGTGGGCGCGGAGCCGGGGTCCTGGAGGAAGTCGTGGTCAGTGGTCATCGTCGTGGTCCCGTCCGGAGAAGCGGCGGTGGAACACGTCCATCGCCCGCAGATCCTTGTCCATGATGTCGGCCTCGAGGGTGGTGTCGGCGAGGCGGTCGGCGAGGCCCGGCCGGGAGCGGCGCTCGAGCGAGGCCTCGATCAGCTCGACGGAGCGCTCGAACGAGAGCGGTCCGCGCGCCGCGGCCCGGCCCCGCCGACCGAGCGCCTCGAGGTCCACCGCCCCGCTCGCCACGTCCCGCATCGCCTCGAGGAGCGTCGGGGCGGAGCGGGTGATCTTGATGCAGTCGACGCCGTCGATGAGGAACTCCGCGACTCCGCTGGCCGCCGTCACGATCGGCACGGCGCCCGCCGCGGCCGCTTCGACCGGCGCGACGCCGAACGCCTCTCCGGCCCAGGTCGGGAAGAGGAACGCGTCGGCGCGGCCGTGCGCGGCGAGCACCTCGGCGTGCGGCGTCGCTCCGTGGAACTCGACCAGGCCGGCCAGGCCCGCCTCGTCCGCCCGGGCGCGCCAGCCGTCGACATCTCCGTCGCCGTAGAGGTCCACGCGGAAGTCGCGGGTCTCCTCCGCGAGAGACGCCGCCGCCTCCAGCACCAGCCCGACGCCCTTGTGCTCGCCGAGCGACGCGGCGAACGTGAACCGGGTGGTCCCGCCCTCGCGGTAGCGCCGCGGCTCCGCGGTGTCGGGAGGAACCGACACTCCGCGCCCGATCACCTCGACCTCGCCCAGGCTCAGCCCGCCGGCCTCGATCGCGTCGACGAGGGAGCGGCTGACCGCGACGATCTCGCCGCGGTCGAAGTGGTCGGGGGCGTGAGCGCCGTAGACGCGGAGCACGCGCTCGGGCAGCCCGTCGACCAGGGCGTTCGGGATGCGGTCGCCGAGGTTCCACATCCACGGGGCCTCCACCGCCCGCAGCAGGTCGATCAGCGCGAGGCCGCCGATCCCGAGCAGGTTGAAGGCCACCACGTGGGTCGGCGCGAAGTCGCGCAGCTCCTCGAGCAGGATGCGGGTGTTCTCGAACCGCGAGACGGCGCTCTCGTGGTGCAGCAGCTGAGCGATCTCGCCGCCGGTCTGCGGCAGCGGGAAGTAGGTGCGCAGGCTCAACGTGCGGTGCACCTCGACGCCCGAGGGCTCCGGCGGCAGGTAGGTCGGCGTGGTCAGCACGCGCACGGTGTGGCCGCGGGCCGCCATCGCCTCCGCGACGCGCGCACAGGTCATCTCGTATCCGCCGAGCACCTGGGGCGGATAGAGGTTGCTCACGAACAGCAGGCGCATCAGCGCACCTCCCCTCTCGCGGAGGCGTCCGCCGCGATCCGCGCCGTCACCTCGGGCGTGTAGGCCACGCGGGCCTGGCGGTCATTGCCGCCGTCCCAGTAGTTGACGAGGTAGAGCCCGGACTGCTGCGTGCGCGGCACGAACGGGAACAGCTGGGCCCGGGGCTCGATCTGCGCGATCCGGTAACCGGCGTCGACCGCGCGCACGTGCAGCCAGATGTCGTCGGCGTCCGGGGCGATCTCGCGGAACGCCTCCCCGTGCGCGGCGATCTCGCCGAGGAGCGGGGCGGGCAGCAGCTGCCCGGAGACGGAGGTGCCGAAGACATCGGTCGACGCGCGCGTGTCGGCGACCGGCGTCCAGCTCGTGTACGGAGCCACGGCGCCGTCGACGATCCCCACCCGGTGGGCGCGGTAGCAGAGCACGGTCTCGCGTGGGTAGCGCGAGCGGGCGTCGAGCAGGCCCCTCAGCCAGGTGCGCGGGTACACGATGTCGTCGTCGGAGGTGACGAGGTCGCGCTCCCCCGCCCGGCCCGAGAGCAGGTGCGGGTAGTACTTCGTGTGCACGCGGTAGCCGTCGACCAGGCGGATCTCGACGCCGCGGCGGCGGAGGCGTCGCAGCGGCGCGGGCAGGTCGGCGTGCAGGGCCGGGTCGTCGAGCCAGAGCACCAGGCGCGCGGGCCGGGCGTCGCCGCGGGCGATGGACTCGAGCGCCACGTGGACCCGCTGCAGCCGCTCGCCGTGCGTGGTCATCGTCACCACGACCTCGCCCGCCGGATCGACCGCGGAGCGGCGGGAGAAGCGGTTGGCCAGGTCGAGCAGCAGCAGCTCGCGCCGGAGCGCGGGCGAGGGGTGGTCGATCGGCCGGGCGGCGATCACGGCGGCGCGGCGCTCCGAGAGGCGCTGAGGGGCGGAGCGGACGACCCGGGCCGCGGAGCGCAGCCGCGTGCGGGGGCGGACACGACGGCCCAGCGCCGCGAGGCGCGTGCGGGGCCGGACGCGCCGGCCGACGGCGGCGAGAGCGGGATGCATCGGTCCAGGTTAGCCGGAGGCGCCCGGGGGCCCTGCGCCGGTCAGGACTCGTCGACGACCGCGAAGGCCCGCACCGGGAAGGTCCCGAAGCCCCGCACCTTCGGCGGCACGGCGGTGAAGCGCGCCCCTGTCGCCGGCAGCCCGCCGAGGCCGGTGAGGTGCTCGACGACGTGCACTCCCGCGGCGAGGAGGGCCGAGTGCGCGGGCCGCGATCCGCCCGACTCCGTGTCGTCGATGTTCACCGAGTCGATGCCGACCAGCACCGCGCCGGCGGCGACGAGCGCCTCCGCCGCCACGCCGCTGAGGAAGGGAGCGCCCCTGCCGTACCGGGGCGTGGCGAAGTGCGCGTCCCAGCCGGTGCGGAGAAGGACGGCGGCGCCGCGGACGTCGAGTCCCGCGACCGCGTCCGCACTGATGCCCCGTCCGGTGGCTCCGGTCGCGTCGACCACGACGGCAGGCAGATCGACCAGCGTCTCGAGGCGGAGAGCGGCGAGATCGGCTCCGCCCTCGTAGCGGTGGAACGGGCTGTCGAGGTAGGTGCCCGTGTTCCCGATCATCTCGATGACGTCCATCGCGAACTCGGTGCCGGGCGCGTAGGAGGCGCGGGACGCCTCACGCGTGAGGTGCGGCCGGATGCGCGGAGCGGGCAGGCCCGGGTAGGTCACCAGCCCGTCCGCGACGGTGTGGCTGAGGTCGACGAAGCGGCGCGAGGAGGTCATGCGCCCGATCCTGGCAGGGGCCGGATCGGGCGCACCATCGAGATGCCGCCCCGCGGGGCGGCGTTCCCGCCTCTACTTCTTCGGCAGCGCCGCCGACAGGTCCGCGATCAGGTCGGACGAGTCCTCGAGGCCCACCGAGAGGCGCACCAGCGACTCCGAGACCTCCAGCGGCGTGCCCTTCACCGACGCGTGCGTCATCTCGCTCGGGTAGCCGATCAGCGACTCGACGCCGCCCAGTGACTCCGCGAGCTGGAACAGCTCGGTCGACTCGGCGAACTTCCGGGCGGCGCGCGGCGTCGCGAGCTCGAGCGAGAGCATCCCGCCGAACCGCGACATCTGGCGCTTCGCCAGCTCGTGGCCGGGGTGCGAGGGCAGGCCCGGGTAGTGCACGGCCGTCACCGCCGGGTGCTCGACGAGGAACTCGGCGACCGCCTGCGCGTTGACGGAGTGGCGCTCCATCCGCACCCCGAGGGTCTTGATGCCGCGGACCGTGAGCCATGCGTCCATCGGGCCCGAGATCGCTCCGACCGCGAACTGCAGGAACGCGATCTTCTCGGCCAGCGGCCCCGAGCGCAGGGCGAGCGCGCCGCCGACGACGTCCGAGTGGCCGCCGAGGTACTTCGTGGTCGAGTGCACGACCACGTCGGCACCGAGGGCCAGCGGCTGCTGCAGGGCGGAGGAGGCGAAGGTGTTGTCGACGACGACGATCAGGTCGTGCGCGTGGGCCAGGTCGGCGAGCTCGGCGATGTCGCTGATGGTCATCAGCGGGTTCGACGGGGTCTCGACCCAGAGCATCTTCGTCTCGCCGGGGACGATCGCCCGCTGCACCTCGCGGAGGTTCGACATGTCGACGGCCGTGTTGCGCACGCCCCAGGCGCTGTGCACCCGGTCGATCAGGCGGTGGCTGCCGCCGTACGCGTCGTTGCCCAGGACGACGTGGTCGCCGGGCGCGAGGGCGGCGCGCAGAAGGGTGTCCTCGGCGGCGAGGCCGGAGGAGAAGGAGTAGGCGACGTCCGCGCCCTCGAGCGAGGCGATGAGCTCCTGGAGCGAGTCGCGCGTCGGGTTCGCCGAGCGGGCGTACTCGTAGCCGCCCCGGAGACCGCCGATGCCGTCCTGGACGAACGTGGAGGTCATGTAGACGGGCGGCACGACCGCCCCGGTGGTCGGATCGAACTCCTGGCCGGCGTGGATGGCGCGGGTGTCGAAGTGCTGCTTCTTGGGCATGGTGCGGGCTCCCTGGGTCGGAGGTGCGGAGGCGGCGGCCGTCAGGCCGTGGCGTAGGTGAGGAGGTCCTGTCGGGTGATCACCGCGACGGGCTTGCCCTCGTCGGTGACGAGGAGGGCGCTGTGCTCGGTAAGCGCGGCGCGGGCGGCGGTGATGCTCTCGCCGAGCCCGATCAGCGCGAGCGCGTCGCCCACGCAGTCGCCGAGCGGGTCGTTCATCGAGGCGGATCCGGCGAAGACGCGGTCGAGCAGCTCGCGCTCGTCGACGGCTCCGACGACCTCGCCCATCACGACCGGCGGCTCGGCGGTCAGCACCGGGAGCTGCGAGACGCCGTACTCGGTCATGATGCCGATCGCGTCGCGGATCGTGTCGGTCGGGTGCGCGTGCACGAGCGCCGGGAGGTCGGCCTGCCCGCTCGCCGCCCTCGCGCGGAGCACGTCGCGGACGGTGCCCTCGTCGCGCATCTCGAGGAAGCCGTAGGAGCGCATCCAGCGGTCGTTGAAGATCTTGCCGAGGTAGCCGCGCCCGCCGTCCGGCAGGAGCACGACGACGACGTCGTCCGGCCCGAGACCGGCGGCGGCCTTGAGCGCGACGGAGACGGCGAGCCCGCTCGATCCGCCGACGAGCAGCCCCTCCTCGCGGGCGAGGCGGCGGGTCATCGCGAACGACTCGGCGTCGCTGGAGGCGATGATCCGGTCGACGACGCTCGGGTCGTACGCGCTCGGCCAGAAGTCCTCGCCGACGCCCTCGGTCAGGTACGGGCGACCGCCGCCGCCCGAGTAGACGGAGCCCTCGGGGTCGGCGCCGACGATCTGCACGCGGCCCTCCGACACCTCCTTGAGGTAGCGGCCGACGCCGCTGATGGTGCCGCCCGTGCCGACTCCCGCGACGAAGTGGGTGAGCCGGCCGGCGGTGTCGCGCCAGATCTCGGGGCCCGTGGTCTCGTAGTGGCTGAGCGGTCCGTTGAGGTTCGCGTACTGGTTGGGCTTGAAGGCGCCGGGGATCTCGCGGGCGAGGCGGTCCGAGACGGAGTAGTAGGAGGCGGGGTCCTCCGGAGCGACAGCCGTCGGCGTCACGACGATCTCGGCCCCGTAGGCGGTGAGGACGTTGCGCTTGTCCTCCCCCACCTTGTCCGGCAGAACGAACACGCAGCGGTAGCCGCGCTGCTGCGCGACGAGGGCGAGGCCGATGCCGGTGTTGCCGCTGGTCGGCTCCACGATGGTGCCGCCGGGCTTCAGCAGCCCGTCGCGCTCGGCGGCGTCGATGATGCGGGTCGCGATGCGGTCCTTCGACGAGCCGCCGGGGTTCAGGTACTCGACCTTGACCAGCACGGTCGCCTGGACGCCCGCCGCGACCGGGCCCAGCTTCACCAGCGGGGTGTCGCCGATGAGGTCGAGCACCGAATCGGCGTAGGCCATCCCGGTCTCCGGGCGTGCGGGAAGGGCGCGATCCAGGCTCATCCCGCCAGCGTAGCAACCGGCTGCGGGCGTGTGACGGGGGTGGGCGGAGGCACAGGGAGCGGTCTCGGGAGGGGAGTGCCGCCGGTCGCGCCGGTGCCCTATCGTGGGGGTCCGCGAGCGCCGCCGTCGACCCGGAACGGACCCCGAATGACCTCACCGATCGCCGCACCGCCGCGGCGTCCGGCCGACATCCACCTCCTCCGCCTGCTCGGCCCGGCGCTGGTCGCCGGAGTCGCCTACCTCGACCCGGGCAACGTCGCCAGCAACATGACGGCCGGCGCCCGGTTCGGCTACCTCCTGGTCTGGGTGGTGGTGCTCGGCAACCTGATGGCCTGGCTCATCCAGTACCTCTCGGCGAAGCTCGGCCTGATGACCGGCCGCAGCCTCCCCGAGCTGCTCGGCGACCGCCTGCGCGGCCGCTGGGGCCGCCGGGCCTACTGGCTGCAGGCCGAGACGGTCGCGATGGCGACCGACCTGGCCGAGGTGATCGGCGGCGCGATCGCGCTGAACCTGCTCTTCGGACTGCCGCTGCTGGCCGGCGGCGTGGTCACCGGCGCGGTCTCGCTGGTGCTGCTGCTCGTGCAGACGCGGGGCGGGGCGCAGCCGTTCGAGCGGGTGATCACGGCGCTGATGGTGCTGATCGCCGTCGGCTTCACGGTCGGCGTGGTCGTCGATCCGCCGGACGCGGGCGCGACCGTCGCCGGTCTCGTGCCGCGCTTCGAGGGCTCGGAGTCGGTGCTGCTCGCCGCCTCGATCCTCGGCGCGACCGTCATGCCCCACGCGATCTACGCCCACTCCGCGCTCGCCCGCGACCGCTTCGGCCACGTCGAGGGCGTCGGCGCGCGCCGGAGGATCCTGGTCGCCACCCGGATCGACGTGACGATCGCGCTCGCCATCGCCGGCACCGTGAACCTCGCGATCCTGCTCCTCGCCGCGCACTCCCTCGCGGGAGTCGCCGGGACCGACAGCCTCGAGGGCGCCCACGCGGCCATCGGAGCGGCGCTCGGACCGGTGGTCGCGACCCTGTTCGCCGTCGGCCTGCTCGCCTCCGGCCTCGCCTCGACCTCGGTCGGCGCGTACGCGGGAGCCGAGATCATGCACGGTCTGCTCCAGGTGCGGGTGCCGCTCGTCGCCCGTCGTCTCGTCACGCTGATCCCGGCGCTCCTGGTGCTCGCGATCGGCTTCGACCCGACGCGCGCGCTGGTGCTCAGCCAGGTGGTCCTGTCGTTCGGCATCCCCTTCGCGCTCGTGCCGCTCGTGATCCTGACGCGCGACCGCCGCCTGATGGGCGACCAGACGAACCGCTGGTTCACCACCCTCGCCGCCGCCCTGGCCGCCGTCTTCCTCATAGTCCTGAACGGCCTGCTGCTCTGGCTCACCTTCGCCCCTTGAGCGGAGCGGCGGCGCATCCTGCGGATCGAGCGGGCCCGTTGGGCATCCCGCTGATCGAGCGGCCCGCTCTTCGGGCGTCCCGAGATCCCCCCTGACCGCGCATTGATCCGATCCGAAGCCTCGCTCGTTATCCTCTGAGAGCGCCTCTCAGGCGCCTGCGCCCGCCCCAGGCGCTTTCCGCCCTCAGAACGAGAGACGCCGCCGTGGCCAAAGACACGATGTCCGCCAAGAACCGCGCCCGACAGGAGAAGCTCGAGGCCTACAAGCGCGAGCAGGACCGCCGCAAGCGCGGCTCCCGCATCTGGATCTGGTCGCTGTCGGCCCTGGCCGTCCTCGCGGTCGGCGGGATCGTCGCGGTCACCGTCTTCGGGAACCAGCAGATCGTCGAGGCGCGCGAGATCGACGGCCTGCAGACCTTCGACAACGACGCCACCCACGTCGCCGGCGCCGTCGACTACCCGCAGACCCCGCCGGCGGGCGGCCCGCACAACGCCGTGTGGATGAACTGCGGCGTCTACGACGAGCCCGTCCCGAACGAGAACGCGGTGCACGACCTCGAGCACGGCGCCGTCTGGGCCACCTACGACCCCGAGCTCCCGCAGAGCGAGGTCGACGCGCTGATCGCCGCGATGCCCGACACCTACTCCGTCGTCTCGCCCTACGAGGGCCTCGAGTCGCCCATCGTGCTGAGCGCCTGGGACGCCCAGGTCGCGATCGACTCGCCGGAGGACCCCCGCATCGACGCCTTCGTCGAGCGGTTCTGGCAGTCCTCGAGCGCTCCGGAGCCCGGCGCCCCCTGCACCGGAGGGATCGATGCGCCCGGCAAGCAGTAGGGGCCGGATCCTCGTCGCCGCGGTCGCCGTGGTCGCGCTCCTCCTCGGGGCGGCCGGCGGCTACCTCTTCGGCGCGCTCGCCCCGTTCGCCTCCGCCGCGACGCCCTCGAGCGCCAGCGCCGAAGCGGGCTTCGCGCGCGACATGCAGGTGCACCACCTGCAGGGCGCCGAGCTGGCGATGATCGCCCGCGAGCGCAGCGCCGACGACGAGGTCCTCACTGTCTCGAAGGACATCCTGCTCACCCAGCAGCAGCAGGCCGGGCAGCTCTTCGGCTGGCTGAACTCGTGGGGCCTGCCGCAGGCTGCTCCGGAGCCCTCGATGACCTGGATGGGCCGGCCGACCCTGGCCGGAGCCGCCGACGAGCACTCGTCGATGGGGATGGGGACCGAGGACGGCGTCGTGCCCGCGAGCATGCCCGGTCTCGCGACACCGGACCAGATCACCGCCCTCAGCAGCGCGTCGAGCCGCGACTTCGACCGGATGTTCCTCGAGCTGATGATCGCCCACCACCGCGGCGCGATCGACATGGCCGAGGCGCTGCTCGCCCGGAGCCGCGTGACGGTCGCCACCGACTTCGCCTCCTCCGTCGTGAAGGCCCAGGAGGCCGAGATCTCGCTGATGGAGCAGATGCTCGAGGACCGCCCGGCGGAGTGACCGCTTCCGGCGCGCACGACATCGGCTGAGAGTGGTGCGCCTCCCCCACCGGGGAGGGGCACGTTCTCTCCGCCGACGCCGTGCACGGGGCCCGGCGACTCAGACGGCGTCGGCCGCGAGTAGCCCCGCAAAGTCCGGCCGCCGATCCGCGGCTCAGCCCTGGAGGGCCGACTCCGTCTGCTGCGCGTAGAGCGAGGCGTAGAGGCCGCCGAGGCCGAGCAGCTCGCGGTGGGTGCCCGATTCGACGATCCGGCCGCCCTCGACGACGTGGATGACGTCGGCCGACACGATGGTCGAGAGCCGGTGGGCGATCGCGATCGTGGTGCGGCCGCGGGCGGCGTCGTCGAGCGCGGTCTGGACGATCCGCTCCGAGACGGTGTCGAGGGCGCTGGTCGCCTCGTCGAGGATGAGGACCGCCGGGTCCTTCAGCAGGACGCGCGCGATCGCGAGCCGCTGCTTCTCGCCTCCGGAGAGCCGGTAGCCGCGCTCGCCGACCAGTGTGTCGTAGCCGTCGGGGAACGACGTGATCGTCGCGTGGATGTTCGCGGCGCGGGCGGCCGCCTCCAGCTCCTCCTGCGTCGCGTCCGGGCGGGCGTAGCGGAGGTTGTCGCCGATCGTCGCGTGGAAGAGGTAGGTCTCCTGGCTGACGATGCCGATGTGCGAGACGAGCGACTCCTGCCGCAGCTCGCGCACGTCGGTGCCGGCGAAGCGCACCGCTCCCCCGGCCACGTCGTAGAGGCGCGGGACGAGGTACGAGATGGTGGTCTTGCCCGCGCCGGAGGGACCGACGAAGGCGACGAACTGGCCCGGCTCTATGGCGACCGAGACGTGGTCGAGCGTCGGGCGCGCGTCCTCCGCCTGGTCGGGGTAGCGGAACACGACGTCGTCGAGCTCGACCCGGCCGAGCTCGCCCGAGACCTCGCGTGCATCGGCCCGGTCCGTGATCGCCGGGCGCAGGTCCAGGTACTCGAAGATGCGAGCGAACAGCGCTCCGGCCGTCTGCAGGTCGAGCGCGACGCGCATCAGGCCCAGGAGCGGCCACATCAGGCGCGCCTGCACGGTGGTGAAGGCCACGACGGTCCCGGCGGTGACGGTGGTGCCGCCGAGGATCAGCCAGGCGGCCACGAGGTACACGATCACGGGGATGACGGAGAGGAAGATCTGCACCATCGCGAAGAACCACTGGCCGGACATCTGCTGCCGCACCTGGAGCTCGATCTGGCGGCCGTTCTCGTCGGCGTAGCGCGTCACCTCCGACTCCTGGCGGCCGAAGCTCTTGGCCAGGAGGATGCCCGAGACGCTCAGGGTCTCCTGGGTGATCGCGG
>NZ_PSWG01000027.1:0-39451 GCF_002931195.1 Rathayibacter sp. AY1C2 | reverse complement strand
GGCGGGGGGAGGGGGAACGCGTCATCGCAGGACTTTCTCGAGTGGCCGGCGGGGGCCGGAAGAGGGGGTACTCGATGCTCGCACGGCGGACGCACGAGTGAGACCGGAACGGGGGCCCTCCGTCTGGGGGACGCGCGGGAGCTGAGGTCCTCCGCGGGTCAGAGCGCTGGGAGAGGCCGCCTGAGAGCGTCCAGCCGCTTCCGCCAGGCGTCCAGGCGGCCCGGCTCCGCGGCGAGCGCCGGTCCGTCCGCCCAGGCGGTCGCCAGCCGCAGACCGTGCAGGGCGTTGGCCGTCCAGACCTCACGGCCCTCGAGCGACTCCGGCTCGGCCGGGGCCTCGATCACGTCCACGCCGAGCGCGCCGGCGAGCACCGAGACGGTGCGAGCCGTCACGCTGCGCACGCGGGTGCTCGTCGCCGGAGGGACGACCAGCGCGTCGCCCAGCCACCACAGGATCGCGCTGCTCGCTCCGTCGATGACGGCGCCCTCGGCGTCGAGCAGCACGGCCTCGTCCGCTCCCGCGGCGTGCGCGCGCGTCCGCAGGAGGGCGAGACGTGCGATGTCCGGCCCCTTCCAGGACGGTGTCCGGCGCGGATCCACGGGGCTCGTCCACAGCACCACGGAGCGGGTCGTCGGCGGGGCGGATCGCAGCCGGAGCCGCAGGGCGCCTCCCGAGAGCTCGACGCGGGGGAAGGAGCGGCCCTCGCGGGGCAGGGCGGCGATCGCGGCGTGGAGGAACGGCTCGACGTCCGGGTGCCCGCCCGCCGAGGCGACGGAGGCGGCGAACCGCTCGCGGTGCAGGTCGAGCCCGCGGACGCGTCCCTCGTCCACCAGCCAGGAGTCGGCCGCGTCCAGGGAGGTGCCGGGCGGCTCGGGAACGCTCGTCAGGGCCCGCCCGTCCCACTCCCGAACCTGCTCGCCGTCCACGACCGCCTACGCTAGCCCAGTGGTCTCGGAGGATCGGCACGTCCGCTCGGTCGAGCTGCCCTGGGTCGATCCGGAGCTCGCGCACCACGCCCTGTTCGCCACGGCCGAGGCGTCGTTCTGGCTCGACTCGGGCCTCGGAGCGACGAGCGGCCGCTCCTACCTCGGGGCGTGCGCCCGCGAGGACGTGCTCCTCGTCGAGGCCGGCGGCGACGTGGCGGCGGCGCTCGCCGCGGTCGACGACGAGGCCCCCGCGGGCGACCGCGCGCTCGGCCGCTACGGCTGGATCTCCTACGAGGCGGGAGCCGCCTCCGTCTCCCTGCCCTCGGCGCCGACCGGCCCCGCGGATCCGCCGGCCCTCGCCCTGCTCCGGGGCGACCCCGTGCTCGAGTTCGACCACGGCACCCGGACCGTCCGCCTGGTCGCCACGGGAGACGCGCAGGAGCTCACCGTGCGCCTGCTCGAGCTCGTCGGCGCGCTCGCACCCGCGGACCCCGCGGATCCCGAGCCCGCCGGCGTCCCGGTCCGCCGTCACTCCGCCGCCGAGTACACGGCGCTGATCGGCCGCTGCCAGGAGGCCATCCGCGCGGGGGACGCCTACCAGCTCTGCCTCACCGACGAGATCGTCGTCGAGGGCCGGTTCGATCCGGTCGAGGCGTACCGTCGCCTCCGCCGCTCCAGCCCGAGCCATCACGGCGGGCTGATCCGCCTCGGCCCGCTCGCGCTCGTCAGCGCCTCGCCCGAGCGGTTCCTCACCGGCGGGGCCGATGGACGCGTCGCCACGCATCCCATCAAGGGCACGCGCCCCCGGGGCCGGGACGCCGACGAGGACCGCGCGCTCCGGGACGAGCTCGTGTCGAGCGTGAAGGAGCGGGCCGAGAACGTGATGATCGTGGACCTCGTCCGCAACGACCTCGCCCGGATCGCCGCCCCCGGCTCCGTCGTCGTCGACCGCCTGCTCGAGGTGGAGAGCTACCCGCACGTCCACCAGCTGGTCAGCGAGGTCTCGGCCCGCCGCGCGCCGGGCGTCGGGATCGCCCAGCTGATCGCAGCCCTCTTCCCGGCCGGCTCGATGACGGGAGCGCCCAAGCGCCGGGCGGTGGAGCTGCTGCGGGAGTGGGAGGGCGGTCCCCGCGGCGTCTACTCCGGCGCCTTCGGCCGCCTGGGCTCGGACGGCTCGCTGGACCTCGCGATGACCATCCGCACCCTCGTGCTCGACGGCGAGCGCGCCCGCCTGGGGACCGGCGGCGGCATCACCGCGCTCTCGGTGCCGGAGGAGGAGGTCGAGGAGACGCGGCTGAAGGCGCGGGCGCTCCTCGCGGTGCTGGGCGCCGCCGAGGAGTGAGCGGGCGCCGCGTTCGTCTGCCGTGCGCGCGGGGCCAGTAGGGTTGATGGTCGAACGCAGCCGCCCACGCGTGCGCGTTCTCCCCCTCCTTCAGAAGTGAGAAGCACCTGTGGCAGAAGACACCTCCCGGCAGACCGGCGCGAGCGACGAGGAGCGCTACGACTTCCGAGCGCTCCAGGAGAAGTGGCTCCCGATCTGGGAGGAGACGCGCCCGTTCGCGACGGACGACCCCGAGGACAAGCGCCCCCGCAAGTACGTGCTCGACATGTTCCCGTACCCCTCGGGCGACCTGCACATGGGCCACGCCGAGGCGTACGCGCTCGGAGACGTGATCGCGCGCTACTGGCGCCAGCAGGGCTTCAACGTCCTCCACCCGATCGGCTGGGACAGCTTCGGCCTGCCCGCCGAGAACGCCGCGATCAAGCGCGGGCTGAACCCGGTCACCTGGACCTACGACAACATCGAGCAGCAGAAGCGCTCGATGAAGCGCTACGCCGCGTCCTTCGACTGGGACCGCGTGCTGCACACCTCCGACCCCGAGTACTACAAGTGGAACCAGTGGCTGTTCCTCAAGATGTACGAGAAGGGCCTCGCCTACCGCAAGGACAGCTGGGTCAACTGGGACCCGGTGGACCAGACGGTCCTGGCGAACGAGCAGGTCCTGGCGGACGGCACCTCCGAGCGCTCCGGCGCGGTCGTGGTCAAGAAGAAGCTCACGCAGTGGTACTTCAAGATCACCGACTACGCCGACCGCCTGCTCGACGACCTGAACCAGCTCGAGGGGTCCTGGCCGTCGAAGGTCATCGCCATGCAGCGCAACTGGATCGGCCGCTCCATCGGCGCCGACGTCGAGTTCGAGATCGAGGGCCGCGACGAGCGCGTCACCGTCTTCACCACGCGCCCCGACACGCTCTACGGGGCGACCTTCATGGTCGTCGCGCCCGACTCCGACCTCGCCTCCGAGCTGGTCGAGGGCTCCGAGCCCGCGATCCGCGACGCGTTCCGCAGCTACCTCGAGACGGTGCAGAAGTCGAGCGAGATCGAGCGCCTGACCGCCGACCGCCCCAAGACCGGCGTGTTCCTCGGCCGCTACGCGGTGAACCCCGTGAACGGCGAGCGGCTGCCGATCTGGGCCGCCGACTACGTCCTCTCCGACTACGGCCACGGAGCCGTCATGGCCGTGCCTGCGCACGACCAGCGCGACCTCGACTTCGCCCGCGCCTTCGACCTGCCCGTGCGCGTGGTCGTCGACACCAACGCCTCCGTCACCGGGGCGATCCCGGTCATCCCGGAGGACCCGGAGGAGCTGGCCGCGCTCGAGAAGGAGTACTCGCTCGACCCCGCCACGACCGGCGAGGCGCTGACCGGCGACGGCCGCCTGATCAACTCCGGGCCGCTCGACGGGCTCTCCAAGCGCACCGCCATCGAGCGCGTCATCAGGATGCTCGAGGAGCGCGGCCGCGGCCGCTCGGCCAAGAACTACCGCCTGCGCGACTGGCTGATCTCGCGTCAGCGCTACTGGGGCACCCCCATCCCGATCATCCACGGAGCCGACGGCGAGCTCGTGCCGGTTCCCGAGGACCAGCTGCCCGTCGTCCTGCCCTCCACCGACGGCCTCGACCTGCAGCCGAAGGGCTCGTCGCCGCTCGGAGCGGCGGAGGACTGGGTGAACGTGCCGCACCCGGTGGACGGCTCGCCCGCGCGCCGCGACCCGGACACGATGGACACCTTCGTCGACTCCTCGTGGTACTTCCTCCGCTTCCTCTCGCCGAAGGACGACACGCAGGCCTTCGATCCGAAGCTCGCCGAGAAGTGGGCGCCCGTCGACCAGTACGTCGGAGGCGTGACGCACGCGATCCTGCACCTGCTGTACGCGCGCTTCATCACCAAGGTGCTGTTCGACCTGGGCTACGTGTCGTTCACGGAGCCCTTCACGGCGCTGCTCAACCAGGGCATGGTTCAGATGGACGGCGCGGCGATGTCGAAGTCGAAGGGCAACATCGTCCGCCTCTCGGACCAGCTGGACGAGTTCGGCGTCGACGCCGTGCGCCTGACGATGGCGTTCGCCGGCCCGCCCGAGGACGACATCGACTGGGCCGACGTCTCGCCCGGCGGCAGCGCGAAGTTCCTCGCCCGCGCCTGGCGCCTGGCGAAGGACGTCACCTCGAGGCCCGACGTCGAGTGGAAGTCGGGCGACGCGGCTCTGCGCCGCCAGACCCACCGCTTCCTCGCGGAGTCCCCGTCGCTGATCGAGGCGTTCAAGTTCAACGTCGTGGTCGCGCGGCTGATGGAGCTCGTCAACGCGACCCGCAAGGTCGTCGACTCGGGTGCCGGGGCCGGGGACCCCGCGGTCCGCGAGGCGGTCGAGGTGGTCGCGATGGCTCTCAACCTGTTCGCGCCGTACACGGCCGAGGACATGTGGCACCGTCTGGGCTACGAGGGCACCGTCGCGCACGCGCTGTGGCGCAAGGCCGACCCGTCGCTGCTGGTCGAGGAGAAGGTCACGGCGATCCTGCAGGTCGACGGCAAGGTCCGCGACCGGCTCGAGGTCTCGCCGAAGATCTCCTCCGACGAGCTCGAGGAGAAGGCGCGGGCCACGGCCGGCGTCGCCCGGGCTCTCGTCGGCCGCGAGGTCGTGAAGGCGATCGTGCGGGCGCCGCGCCTGGTGAACCTGGTGACGAAGGCGGTCTAGCCGCCGATCCGTCCCGACGGGGCTCCTCCTCTCGCAGGAGGGGCCCCGTCGTCCGTCCTGCGCCGGTGCTGCTCTCTCCTCCACAGGGAGGCGATCCGGCGGGCTGTCCCCGGATCGGTGTCGGCGGCCGCTCCGGGCGGTGACGCGGGTCCTACCGTCGGCGGATGCCAGAGACCAGCGGGACGGACGACGAGCAGTTGACGGCGCTGCTGCGGCCCCGCCGCGCCCGCCCGCGCTGGCGCGTGGGAGTGGGAGCGGCGGTCGTGCTCGTCATCGGCGCCGCGGTGGTCGCGGTGCTGCTCGCGGGAGCGCGGTCGAGCGGTCATGAGCGGGTCCTGGAGCCCGCCGTGTCGACGAGCGCGCCCGCTGCTGCGGCGGTCGAGTCGCTGTACGTTCACGTGGCCGGCGAGGTCGCCTCTCCGGGGCTGTACGTCCTGTCGCCGGAGGCGCGGGTGGCGGACGCGGTCGCCGCCGCCGGAGGGTTCCAGGAGTCGGCGGAGCGCGCGGCGGTCAACCTGGCCCGGAGGCTCGTGGACGGCGAGCAGATCGTCGTGCCGGCCGTGGGAGCGGCGCCGGCCGCGGCGGGAGCGGCTCCGGGCGGGGCCGCTCCAGGAGGAGCCTCCGCCGCCGGATCCGTGCTGAGCCTGAGCACGGCGACGGCGGCCCAGCTGGAGGAGCTGCCCGAGATCGGCCCGGCGACCGCGAAGAAGATCGTCGCCCACCGGGAGGCGAACGGCCAGTTCTCCTCCGTCGACCAGCTGCTCGAGGTCCCCGGGATCGGCGAGAAGACGCTCGCCGCGTTCCGCGACCAGGTCGCGCCGTGAGGAGCGTGCGGGCGGCGGACCTGCGGCTCCTGCCGGCAGCGGTGGCCGCCTGGACCACCGCGTGGGCGGCCGGGATGCTGCCGGTCGCGGCAGTGCTCGACGGGGGCCTCTCGTGGTGCGCCGCGGGCTGGGTGCTGCTCGGGGCGGCGTGCGTCCTGCTCCGGCGCGGCCTCGGCGGGCGGCTGGTCGGAGCGGTGCTCGTCGGGGGCGCGGGTGCCGCCCTCGCCCTCACCTCCGTGGTCGCCGCGGCGCCCGGTGACCACCCGGCGTCGCTGAGGGAGGCCCAGGAGGATCGCGCCCTCACCCCGGTCACCGTGCGCGTCGATACGGGTGCCCGACCGCTCGCGACCGGGGGAGTGTGGTTCGACGCGACGGCGCTGCGGGTGGGAGACGCGTCGACCGCGGCCCCCGTGCGCGTGCTGCTCGCCGATCCCGGCGGTCGGCTGCCGGTGGGCGCCGAGCTCGACCTGGAGGCGCGCGCTGCGGCGCAGGAGGGGCCCGTCGGCGAGGCGACGATGCTGAGGGCGGCGTCCGTCGAGGACCGGCGCGGTCCCGGGGGAGCGGCGGCCGTCGCGGAGGTGCTGCGCTCGCGCTTCCTCGAGCGCGCGGCGCTGGTCGGCGGCGACGTGGCGGGGCTGCTGCCGGGCCTCGCGACCGGCGACACGTCCGCGCTCGACGCGGGGCTCGAGGAGGCGATGCGCACCGCGTCGCTCACCCACCTGACCGCCGTCTCGGGCGCCAACTGCGCCGTGGTGGTGGTCGCCGGCTGGACGATCGCGGCGCTCCTCGGCGCCGGGCGCCCTCTCCGGACCGTCGCCGCCCTCGCCCTGCTCGCCGGCTTCGTGGTGCTGGTGACCCCCGAGCCGAGCGTGGTGCGGGCCGCCGTGATGGCGACGGTGGTCCTCCTCGCGCGGCTCGGGCGTCGCTCCGGAGCGGCTGTGCCCGCCCTGCTCGCGACCGTCGTCGTGCTCGTGGCCGCCGACCCCTCGATCGCGGGGAGGCTCGGCTTCGTGCTGTCCGTCCTCGCCACCGCCGGACTCCTGCTGCTCGCCGAGCCGATCGCGGGCGCTCTCGGTCGAGTGCTGCCCCGGCCTCTCGCCCTGCTGCTCGCGGTGCCGACCGCGGCGCAGCTCGCCTGCCAGCCCGTGCTGCTGCTCGTGGACCCGTCGGTGCCGGTGTACGGAGTGCTCGCCAACCTGCTCGCCGAGCCCGCGGCACCCGCCGCGACCGGGCTTGGGCTCATCGGCTGCCTGCTCGCCCCCTGGTGGCCCGGAGCCGCCGACGCTGCGATCCGGCTCGCCGCCGTCCCCGCCTGGTGGATCGCCTCGATCGCCCGCGCCGTCGACTCGTGGCCCGCCCCGAGGATCGCCTGGTGGCCCGGCGTGGGAGGAGCGCTCGCGCTCACCGTGCTGACCCTGCTCGCCCTCGTGCTGGTCACGCAGTCGCCGCGGCTCGCGCGGGTGCGCCGGGTCGCCGCCGTCGGGCTGGCGTGCGCGATCGCCGCCGCCGGCGGCACCACCGTCGCCACGCCGCTCCTCCGCGCCGCCTCGGTTCCCGAGGACTGGCGTGTCGCGATGTGCGACGTCGGGCAGGGCGACGCGGTCCTCCTCCGCGGAGACGCGGGCGTGCTGCTCGTCGACACGGGGCCCGAGCCCGCACCGCTCGAGGCCTGCCTCCGCCTGATGGGAGTGGACCGGATCCCGCTGCTGGTGCTGACGCACTACGACCTCGACCACGTCGGCGGGCTCCAGGCCGTCCTCGGACGGACCGACGCCGCGCTCGTCGGGCCCGCCGCGGGCCGCGACGACGAGCGCGACCGGGCGGCGCTCACCGGCGCGGGGGTCGCCGTGCAGGAGGCGGTCCGCGGCGACAGCGGCGCGCTCGGCTCGCTGCGCTGGCGGGTCGAGTGGCCGGAGCGGCGGAGCGCGCTGCGGGGGAACGAGGCGAGCGTGACCCTCCGGGTCGACATCGGCCCGGACGCCCGCGGCGGCCCGCTCTCCGTCGCGCTCCTGGGCGACCTCGGCGAGCAGGAGCAGGGACGCGTCTCCCGGCTGCCGGTCGGCCGGGTCGACGTCGTCAAGGTCGCGCATCACGGCTCCGCCGACCAGTCGCCCGCCCTCTACGACGCGCTCGGCGCGAGCGTCGGGCTGATCTCCGTCGGGGCGGAGAACGACTACGGACATCCGAATCCGTCGCTCCTCGCTCTGCTGGCCGAGCGCGGGGTCGAGGCGCTGAGGTCGGATGTCGAGGGTACGGTCGTGCTCGCGTCCCGCAGCGACGGGATCGCGGTCTGGGTGAGCGGCGCGACGGCTCCCGCGGCGTCCTCGGGGCGCCGTGAGCGGGCCGTAGGGTGGAGGGCGCTCGGACGGGCGCGGCACGGAAGGACACGGCATGGCAGGCAGGGCCCCGGCGCGCGCGAAGGCAGCGCCCTCGAAGGCGGCGATCCCGCAGCTCGCCTGGAACCAGACCCGGCCGGCGCCGATCGTGCTGATCACCGGCCCGGAGCAGTTCCTCGCCGACCGCGCGCTGCGCTTCCTCCGCGAGTTCCTCCGGGCCGAGGATCCGAGCCTCGAGGTCAGCGACATCGACGCCGGCGGCTACGCGCCGGGGGAGCTGCTGACGCTCGCGAGCCCGTCCCTCTTCGACGAGCCCCGCCTCATCCGCGTCTCGAACGTCGAGAAGTGCACGGACGCGTTCCTCCTCGAGACCCTCGACTACCTCTCGGCGCCCGCGGACGGGGCGACCCTGGTGCTCCGCCACGGCGGCGGCAACCGGGGCAAGAAGCTCCTCGACGCCATCCGCTCGGGCACGGGCGGCGGCATCGAGATCGTCTGCGCCGAGCTCAAGCGCGAGAGCGACAAGGTCGACTTCGCGATCGCCGAGTTCCGCACCGCCGGCCGCACGGCGACCACCGGTGCCGTCCGAGCCCTGGTGTCTGCCTTCTCCGACGACCTCGACGAGCTCGCGTCGGCGTGCCAGCAGCTGCTGTCCGACGTCACCGGCGAGATCACCGAGGCGACCGTCGCGAAGTACTACGGCGGCCGCGTCGAGACCACGGCCTTCACCGTCGCCGACTCGGCGATCGCGGGCCGTCACGGCGAGGCGCTGCTCGGGCTCCGCCACGCCCTCGCCTCCGGTGCCGACCCGGTACCGATCGTCGCCGCGTTCGCGAGCAAGCTGCGGACCATGGCGAAGGTCGCCGGCTCGCGCGAGGGCTCGGGTCAGGTCGCCTCGCGTCTGGGCCTCGCTCCGTGGCAGGTGGACCGGGCCCGGCGCGACCTGCAGGGCTGGACCGGCGAGGGCCTCGGCACCGCGATCCTGACGGTCGCCGACGCCGACGCGAACGTGAAGGGCGCCACCCGCGACCCCGTGTACGCCCTCGAGCGCATGGTCTCCGTCGTCTCCGCCCGGGGCCTCTGACCCGCCCGAAAGACCCTGCGCCCGCGATCCGCACCGACCTCGTCCTCGGCGGGTCTCGATACGCCGCTCCGCGGCTGCTCGACCAGCAGCGAAGGGTTCACCTCCGCTCGCAGGCTCGCACCGCGGCCGACGAAGAGTCGGACAACGACCTCGCAGGGTCACCGGCGATCCGCGTGCGAGCGGATCGTCGTACCCGGAACGGAACCCGCTCCTCCCACCGCAACCATGCGCGGAAGCCGACTGCGCGACGGGCGACGAGGCACGAGAAGCCCGTCGAGATCGGTGCGGGTCACCGGCGATCCGCGTGTCAGCGGATCGTCGTACCCGGAACGCAGGACGCTCCTCCCACCGCGACCCTCCGCGGTAGCCGACCGGGCCGCAGCCGATCGAGAGCCGGACGATGCCCTCGCAGGGTCACCGGCGATCCGCGTGTCAGCGGATCGACGTACCCGGAACGGAACCCGCTCCTCCCACCGCAACCAAGCGCGGAAGCCGACTGCGCGACGGGCGACGAGGCACGAGGAGCCCGTCGACCGCGAAGCGGAAACGACGAAGGGCCCGGCCAGAGGCCGGACCCTTCGTCGTTGCAGCTTCGCGCAGTACTACAGCGCGGCGACCTGCTTCGCGATGGCCGACTTGCGGTTCGCGGCCTGGTTCTTGTGGATGACGCCCTTGCTGGCGGCCTTGTCGAGCTTCTTGGCGGCGAAGGCGAGGGCGGTGCCGGCCTTCTCGGTGTCGCCGGCGGCGATGGCGGTGTGGACCGAGCGGATGGCGGTCTTCAGCTCGCTCTTGACGGCCTTGTTGCGCTCGTTCGCCTTCTTGTTGGTGAGGTTGCGCTTGATCTGCGACTTGATGTTTGCCACGTGGATTACCTTCTTCTCGGATGTGCGTGTGTGCAGCCGGCTACTCGACGGAGTGCCCCTTCCGCGGGCGTCTGAACGCCCTGCGGTGCGACTGGAGGTCGCCGGCTTCTGATCACTCCACGCCTGCCGGGTGTCCGGAGGGGGAGCGCAAGCCAACAAGGAACTTTAGCGCACCCGTCGTCACCCTTCAACCGCGCCGCGCCCGCGGAGGCGGCGCCGTCCGGGTCGGGGCCGCCGGGACGACACGCCGGGGGAGGCGGACCGCCGTGGCGTCTCGCGGTCCGGGCCCGCCGGTAACGTGACGCCGGTGCCCCGTCTCGCCGATCACCTCTCCGCGGTGCCGCCCTCGGGCATCCGCCACCTGTTCGAGATCGCGCTGCGGCTCGACGGAGTGACGCTCCTCGCGGTGGGCGAGCCCGACGTGCCGACCGCGCCGCACATCATCGAGGCGGCCCGGGCGGCGTGGGCGGCCGACGACACCCGCTACGGGCCCAACGGCGGCGTCCCCGAGCTCCGGCGGGCCATCGTGGAGAAGCTGGCGCGAGACAACGGCATCGAGGCGGACGTCGAGCATGTCTGGGTGACCGTCGGCGCCACGCAGGCGCTGCACCAGGCGATGACGCTCCTGCTCGGGCCCGGCGACGAGGTGCTCATCCCCGACCCGGGCTACACCGTCTTCACGACCAACGCGCGGACCATCGGCGCCGTCCCCGTGCCGTACACGCTGCGCGCTGAGAACGCCTTCCTCCCCGATCCCGAGGAGGTCGAGCGCCTGATCACCGACCGGACCCGCGTCCTGATCGTCAACAGCCCGTCCAACCCGCTCGGCGTGGTGTTCCCGAGGGAGGTCCTCGAGCGCCTGCTCGACATCGCCCGGCGCCACGACCTGTGGGTGCTCAGCGACGAGGTCTACGAGTACTTCACCTACGGGCGCCCGCACGTGAGCCTCGCGGCGATCGCGCAGGAGCGCGGGGACGACGCCGACCGCGTCCTCAGCGTCTTCTCCTTCTCGAAGACCTACGCGATGACCGGCGTCCGCGTCGGCTACCTCGTGACGCCTCCCGGCGTCACGTCGATCATGGTCACGGTGCAGGAGGCGGCGATCAGCTGCGTCGCCACTCCGGACCAGCGCGCCGCCCTCGCCGCTCTGACCGGGCCGCAGGACGCGGTGGCCGCCGCCTCCGACCACTACCTCGCCAACCTGCGGCTCGCGACCGGCGTGCTCGACGAGCGGGGGATCGCCTACCGCGAGCCCGAGGGCGCGTTCTACCTGTGGATCGACATGGCGCACGCGACCGGAGGGGACGTCGCCTCCTGGGTCGAGTCGTTCCTCCTCGAGACCCTCGTCGCCGTCGCTCCCGGCAGCGCCTTCGGCCGCACCGGCGAGGGCTGGATCCGCGTCTGCCTCGCCGCGGATCCCGCCGCGCTCGAGCACGGGCTGCGCGCCCTCCCGGCCCCGGTGCGCGGATGAGCGCTGCCGAGGTGCTGGTCCGGCGCGTCCGGGCCCAGGAGTACGACGAGGTCTCGCGCCTGCGGCTCGCCGCCTACGCCCACGACTACGAGCTGGGGGAGGAGTACGCCGCCGACGTCGCAGCGGTCGCCCGGCACGACGTCGAGGGCGAGGTCTGGGTCGCCGTCGAGGGCGACGGGCGGATCCTCGCCACGGTCACCACTGCGCGCCCGGGCGCGAACCTGTACGAGCTCGGGCGCCCCGGCGAGCTGGACTGGCGGCTGCTCGCCGTCGCCCCGGAGGCACGCGGGCGGGGTCTCGGGCGGCTGCTCACGGAGTTCGTCGTGATGCTCGCCGCTGAGCGGGGCCTCCAGCGGGTCGTGATGAACAGCGGCACGCTGATGACCACCGCGCACGCCCTCTACGAGAGCATGGGCTTCGTCCGCCTCGGCGAGCGGGAGAACCCGCCCGGCGTCGAGCCCACCCGCACCTACGGACTCGATCTGTAGCCGCCGGTCCCGGCCTCCGCCGCCGGGCGTGGGACACTGGTCCCACGATGTCTCCACGTGCACACTCCGGGCTCGAGCCCGCCGCGACCGATCCGGCGTCCATCCGCAACTTCTGCATCATCGCCCACATCGACCACGGCAAGTCCACCCTCGCCGACCGGATGCTCGGCATCACGGGTGTCGTCGAGGACCGGGCGATGCGCGCGCAGTACCTCGACCGCATGGACATCGAGCGCGAGCGCGGCATCACGATCAAGTCGCAGGCCGTGCGGATGCCGTGGGAGCGCGACGGGCGCACGTTCGCCCTGAACATGATCGACACTCCGGGCCACGTCGACTTCTCCTACGAGGTCAGCCGCTCGCTGGCGGCCTGCGAGGGCGCGATCCTCCTGGTCGACGCGGCGCAGGGCATCGAGGCCCAGACGCTCGCGAACCTCTACCTCGCGCTCGAGAACGACCTCACGATCATCCCGGTCCTGAACAAGATCGACCTGCCGGCCGCGGATCCCGAGAAGTACGCGAAGGAGCTCGCGAGCCTGATCGGCGGCGACCCGGACGACGTCCTCCGCGTCTCCGGCAAGACCGGCATGGGCGTCGAGGCGCTGCTCGACCGCGTCACCGAGCTCATCCCGCCGCCCGTCGGCGACCCCTCCGCCCCTGCGCGCGCCATGATCTTCGACTCCGTGTACGACGCCTACCGCGGGGTCGTCACCTACGTCCGGATGATCGACGGCAAGCTCTCGCCGCGCGAGAAGATCCAGATGATGTCGACCCGCGCCACGCACGAGATCCTCGAGATCGGCGTGTCGAGCCCCGAGCCCGTCGCGACGCAGGGTCTTGCGGTCGGCGAGGTGGGCTACCTGATCACCGGTGTGAAGGACGTGCGCCAGTCGAAGGTCGGCGACACCGTCACCACGGCGTCCAAGCCCGCGACGCAGGCGCTGCCCGGCTACACCGAGCCGCTCCCGATGGTGTTCTCGGGCCTGTACCCGATCGACGGCAGCGACTACCCGGACCTGCGCGAGGCCCTCGACAAGCTCAAGCTCTCGGACGCGGCGCTCGTCTACGAGCCCGAGACGTCGGTGGCGCTCGGCTTCGGCTTCCGCTGCGGGTTCCTCGGCCTCCTGCACCTCGAGATCATCACCGAGCGCCTGCAGCGCGAGTTCGGTCTCGACCTCATCACCACGGCGCCCTCGGTCATCTACGAGGTCTCGACGGAGGACAAGAAGACCGTCACCGTCACGAACCCGAGCGAGTTCCCCGTCGGCAAGATCGCCGCCGTCACGGAGCCGATCGTCAAGGCCGCGATCCTCGCGCCGAAGGACTACGTCGGCACGATCATGGAGCTCTGCCAGAGCCGCCGCGGGACCCTGATCGGCATGGAGTACCTGGGCGAGGACCGGGTCGAGATCCGCTACCACATGCCCCTCGGCGAGATCGTCTTCGACTTCTTCGACAACCTCAAGTCCAAGACCGCCGGCTACGCCTCGCTCGACTACGAGCCCGCCGGCTCCCAGGAGGCCGACCTCGTGAAGGTCGACATCCTGCTGCAGGGCGAGCAGGTCGACGCGTTCAGCGCGATCGTGCACCGGGAGAAGGCCTACGCCTACGGCGTGCTGATGACGGGGCGCCTGCGCAAGCTGATCCCGCGGCAGCAGTTCGAGGTGCCGATCCAGGCCGCCATCGGCGCCCGGATCATCGCCCGCGAGTCGATCAGCGCGATGCGCAAGGACGTCCTGGCCAAGTGCTACGGCGGCGACATCACGCGCAAGCGCAAGCTCCTTGAGAAGCAGAAGGAGGGCAAGAAGCGGATGAAGATGGTCGGCCGCGTCGAGGTCCCCCAGGAGGCGTTCATCGCCGCGCTCTCGGGTGACGTCGAGACCAAGGACAAGAAGTAGGACTCCTCCAGCGGAGGCGCACCCCCCGAGAGGGGACCTGCGGTGAGGGGCCATTGCGGCGCCGATCACTTCCCAGGTAGCTTTCGAGCGCTGGACGCGGCTGCGGATCGAGGACGATCCGCTCGGGGGCTGGAGCGTCGACGGTCGGCCCTCTCATCACGATCAAGGGGGAAGCCCGTGGACTCTGCACGCACGAGGAAGCACTGGATCAGATCGGGGGCGGCGCTGCTGGGCGTCGCAGCGGTGACGGCGGGATCGCTCGTCGCCGCCGCACCCGCATCAGCCGCGAGCCGTGAGGTGCAGGCGTCGCCCGCGCCCTTCGTCTGGGAGGACATCGACCAGTTCGGCGTCGCGAAGGGCCTGTCCGTCTCCTCCGACGCGGAGACCATCACCGTCGAGCTCCCGGCCGCGAGCGCGTCCGCCGGGTTCACGGAGTGGTCGCACCCGGGGTACGAGACCGTGGACTGGCGCCTCAGCACCAGCGATGCCGACTTCGTGTCGGGCTCCTCGGCTGTAGACGCCGCCGCCAACACCATCGAGATCCCGCTCGAGCGCACGGTGGGCTCGTTCGAGAAGCCCGCGGTGAGGCTCGACCTCACCGCGGAGGCGCCGCAGGCGGACGACGCCTACGTCCCCCCGGCGCTCGAGTCCACGACGGGCTTCGACCTCAGCGTCACCGCCGGCCTGACCGTCGCTCCGGCGAGCGGCGAGGACGCGGCCGTGGTCGACCTGTCCGCGACCACTCCGAGCTCGACCCGCCACGACGGCGTCTTCTGGGCCGGCGGCGGCAGCCTGACCGACGCGGGCGCCGGCGACGTCGTCGTCGTCGAGACGGGCGTGCCCGGCTTCTTCGGCACCTCCGTCCGGGCCACCGTCGGAACGGACGGCACCCCGGCGCTCACCGCCCCCGCTAAGGTCCTCGACGACGGCTCGTCGGTCGCGGTGAAGCCGAACCAGGACTTCTACGACCGGTACCAGAACTTCGGCGACACTTCGCTCACGGGCGCTCCCTCCATCCGCGTCACGGGAGCCGGCCGCGGTGTCGAGCAGCCGGCGGGCTCCGCCTTCGTCGTCCGGGTGCCCCTCAGGGTCGTCGCGTCGACGACTCCGCCGACCACCGGGCCGACCCCTGGCAACGGTCCGACGGTGACCCGCCTCGCGGGCACCGATCGCCAGGGCACCGCCGTCGAGATCTCGAAGGCGACCTTCGACACCCCCGGCGTCCCCGTCGTCTACATCGCCACCGGCGCGAACTTCCCCGACGCGCTCAGCGCCGGTCCCGCCGCCGCGAAGCAGGGCGGCCCGCTCCTCCTGGTCGACCGCGACTCTGTGAGCCAGGTCGTGCGCGACGAGCTCACCCGTCTCAAGCCCCAGCGGATCGTCGTCGTCGGCTCCGACCTCAGCGTCAGCGACGCCCTCGCGACCGACCTCGGCCAGTACGCGAACGGGAGGGTCTTCCGCCTCGGAGGCACCGACCGCTACGACACGTCGCGGAAGATCATCGAGAGCGCCTTCGGCACCTCGCCGAAGGGGGCCTGGCTCGCGACCGGCGAGAAGTTCCCCGACGCGCTCAGCGCCACCGCCGCCGCGGGCAAGAACTCCGCCCCCGTCGTCCTCGTGAACGGCGGCCTCCCGGCGGCCGACCCGACCACTGTCGGGATCCTGACGCGGCTCCGGCCGCCGGTGCTCACCATCGCGGGATCCGAGCTGTCGGTCAGCGCCGGCATCCAGAACTCCCTCACGGTGCCGGCCGGACCGGTCGTCAACCGCATCGGCGGGGTCGACCGCTACGACACCTCGGAGCAGCTCAACCTGGCGGCCTTCCCCCGCGGGTCGAAGACCGTGTTCCTGGCCACCGGAGAGAACTTCCCCGACGCCCTGGCCGGAGCCGCGGCCGCCGGGCTTACGGGGAGCCCCCTCTTCGCCGTGCCCCCGACCTGCGTGCCGGTCAAGGTGCTGCAGGACATCAAGGCCGGCGGAGCGACGAGCGTCGTCCTCCTCGGCGGCACCGGCACCCTGTCCGACGCCGTCGCGAAGCTGACTCCCTGCAGCTGACCCGACCCGCACCACGACGAGGGCCCTCCTCCCGCTCCGGCGGGGGAGGGCCCTCGGTCGTTCCCGGCTCGGGACGCCGACGGTCGGATACGCTGGGTCGGATGGACAGCACCACCCGGCGCGCGGACTCGACGCGCGCCGCGCTCGAGGAGTCCGGGAAGAAGGTCGGGACGTGAGCATCCGCCGCTCCAACTTCGAGGGCCAGCCGCAGGTCACCTACGCGGCCGTCGGCGGCACTCTGGCACCCGACCTGCTCGAGTATCCGCCGGACGGCTTCACGGCCGAGCGCTTCGAGGCCCGTCTCGGCTCGGGCGACGAGCGCTTCGCCATCACCACCGCCTCCCTGATGACCTGGGGCGTGCAGCGCGGCAGCGGCATCGAGGTGACCGATATCACCAGCGGCAGCGGCGTGCAGTACACCGGCGTCAACTTCGACGCCGCGGGCACCCCGATCGACCTCGTCAGCCGGCCGACGGAGGAGCACTTCGCTCCCGACGGCACCCCCTACATCACCGCCGGCGTGACCGCCGTGCTCCGCGTGACCCTGCTCGGCCGCGTCTTCGACGCCCCGGTCCGCGTGGTCTACGTCGTCGACGAGCCCGACCAGGTCGGCTTCGCCTACGGCACCCTCGAGGGCCACCCCGAGAGCGGCGAGGAGTCCTTCGTCGTCGAGAAGCGCGCGGACGACTCGGTCTGGCTCGTCATCCGGGTCTTCTCGCGTCCCTCCACCCGCCTCTACCGCTTGGGCGCGCCGGTGCTGCGCGCCGTGCAGAAGCGCCAGGTCGCCAAGTACCTGCGCGCGCTGCTGCCGGCGCGCGTCAGCTGACGTGGGGAGCGCCCTCCCGATCGCCGATCCTGCTCCGCTCGACGGCGGACTGCCCGCGTCCGTCGTCGACGGCGTGGAGCAGCGCGACCTCGGCCTCTACGTGCACGTGCCGTTCTGCCGGGTCCGCTGCGGGTACTGCGACTTCAACACCTACACGGCGACCGAGCTCCGCGGGGCGAAGCAGCAGGACTACGCCGACGAGGCGATCACCGAGATGGCTCTCGGTGCCGAGGTGCTCGAGCGCGCGGGCCTGCCCCGGCGCCCCGCCCGCACGGTCTTTTTCGGCGGCGGGACGCCCACCCTCCTGCCCGCCGGCGACTTGGTGCGGATGCTGGACGGCCTCCGCACTCAATTCGGGGTCGCGCCCGACGCCGAGATCACCACCGAGGCGAACCCGGACTCCGTCGACGCCTCCTACCTCCGCGCGCTGGCCGAGGCGGGCTTCACCCGCGTCAGCTTCGGGATGCAGTCGGCCGTGCCGCACGTCCTCGCCACGCTCGAGCGCACCCACGACCCGGAGCGGGTCCCGCTCGTGGTCGAGTGGGCGAGGGAGGCCGGCCTGCAGGTCAGCCTCGACCTCATCTACGGCACGCCGGGGGAGTCCCTGGCCGACTGGGAGCGGTCGCTCGACTCCGCGCTCGCCAACCGGCCGGACCACCTCTCGGCCTACGCCCTGATCGTGGAGGACGGCACGAAGCTCGCCCGGCAGATCCGCCGCGGGGAAGTCGCGACCCCCGACGACGACCTCACGGCCGACATGTACGAGCTCGCCGACGCGCGCCTGGCCGCTGCCGGGTACTCCTGGTATGAGGTCAGCAACTGGGCCCGCAACGACGCCCACCGCTCCCGGCACAACCTCTCGTACTGGCTCGGCCACGACTGGTGGGGCGTCGGTCCCGGCGCCCACAGCCACGTCGGAGGCGTGCGCTGGTGGAACGTGAAGCACCCGGCGGCCTACTCCGACCGGCTGAGCACCGGGGCCTCGCCCGCCGCCGGGCGGGAGACGCTCGACGCGGGGACGCGGCGGGTGGAGGACGTGCTGCTGCGCTCGCGCCTGGCGGACGGGCTGCCCATCGACGCGATCGACGCCGGTCGGCGCAGCGAGGTGGCGGGGCTCATCGCCGACGGCCTCGTCGACGGCCGGGCGGCGCTCGGCGGCCGGATCGTGCTGACTCTGCGCGGCCGTCTGCTGGCCGACGCGGTCGTGCGCCGCCTCACCGACGGCTGAGGCCGGATTTCGGGGCGGCCGGCGCACGGCCGCCCCGGTTCCGCGGCTACTTGAAGAACGGGATGCTGAGCGGATAGGTGTAGTACTCGCCCGCGCTGGCGCGCACTGAGGCGATGATCGCGAAGACGATCACCAGGATCGGCACGACCAGGAACACGATGAAGCCGACGAGCACGAAGGACAGGATCGTCCCGGCGACGTAGGCGATCAGCGTCGTCAGATGGAAGTTGAGGGCCGTCTTGGCGTGCGCCTCGAGGAACGGTCCGCGCCCCTTGAAGACCAGGAAGACGATCAGCGAGGGCAGGAAGCTGAAGAAGATGCCGGTCACGTGCGTGACGATCGCCCAGGTCTTCTCGTCCGCCGGGTTCAGCGGCGGAGCCGGGGTCCCGTAGACGGGGGGCGGGGGAGGGGTGGCCGACATGATGGTCTCCGTTCCGGCGGCGGCGACGGGCGTCCCCCGTGCGCTCGGCGTCCATCGTGGCATGCGGCGACTCCCTCCGCACCGGGCCGCGCAGGACCTCCTCCTCGGGGATGACGGGGCTCCTCCCCGCGGCCCTGCAGGAGTGCATCCCGGCCGATCCCCGCGCAACCCCGCCGGGCGGTCCGCCTCCCGGTTATGATTGGCACTCAGAGTTGCGGAGTGCCAGGCTCCGCGCGGCGTCAGCGCCGCAGACGGTCGTGCCCGCGGGCACTCGGAGTCCGGCGGGAGGTCGGTCGTATGGTCACGGAGCGCGGTCTCCAGGTCCTGCGCGTGATCGTGCAGGACTACGTGGCGAACCGGGAGCCGGTGGGCTCCAAGTCGATCGTCGAGCGCCACGCGTTCGGCGTCTCGGCCGCCACCATCCGCAACGAGATGGCCCAGCTGGAGGAGGAGGAGCTGATCGCGGCTCCGCACACCTCGTCCGGCCGCGTGCCGACCGACAAGGGCTACCGCCTCTTCGTCGACCAGCTCGCCGACCTGCGCCCGCTGACCTCCGCGCAGCGCCAGGCGATCGAGACGTTCCTCGGGCAGAGCCCGGACCTCGACGAGGTGCTGGTCAAGACCGTCCGCCTGCTCTCGCAGCTCACCAACAGCGTCGCGCTCGTGCAGTACCCGTCGTTCGGAGCCGCGCGGCTGCGCCACGTGGAGCTCGTCGCCCTCGCTCCCCGCCGCCTCCTGTCGGTGCTGATCACCGACACCGGCAGGGTCGACCAGCGCGTGCTCGAGACCCCGGAGGACGTGGACGACGCGCTCCTCGGCGAGATCCGCGCGAAGCTCAACACGGCCGTGCTGGGCCTCGGGCTCCAGCAGGCGGCCGAGACGCTCGGCTCCGTCGCGGAGCGCTTCAGCCCCGAGCGGCGCCACGTGCTGACGCCGATCGTGCAGACCCTGCTCGAGCAGGTCGGCGCCAACCGGCAGGACCGCCTGGTCATGGCCGGCGCCGCGAACCTCGTCCGCACCGAGGAGGACTTCTCGGGCAGCATCTACCCCGTGCTCGAGGCGATCGAGGAGCAGGTGGAGCTGCTGCGCCTCTTCGCCGAGATGACGCCGGACCCCCGGGGCATCTCGGTGCGCATCGGCCGCGAGAACGCGCCGTTCGGGCTGCAGGAGACCTCGGTGCTCACGAGCGGGTACAACACCGCGGGCGGCCAGGTCTCGCGCCTGGGCGTGCTCGGCCCGATCCGGATGGACTACTCCGGCAACATCACCGCGGTGCGCGCCGTCGCCCGCTACCTCTCCCGCCTCCTCGGCGAGGAGTAGGCCCGACCTCCCGGCCCCCGCCGGATCCCCCGGTGCGCCGTGCCCGGCCCACCGACCCACGAACGAAGGACGAAGCCACCTGTGGCCGATCACTACGAAGTGCTGGGCGTCGACCGCGACGCCTCCGCCGACGAGATCAAGAAGGCGTACCGCCGACTCGCCCGCGAGCTGCACCCCGACGTCAACCCGAGCGCGGACGCCTCCGAGCGCTTCAAGCTCGTCACGCACGCCTACGACGTCCTGAGCGACGCCCAGCAGCGGGCGCAGTACGACCGCGGGCCCCAGGAGGGCTTCGGCGGCGGCGGCCAGGGCTTCGGCGGGTTCGGCGACATCTTCGAGACCTTCTTCGGGCAGGGCGCGCAGGGCTCGTCCCGCGGGCCGCGCTCCCGCCGCGAGCGCGGCCAGGACGCCCTGCTGCGCGTGGAGGTCTCGCTCGACGAGGTCATCTTCGGCACCCACCGCGACCTCGAGGTCGACACGGCGGTGCTCTGCGAGACGTGCCAGGGCTCGTGCTGCCAGCCCGGCACCTCGCCGGTGACCTGCGACATCTGCCACGGCTCCGGCCAGATCCAGCGCACGGTCCGCTCGCTCCTGGGCAACGTGATGACGGCGAGCCCCTGCGGCACCTGCCGCGGCTACGGCACCGTCATCGCGACCCCCTGCTCCACCTGCCAGGGCCAGGGACGCGTCCGCGCCCGCCGCACCATCCCCGTCGACGTCCCCGCGGGAGTCGACACGGGCCTGCGCCTGCAGATGCCCGGCAGCGGCGAGGTCGGCCCGGCCGGCGGCCCCAACGGCGACCTGTACCTCGAGATCAAGGTCAAGCACCACGACGTCTTCAGCCGCAACGGCGACGACCTGCTCTGCACCCTCGAGGTGCAGATGACGGACGCGATCCTCGGCTCCACGGCGTCGCTCAAGGCGCTCGACGGCGACATCGAGATCGAGATCAAGCCGGGCACACAGAGCACCGAGATCGTCACGATCAAGGGACGCGGAGTCACGCGCCTGCGGGGCAGCGGACGCGGCGACCTCCGCATCGGCATCCAGGTCGTCACCCCGACGAAGCTGGGCCACCGCGAGCGGGAGCTGGTCCAGGAGCTCGCGAAGCACTACAAGCCGCAGAAGCCCGCGCTGACCCACTTCCAGCAGGGCCTCTTCTCGAAGCTCCGCGACCGCTTCCTGGGCTGAGCCCGTGGCGCACCACTACATCGACGAGTCGCTGGACTCCGAGGGCTTCGTCGTCGGGGGCCGGCTCGCGCTCACCGGCGCGGAGGCACGGCACGCCGCGACCGTCAGCCGGATCCGCGCGGGCGAGAGCGTCCGGGTCGGTGACGGGCGCGGACTCGTCGCGACCGCGGTCGTCGAGAGCGCGGAGCCGGCGCGAGTGGTGCTCGTCGTGGAGTCGGTGCAGGAGTCCCCGGTTCCGTCCCCGCGCCTTGTCCTCGTCCAGGCCCTCGCGAAGGGCGACCGCGACGAGCTCGCCGTGCAGGCGGCGACCGAGCTCGGGGTGGACGAGGTCGTCCCGTGGCAGGCCGCGCGGTCGATCTCGCGGTGGTCGGGCCCGAAGGAGGAGAAGGGGCGCGAGCGCTGGCGGGCCATCGTGCGCGAGGCGAGCAAGCAGTCGCTGCGCCCCCGGGTGCCCGAGGTCGCGCCGCTCGAGCAGGTGCGCGGTCTCGTCGCGCGCGCCGCGACGTCCCGCGTGCTGGTCCTCGAGCCCGCGGCGCAGGCGCGGCTCTCCCAGGTGGTCCCGGACGGACGCGACCTGGTGCTCGTCGTCGGGCCCGAGGGCGGCATCGCTCCGGAGGAGCTGCGGCTGCTCGCGGAGGCGGGCGCCGAGGCCGTCGCGCTCGGCGACTCCGTCCTGCGCACCTCGACCGCAGGTCCCGCTGCCATCGCCGTCCTCTCGGCCCGCCTGGGCCGCTGGTGACGCTCCTCCACAGCCGACTCGGGGCTCCGGAGCAGGGTGCCGTGGGCGAACGCGGCGCCCGTCGCGCACGGGCCCCGTTTAAGATGGGTGCATGAGCGAACCCACCGTCTTCACGCGCATCGTCCAGGGCGAGATCCCGGCCGATGTGGTGTTCGAGAACGAGCGCATCCTCGCGATCACCGACATCGAGCCGAAGGCGCCCGTCCACCTCCTCGTCTTCCCGAAGACCCAGGAGCACGCCACGGTCGCCGCCCTCGCCGCCGCCGATCCCGCCCTGCTCGCCGAGATGGTGCAGGTCGCCCAGTCGCTCGCCGACGCCCACAGCAACGGTCAGTTCCGCCTCGTCTTCAACTCCGGCGAAGAGGCGGGCCAGACCGTGTTCCACGTGCACGCCCACGTCCTGGGCGGCCACCAGACGGAAGGCTCCCTTGCCACCGGTTGAGAACACGGGCGCGAGCCCCGACGAGCGTCCCGCCCCCGGCGCGGACGCGTCCGAGACGACGCGGCGCGTCGTCGCCGTCGACGGAGTCGCGATGGTGCGCCTCCTCGGACCCCAGGACCGCCTCATCCGAGCGGTCGAAGGACGATTCCCCGATGTCCGGGTGCACGTGCGCGGCAACGAGGTGACGCTCGACGGCGAGCGCGAGCCCGTCGCCGCTGCGACGCGCCTGGTGGAAGAACTGGTGCGCATGACCGCGAGCGGGCACGATCTCGACCCGGAGGGCGTGCGCGAGTCCGCCCGCATCCTGCAGAACGGCGGGCCGGTGAGCCCGGCCGAGGCGTTCGGCCAGGCCATCCTCACGGCGCGCGGACGGAGCGTGAGGCCCAAGACGCTCGGGCAGCGCGAGTACGTCGACGCGGTCGATCAGAACACCATCGTCTTCGGCATCGGCCCGGCCGGAACCGGCAAGACCTACCTGGCGATGGCGAAGGCCGTGCAGTCGCTGCAGCGCAAGGAGGTCGAGCGGATCATCCTGACCCGCCCGGCGGTCGAGGCGGGGGAGCGGCTGGGCTACCTGCCCGGCTCGCTCACCGACAAGATCGACCCGTACCTGCGCCCGCTCTACGACGCGCTGAACGAGATGATGGACCCCGAGATCGTCCCGAAGCTGCTCGCGGCCGGCACGATCGAGGTCGCTCCGCTCGCCTACATGCGCGGGCGCACGCTCAACAACTCGTTCGTCGTGCTCGACGAGGCGCAGAACACGACGCCCGAGCAGATGAAGATGTTCCTCACCCGCCTCGGCTTCGGCTCCAAGATGGTCGTCACCGGCGACATCACCCAGGTCGACCTGCCGACCGGCGCGAGCGGTCTCCGCCTCGTGACGCGCGTGCTCGACGGCATCGACGACATCCACTTCTCGCGCCTGACCAGCGAGGACGTGGTGCGCCACAGCCTGGTCGGCCGCATCGTGGACGCGTACACCGAGTACGACCAGCAGAAGCAGGCGCAGCACTTCGAGCGCGAGCAGGCCCGGGAGTTCGCGAACCGCGCCGAGCGCCGCGGCCAGGCCGCCCGCCCGCTCGGCGACCGCCAGCCTCCGCGCGGCTGAGCCCGCCCGCCCCTCCCGAACCGAAGGAAGACCCGCCCCCGTGAGCATCGAGATCAACAACGAGTCGAGCGTCCCCGTCGACGAGGCCGCCCTGCTGCGCCTCGCCGGCTACGCGCTCGACTCGCTCCACGTGCACCCCGACGCCGAGCTCGCGATCGTGCTGGTCGACGAGGGCGCGATGGAGCAGCTGCACGTGCAGTGGATGGACGAGCCGGGGCCGACCGACGTGCTCAGCTTCCCGATGGACGAGCTGCGTCCCGGGACCGAGGACGAGCAGACCCCCGCGGGGCTCCTCGGCGACATCGTGCTCTGCCCGCAGGTCGCGCAGTCCCAGGCCGAGTCGGCCGGCCACTCCGTGCTCGACGAGCTGCAGCTGCTGACCGCCCACGGGCTCCTGCACCTGCTCGGCTTCGATCACGCCGAGCCGGAGGAGGAGCGCGAGATGTTCGGCATCCAGCGCGACATCCTGGTCGGCTTCCACATCAGCGAGCGACGCCGCTAGAGCGCGCCGTGCCCACTCTCCAGCTCCTCATCGCCGCCCTCGCGCTCGTCGCCGTCGGCGGCTGGTTCGCCGCGACCGACGCCGCACTCGGCGTCCTCTCGCGCAGCGACCTGCTCGACATGGCCCAGCACTCCCGCAGCGCCCGCGCTCTCCGCGCGATCGCGGGCGACATGAGCGCCCACGTCAACGTCGTCAACTTCTCGCGGATCGCGGCCGAGACGACGGCCGCGGTGTTCGTCACCACGGTGCTGGTCGTCGAGGTCCCGCAGCTCTGGCTCGCGCTCCTGCTGGCGGTCCTGATCATGGCGGCGGTCTCGTTCGTCCTGGTCGGCTCCAGCCCCCGCAGCGTCGGGCGCGCCAACGCCCGCGCGGTCCTGTCCACCAGCGCCTCGCTCGTGCACGTGCTCCGGCTCGCGCTGGGTCCGGTCGCGCACGGGCTCGTGGCCCTCGGCAACCGGGTGACGCCGGGGACCGGGCGCTCGGCGGGGTTCTCCTCCGAGGAGCAGCTGCTCAGCATGGTCGACGAGGCGACCGAGCAGGACGTGCTCGAGCAGGACGACCGCGAGCTGATCCACTCGATCTTCGAGTTCAACGACACCTTCGTCCGCGAGGTGATGGTGCCCCGCACCGACATGGTGACGATCGAGGCGACCTCCTCCGTCGGCGCCGGCATGGGGCTCCTGCTGAGCCGCGGCATCTCCCGGCTCCCCGTCATCGGCGACGGCGTCGACGACGTCCTCGGCGTGCTCTACCTGCGCGACGTGGCCCGGCACACCTACGAGCGGCCGGACGACGACGACACGGTCGCCGATCTCGCGCGCCCGGCGCTGTTCGTGCCCGAGTCGAAGAAGGCCGACGAGCTGCTCCGCCAGATGCAGCTCGAGTCCAACCACCTCGCGATGGTGGTCGACGAGTACGGCGGCATCGCGGGCCTGGTGACGCTGGAGGACCTCATCGAGGAGCTCGTCGGCGACATCTCCGACGAGTACGACCGCGAGGTCGACCTCTTCGAGGAGACGGCGCCCGGGGTCTACCGCGTCTCGGCGCGCCTGCCGGTGGACGAGCTCGGCGAGCTGTTCGAGCTCGACCTCGAGGACGACGACGTCGACTCGGTCGGCGGACTGCTGACCAAGGCCTACGGGCGCCTCCCCGAGCGCGGCGCGACGGCGCGGATCGGCGGAGTGCTGCTCGAGGCCGAGCAGGCGGACCCGCGCCGTGGGACCATCTCCACGGTGATCGTCCGCCGCGATCCCGATCTGGACACCGCCGGCGAGCCCGGCACCGGCCCCGTCGCGATCATCGCGGACGGCGGCACCACCACCCCCAGCCCGAGCACGGCTCCCACCCGCGGAGCCACGGGCGATCAGCACGAGGACGCACGATGACCGACACCACTCCCGCCGCCGCTCCCTACCGGGCGGGCTTCGTGTCCTTCGTCGGCCGCCCGAACGTGGGCAAGTCGACGCTCACGAACGCCCTCGTCGGCGAGAAGATCGCCATCACGAGCTCGAAGCCCCAGACCACGCGGCGCGCTATCCGCGGCGTGGTGCACCGCACCGACGGCCAGCTGATCGTCGTCGACACCCCCGGCATCCACCGGCCGCGCACGCTCCTCGGAGAGCGGCTGAACTCGCTCGTCACCTCGACCCTCGGCGACGTCGACGTCATCGGGATGCTGTTCCCCGCGGACGAGCCGATCGGCCCGGGAGACCGCTTCATCAACGAGCAGCTCGACTCCTTCCCGCGCGCCCGGAAGGTCGCTATCGTCTCGAAGGTCGACCTCTCCTCGAAGAAGTCCGTGGCGAAGCAGCTGCTCGCCGTCTCGGAGCTGCGCGAGTGGGACACGATCGTGCCGATCTCGGCCGTGACCGAGGAGCAGCTGGACGTCCTGGCCGTCGAGCTCCTGCGCCTGATGCCGGTCTCGCCCGCCCTCTACCCGGAGGAGGCGGTGACCGACGAGGACCTGTCCTCGCGGATCGCCGAGTTCATCCGCGAGGCCGCCCTCGAGGGCGTCTCGGACGAGCTGCCGCACTCCCTCGCCGTGACGCTCGACGACATGGTCGAGCGCGAGGACGGCTCCCTGATCGACATCTACGCCAACGTCTTCGTGGAGCGCGACAGCCAGAAGGGCATCATCATCGGCAAGGGCGGCCAGCGCCTGCGCGAGGTGGGAGCCGTCTCCCGCGAGCAGATCGAGCGCCTGCTGGGCCGTCGCGTGTTCCTCTCCATCCGGGTGAAGGTCGCCAAGGAGTGGCAGCGCGACCCGAAGCTGCTGGGGCGCCTGGGCTTCTGACGCCGGAGGACGACGGCGGTCACCCTCCAGGACGACGCCCCCGGGCGCGCGGACCCGTAGCGTGGTCCTCATGCGCGCCCTCCTCGACCGACCGGCGGCCCTGCCGATCGCCGGGGCGCTGCTCGCCGCCCTCCACCTGCTGCTCGGGCTCACCGGGGTCACTCCGACCGAGCGGATCGCCGGCGGCCTCGTGCTCGCGCTGGCCCTCGCGGTCGCGGGATTCCTGCCCGCGCTCGCCCCCTCGCTCGTCGCGGTCGGCGCGCTCGCCGACGGAGGCGTCCTGCTCGGCGGCGTCCCCGTCGACGGGGTGCTCGTCGGCCTGGTCGTCCTCTGGCAGACGACCCGCCGGGTGGGCCCCTGGACCCGTGCCCTGGCGCTCGCGGGCGGCCTGATCCTCGCCGGGATCGGCGGCGTCACCGTCGCGCTCGGCCTCTCCGGCCCGCTCGATCCGACCGGGCTCCCGGCGCGCGTGGAGTTCGTGGTCCTCGCCCTGGTCGCCCTCGCGGTCGCCTCCGTGCTCGGTGCGGCGAAGGTCCTCGTGTACCTCAACGCGCTGCGGGCGCCGGTCCTCGCGGGCGATCGGATCGACGCGCTGCTGAACCGGGTCGCCGGTCCGCAGGACCCCTTCGCGGTGGGGGTCGCCGGTGGTCAGGCGCTGGTGCTCCTCCTCGTCGCCGGCCTCCCGTTCGCCGGGGTGGAGGGCGCGATGCAGCTGCTGGTCGCGGGCGTGCTCGCGGTCGCGCTGGTGCTGCACCGGCGGTCCCCGGTCCTCGCCCTCTCGATCGCCTGGGCCGGTGCCGCCCTCCAGATGAGCGCGAGCCTCGCTCCCGGACCCGCTGATCTGGCCATCCTGGCCGTCCTCTTCGGCGCCGGCGCGTCGGAGTCGCGGCGGGTGCGGATCGCGGGCGCGGTGTCGGCCGTCCTCGGCGCCGTGATCGCCGTCGTCTACCTCGTCCTCGTCTTCGACCTCGTCGCGAGCGCCTACGACGGCCTGCTGTCGGCCGGAGCCACCTTCGGCGGGATCCTCGCGACGCTCGGCCTCTCCTGGACCATCGGACTGCTCTCGCGCTCGGTCCGCCGGGCGCGGGAGGGCCAGACCCTGCGCGCGCAGGCCGAGCAGGAGCGCGCCCGGGCGCAGCGCGAGCTCGACACCGTGGAGGAGCGCAACCGGATCGCCCGCGACATGCACGACGTCGTCGCCCACTCCCTCGCCGTCGTGATCGCGCAGGCGGACGGCGCGCGCTACCTCGGCGCCACCAGCCCCGAGCAGACCGACGCCGCGCTGCTGACCATCTCCTCCGTCGCCCGGGACGCCCTCGGCGACGTGCGCGTGCTCCTCGCCCAGCTGCGGCACTCGCAGAGCGACGGCCCGCAGCCCGGCGCCCGCGACCTGCCGGCCCTCCTCGACAGCGTGGGCGGAGCCGGAGCCCCCGTCCGCGCCGAGCTCGCCGTCGACCTGGAGGCGGTGCCGCGCGCCGTCGGTCTGGCCCTGTACCGCATCGCCCAGGAGGCGACCACGAACGCTCTCCGCCACGGCCGCCCGGGCTCGCCGCTCGACATCGCCCTGCGCCAGGACGGCGGCGAGCTCGCCCTGACCGTGCGCAACGCCCGGTGCGCCGACGTCGAGCGCGACTCCCTGCCGGGCGAGGGCCACGGCCTGGTCGGCATGCGCGAGCGCGCCGCGCTCGTCGGGGGAGTGCTCGCCGCCGGCCCGGTCGGGGACGACTTCGTCGTCGACGCGCGCCTGCCCTCCTCCCCGTCCCTCGCCCGCACCGCCCCACCCCTCGCCTCCGGAGGCAGCCCCGCATGACCGACACCATCCGCCTCGTCCTCGTCGACGACCAGGCCCTCTTCCGCGCCGGCATCCGCATGCTGCTCGGCTCGCAGCCCGACCTCGAGGTGGTCGGCGAGGCCTCGGACGGGGCGGAGGGCGCGGAGCTGGTCGCGCGGCTGGCCCCCGACGTCGTGCTGATGGACATCCGGATGCCGGGCGTCGACGGGATCGAGTCGACCCGGCGGATCCTCGCGGACGCGCAGGAGCGGCGGGTCGAGCCTCCGCGCATCCTCGTGCTGACCACCTTCGACCTCGACGAGGCCGCCGCGCGCGCCATCCGGGCGGGCGCGAGCGGCTTCCTCCTGAAGGACACGGAGCCCGGCTTCCTCCTCGCCTCCGTCCGCACCGTGCACGCGGGGACCGCCGTGGTCGCCGCCTCCGCGACCCGCGAGCTCTTCGAGCACTTCGGGGCGGCGGGCAGCGGACGCGAGACCCCGCCCGCCTTCGCGACCCTCACCGACCGCGAGCGCGAGATCTTCCACCTGGCCGCGCGGGGGATGAGCAACACCGAGATCGCGCGGGCCGAGTTCCTGAGCGAGGCGACGGTGAAGACGCACATCAGCCGCACCCTCGGCAAGCTCGGCCTGCGCGACCGTGTGCAGCTGGTGGTCTACGCCTACGAGAACGGCCTGGTCTCCTAGCGCGGGACGCCGGGGTGACGCGCCGCGGGGGCGGTGCTACCCTGACCGGGTGCGCTTCGGACAGCTCCTCCTTCTCCGCCGCGACGAGATCTGATCCTCAGGCCATCCTCGTCGCGGAGTCCGTCGTCGGCTGAACCATCCCTCGCCCGCGAGGTCGATCCGCATCCGGATCCCCGCGAGACCGCCCGACCGGCACCGCCCACCAGCGGAGCCGCACGCGAGCGGGATCGGTCACGAGCGAGAACAGACACGTGCGCACCACTGCGCCGGGAGAGCACCTCATGCTGAACAACCAGAAGCCGTCGCCCATGCCGATCGGCAAGTACCGTCCCTTCCACGAGCTGATCGCCGTGGACCTGCCCGACCGCACCTGGCCGTCGAAGCGCATCACCGCCGCGCCCCGCTGGTGCGCCGTGGACCTCCGCGACGGCAACCAGGCGCTCATCGACCCGATGAGCCCCGAGCGCAAGCGCATCATGTTCGATCTGCTGGTCCGGATGGGCTACAAGGAGATCGAGGTCGGGTTCCCGAGCGCGAGCCAGACCGACTTCGACTTCGTGCGCAGCCTCATCGAGGAGGGCGCGATCCCCGAGGACGTCACCATCCAGGTGCTGACCCAGGCCCGCGACCACCTGATCGAGCGCACCTACGAGTCGATCCGCGGCGCGCGCCAGGCGATCGTGCACCTCTACAACTCCACGAGCGTGCTGCAGCGCGAGGTCGTGTTCCGCAAGGACCGTCAGGGCATCATCGACATCGCGCTGGCCGGCGCCCGCAAGTGCCGCGAGATGGAGTCGACCGTCCCCGGCACGGCCGTCTACTACGAGTACTCGCCCGAGAGCTACACCGGCACCGAGCTCGACTTCGCCCGCGAGATCTGCGATCGCGTCGTCGAGGTCTTCGAGCCGACTCCCGAGCGCAAGGTCATCCTGAACCTGCCCGCCACCGTCGAGATGGCCACCCCGAACGTCTACGCCGACTCGATCGAGTGGATGAGCCGCAACCTCGCGCAGCGCGAGAACATCGTGCTGTCGCTGCACCCCCACAACGACCGCGGCACGGCCGTGGCGGCCGCCGAGCTGGGCTACCTGGCCGGCGCGGACCGGATCGAGGGCTG
Source organism: Rathayibacter sp. AY1C2 (assembly GCF_002931195.1). Classification (NCBI taxonomy): domain Bacteria; kingdom Bacillati; phylum Actinomycetota; class Actinomycetes; order Micrococcales; family Microbacteriaceae; genus Rathayibacter; species Rathayibacter sp. AY1C2. Next base: position 9,807 of record NZ_PSWG01000027.1, on the reverse strand, counting down.
CCTCTTCGGCAACGGCGAGCGCACCGGCAACGTCGACCTGGTCGCGCTGGGCGTGAACCTGTTCACCCAGGGGATCGACCCGCAGATCGACTTCAGCGACATGGACGGCATCAAGCGCACCGCCGAGTACTGCAACCAGCTGCCCGTGCCCGAGCGCAGCCCCTGGGCGGGCGACCTGGTCTTCACCGCCTTCAGCGGCTCGCACCAGGACGCCATCAAGAAGGGCTTCGAGGCGATGCACGCCGAGGCCGAGCGGACCGGCCGCAGCGTCGACGAGCTCACCTGGGCCGTGCCCTACCTGCCGGTGGACCCGAAGGACCTGGGCCGCTCCTACGAGGCGGTCATCCGCGTCAACTCGCAGTCCGGCAAGGGCGGAGTCGCGTACCTGCTGAAGACGGACCACGCGCTCGACCTGCCGCGCCGGCTGCAGATCGAGTTCTCGGGCGTCGTGCAGGCCAAGACCGACGCCGAGGGCGGCGAGGTCACGAGCGAGCAGATCTGGACGGTGTTCCAGGACGAGTACCTGCCGGCGCCCGCCGAGCGCGCCGACGAGAAGTGGGGCCGCTTCGAGCTGCTGCGCACGAACACGTCGAGCGATCTGGGCGGCAGCATCGCGCTGGACGCGGTCCTCCGGGTGGGCGACGAGCGCGTCTCGGCCAGCTCGCGGGGCAACGGCCCGATCAACGCCTTCGAGGCCGTGCTGGAGCAGCAGGGCGTCGAGGTCCGGGTCCTCGACTACGTCGAGCACGCGCTCAGCGCCGGCGGCGACGCGCTGGCCGCCTCGTACGTCGAGTGCACGGTGAACGGCCGCACCCTGTGGGGCGTGGGCGTGGACGCCGACATCTCGACCGCCTCCCTCAAGGCCATCGTCTCTGCCGTCAACCGCGCCCTGCGCGAGGAGGTCCCGGTCCGCGAGCTGGCCGGCGCCTCCGCCTGATCGGGCCCGATCCCCGCCGGGGGAGCCGTGATGCGTCGCGGCTCCCCCGGCGTTCCCGTGCGCGGACCGCGCCGGACTCCGCTCCCTGCGTCCGGGTCGGCCGCCGCTAGGTCCGGCGGCGCCAGCGCAGACGCGGCACCCCGCTGAGCGCGCGCTGCTCGGGCAGGCTCCAGCCGTAGCGGACCGCGAGCAGGCGGATGACCGTGGTCACGCCCACCGCGAGCGGCGCGGCGAAGTCGATCGTCACTCCGAAGCGCAGCGCGAGGACCAGGACGCCGGTGCCCACCGAGGCGGCGACCGCGTAGAGCGAGCCGACGTGCATCAGCGCGATCGGCCGGTTCAGCAGGATGTCGCGGACGACGGATCCGCCGACGGCCGAGACGGTGCCGACGAACACGGCCGGCACCTCCGGCACGCCGAGCGACAGGGCCTTCGTGGTGCCGATCGCGCCGAAGAGCCCGAGGGTCAGCGCGTCGAGGGCGGTGATCGTCCCGTCGACCCGGTTCAGCAGGTGCTGGAGCAGCATCCCGAGCAGGGAAGCGGTCACCGCGACGATCAGGTACGCGTCGGTGTGCAGTGCCACCAGGGGCGTCTGGAGCAGCAGATCGCGGAGCACGCCGCCGCCGAGGCCGGTGGCCGTGCCGATGATCGTGACGCCGAGCAGGTCGATCCGGCGGTCGCGGAACTCGCCCGCGAACATCGCGCCCTGGAGGCAGCCGATGGCGATCGCGAGCAGGTCGGCCCAGGCCGGGATCTCGAAGAGGGAGGCTGCCACCCGGACATCGTTCCACGGCGCGGGCCCTGCTCCGGCCGGGCTGCCAGCCGGGTGTCGGGGGTCGGGGGGATAATCGGAGGATGCCCACCTATCGCGACGAAGCCGTGGTGCTCCGCACGCACAAGCTGGGCGAGGCCGACCGCATCGTGACGCTGCTCTCGCGCAGCCACGGCAAGATCCGCGCGGTGGCGAAGGGCGTTCGCAAGACCGGCTCCAAGTTCGGCTCGCGGCTCGAGCCGTTCATGGTCGCCGACCTCCAGCTCTACGAGGGCCGGAGCCTCGACATCGTCACGCAGGCCGAGTCGCTCGGCGCCTACGGTGCGCTGATCGCCGCCGACTACGACAGCTACACGGCGGCGAGCGCGATGGTCGAGACGGCGGACCGCCTCACCGACGCGGACGCCTCCCTGCAGCAGTACCTGCTGCTCGTCGGGGCCCTGCGCTCGCTCTCGAAGCACGAGCACGAGCCGGTGCTGACGCTCGACTCCTACCTCCTGCGGGCGCTCTCGATCGCGGGCTGGGCGCCCAGCTTCGAGGACTGCGCGCGCTGCGGCGCGCCCGGGCCCCACGGCGCGATCGTGGTGCAGCTCGGAGGCGTCGTCTGCGCCGACTGCACGCCGCCCGGCGCACCGCGGGTCGCTCCGGAGGTCGTGGTCCTGCTGGGCGCACTGCTCACGGGAGACTGGGCCCACGCCGAGACCACCGAGCCGACCACGCGGTCGCGGGCGAGCGGAGTGGTCGCCGCCTACACGCAGTTCCACCTCGAACGCGGTCTGAGATCCCTGGAGCACGTCACCCGATGAAGCCCTTCACCCACAAGGACGCCGAGCCGTACCGCCCCCTCGACTGGACCGGGATCCACCCGCCCGCGATCCCGCGGAAGGCCGTTCCGGGGCACGTCGCCATCGTGATGGACGGGAACGGCCGCTGGGCGAACTCCCGCGGCCTGACTCGGATCGAGGGGCACAAGCGCGGCGAGACGGCGCTGCTGGACGTCGTGGCCGGAGCGATCCAGATCGGCGTGAAGCACCTCAGCGTCTACGCGTTCTCGACCGAGAACTGGAAGCGCTCGCCCGAGGAGGTGCGCTTCCTGATGGGCTTCAACCGCGATGTGCTGCATCGCCGCCGCGATCAGCTCAACGAGTGGGGCGTGCGCATCCGCTGGGCCGGCCGGAAGCCGCGCCTGTGGGCGTCGGTGATCAACGAGCTGCAGTTCGCCGAGCGGATGACCGCGGACAACGACGTGCTGACGCTCACCATGTGCGTCAACTACGGCGGGCGCACCGAGATCGCCGACGCGGTGCAGCGGCTCGCCGCCGAGGTCCAGGCGGGGCGGCTCAAGCCCTCCGGCATCTCCGAGAAGACGATCGCCAAGGCGCTCTACGTGCCCGAGATGCCGGACGTCGACCTCTTCGTGCGCTCCTCCGGCGAGCAGCGCACCAGCAACTTCCTGCTCTGGCAGAGCGCCTACGCCGAGATGGTGTTCCTCGACCGGCTCTGGCCGGACTTCACGCGGACCGACCTCTGGGACGCGATCGAGCACTACTCCGGCCGCTCCCGCCGCTTCGGCGGCGCGGTCGACGTGCCGGGGGCCTCCTCGTGATCCGGGTCGGAATCGTCGGCTTCGGGCTCGCGGGCAGCGTCTTCCACGGTCCGTTCCTCGCGGCGGATCCCGCTTTCGAGGTCGTCGCCGTCTCCACCCGCGACGCCGGTCGGAGGGCCGCGGCCTCCGCCGCGCATCCCGAGGCCCGGATCGTGCCCGACCTCGACGCGGTGCTCGCCGAGCGGCCGGAGCTGGTCGTGCTCGCCTCGCCGCCGTCGGTGCACCGGGAGCAGGCCGTCCGAGTGCTCGAGGCCGGAGTCGCCGTCGTGATCGACAAGCCCTTCGCACCGAGCGCGGCCGACGCGGACGCGATCATCGCCGCCTCCGAGCGGAGCGGTGCGCCCGTCTTCGTCTTCCAGAACCGGCGCTGGGACGCCGATCTGCTCACCCTCCGCCGCCTCCTGGGCGAAGGGGTCCTCGGCGAGGTCCTCCGCTTCGAGTCGACCTTCGAGCGCTGGAGCGCGCCGAAGACGGGCCGGTGGCAGAGCGAGACGGATCCGGCCGAGGGTGGCGGGATCCTCTTCGATCTCGGCAGCCACCTGGTCGACCAGGCGCTGCTGCTGTTCGGCCCGGCGGTCGTCACGGCGGCCGAGACCCGGACCGTCCATGAGGGCTCCGCGAGCGAGGACGACGCGTTCGTCTCGCTCCTGCATCACAGCGGCGTCCGCTCCCACCTCACCATGAGCCGCGTCGCCCGGGCGACCGGCCCCCGCTTCCGCGTGCTCGGCACCCGCGCCGCCTTCAGCGTCGACGGTCTCGATCCGCAGGAGACCGCGCTCCGCACCGGCGGCGCCCGACCGGACGACGACGGCTTCGGCGAGGTCGCGCCGGAGGGATGGGGCGTCCTCGTCGACGACTCCGGCGCACACCCCGTGCCGAGTGAGCGGGGACGCTACGCCGCGTTCCTCGAGCAGGTCGCGCGGTCCCTCCAGGACGGCGCTCCCTCGCCGGTCGACGTCCGCGAGGCCCGCGAGGTCGTCGCCGTGCTCGAGCAGGCGCACGCCCTCGCCGCCCGCTGACCGGGCCCGCCGCCGGCGCGCCCGGTCGCTCCCCGGTCTTGGCGATCCGGCTCCGGAGCGTCATCCTCGAGAGGTGAGCACCGCACTGCCGAACTCCGCCGACCTGCGCGCGCGCTTCGCCGGTGCTCGCGGCTACCACAACGCCTGCACCCTCGGCCTGCCGTCGCGGGAGACCGTCGAGGCGCTGCGGGCGGACCTCGACGGCTGGTCGTCCGGGGAGAGCACGGCCGCCGCCTACGGCGCTGTCGCCGAGCGCGCGCGTGCCTCGTTCGCCGCGATCGCCGGCGTCCCGGTCGACCGTGTCGCGATCGGCTCGCAGACCTCCGCCATGGCCGCCGTGCTCGCCGCCTCGCTGCCCGACGGGGCCCGCGTGCTCTGCGTGGACGGCGACTTCTCCTCCATCGTGTTCCCCTTCCTCGCCCAGGCGCACCGCGGAGTGACCGTGCGCTCCGTCGCGCTCGAGGCGCTGTCCGACTCCGTCGAGGACGGGGACGACCTCGTCGTCTTCTCCGCCGTGCAGTCGAGCAGCGGAGCGCTCGCCGACCTCGACGCCGTCCTCGAGGCGGCCGCGCGCCACGGAGTGCGGACCGCGTGCGACCTCACGCAGGCGGCCGGCGTCCTGCCGGTCGACGCCTCCCGCTTCGACGCGACCCTCACCCACGCCTACAAATGGCTGTGCTCGCCGCGCGGAGTGGCGTTCCTCACCGTCTCGCCCGCCTACGCGGCCGAGCTCGTCCCCGTGCAGGCGGGCTGGTACTCGGGGGAGGACGTGTGGTCGTCCTGCTACGGTCCGGCCATGCACCTGGCCGAGAACGCCCGCCGCTTCGACGTCTCGCCGGCCTGGCAGGCGTTCGCCGGCGCCGAGGCGTCGCTCGCTCTGTTCCGCTCGCTCGACCTCGACGCGGTCTGGGCGCACGCCTCCGGCCTCGGCGACCTGCTGTGCGAGCGGCTGGACCGGGAGCCTCAGCACCGGGCGCTGGTGTCCTGGCCGGACGAGGGGGAAGCGGACCTGGAGCTGCTGCAGGCCGCGGGTCTGCGCGTCTCGGGCCGCGGCGGCCGGCTCCGCATCGCCTTCCACCTCTGGAACGACGAGTCCGACGTGGACGAGCTCGTCCGCGTGCTGCGGGAATAGCGGGGCGCCCCCTCCGTTGTCCTGGGGGTGAGTGCTGAGCCGAGCCCCCTGTCCGTCGACGTCTGGTCCGACATCGCCTGCCCCTGGTGCTACATCGGGAAGCGCCGGTTCGAGCGCGGGCTCGAGGCCTTCCGCGCCGCGCACCCCGAGGCTCCGGAGGTCGTCGTGGAGTACCGCAGCTTCGAGCTCTCGCCGGACACGCCGGAGGACTACCGCGGGGGAGAGGCGGCGTTCCTCGCCGAGCACAAGGGCATCCCGGAGGCGCAGGCGCAGCAGATGCTCGACTCCGTCACGGCGGTCGCGGCGGGCGTCGGCCTCGACTACCACTTCGAGTCGGTGCGTCACGTCAAGACGGTCACCGCCCACCAGGCGCTCCACCACGCCAAGGAGAACGGACTGCAGCTCGAGCTCGTCGAGCGTCTCCTGAGCGCGTACTTCGTCGAGGGCCGCGACCTGGCCGATCCGGAGGTGCTCGCCTCGCTCGCCGGCGAGGTCGGGCTCGACCCGGCGGAGACGCGCCGCGCTCTCGAGGACCGGCGCTACCTCGGGCGGGTGCAGTCCGACATCGCCCAGGCCCGCGAGTACGGGATCTCGGGGGTGCCGTTCTTCGTCCTCGACGGGCGCTTCGGCGTCTCCGGCGCCCAGGAGCCGGCGGCGTTCACCGAGGTCCTCGAGCACGTGCTGGAGCAGCGGGCGGCCGTCGCGTGAGCGGGCCGTTCGAGATGCTGGGCGACTCCGGCGGGCCGCTGTGCGAGGACGGCGTCTGCGCCGTGCCGCAGGCCGCGGAAGCGCAGGCCGAGGTGCCGCCGATCAGCGCGGAGGCTCCTCCACGGTGATGTCGGCCACGGTCGCGCCGTAGGCGGCCACGAGGGCGTCCGCGTCGACGAAGGCGCTGCGCCCGTCGGCGCCCGCACCCATCGCGACGCGGCGGCCGAGGATCCGCTCGTCGGCGTAGACCGGCCAGGCCGTCGTGGACCCGATCGGGGTGATGGTGCCGCGCCGGTAGCCGGTCGCCTCGAGGGCGGCCGTCTCGTCCGGGAGGCGGAGCTTGTTCACTCCGACCACCGCGCGCAGCTTCGGCCACGCGATCTGCCGCCCGCCGGGGACCAGGGCGAACAGGTAGCCGCCGTCGTGGCGCTTCACCACGAGCGACTTCACGATGTCGCCGGGCTCGATGCCGAGCAGCGCGGCCGCCTCGTGCAGGCTGCCGGCAGCGGGCCTCTCCACGATCTCGACCGCCAGGCCGCGGGCGGACGCGTCCGCCTCCAGCCGCTGCGAACCGTCCTCCACAGGTGTGCTCCCGTTCATCTCTCCACCTCTCCGCTCGTCACTCCGCCTTCCCCAACACAGGATCTGGGAGAATCGATACCGATGTCCTCCACTCTCACGGCCGCCCCTCCCGCGCGCACCGCGCCGGCGCTCCGGATCGGCCCCCTCGAACTCGACGCGCCGGTGGTGCTCGCCCCCATGGCGGGCATCACCAACACGGCGTTCCGCCGCCTCTGCCGCGAGTTCGGCAACGGCCTCTACGTGAGCGAGATGATCACCTCCCGCGCGCTCGTCGAGCGCACGCCGGAATCGATGCGCCTCATCCGCCACCACCCCAGCGAGTCGGTGCGCTCGATCCAGCTCTACGGAGTGGACCCGGTCACGGTCGCCGAGGCGGTCACCATGCTCGTCGCCGAGGACCGGGCCGACCACATCGACCTCAACTTCGGCTGCCCCGTGCCCAAGGTCACCCGGAAGGGCGGGGGAGCGGCCCTGCCGTGGAAGCTCCCGCTGTTCCGGCAGATCGTCGAGGGCGCTGTGAAGGCCGCCGGCGACGTCCCGCTCACCGTCAAGATGCGCAAGGGCATCGACCCGGACCACCTCACCTACCTCGAGGCCGCCCGTGCCGCCGAGGGCGCCGGAGTCGCGTCGATCGCGCTGCACGCGCGCACCGCCTCCGAGTTCTACAGCGGGCACGCCGACTGGTCGGCGATCGCCACGCTCAAGGAGACGGTCACGAGCGTGCCCGTGCTGGGCAACGGCGACATCTGGTCGGCCGAGGACGCGCTGCGGATGATGGCCGAGACGGGCTGCGACGGAGTCGTCGTCGGTCGCGGCTGCCTCGGGCGCCCCTGGCTCTTCGGCGACCTCGCCGCCGCGTTCGCCGGCTCCGACGAGCGGTTCCGCCCCTCGCTCGGACAGGTCGCCGAGGCGTTCCGCCGCCACGCGGAGCTGCTCGTCGACTTCTTCGAGAGCGAGGAGCGCGGCTGCCGCGACATCCGCAAGCACGTCGCCTGGTACTTCAAGGGCTACGCCGTCGGCGGCGACCTCCGCGCCCGCCTGGCCACGGTCGAGACGCTCGCGCAGCTCGACGAGCTCCTGGCGACGCTCGACTGGACGCAGCCCTACCCGGGCGAGGCGGCCGAGGGGCAGCGGGGCCGCGCCGGCTCGCCCAAGGTCCCCTCCCTCCCGGACCGCTGGCTCGAGTCCCGCGAGCTCGACGCCGGGCAGCGCGACGCGGTCTCGGCCGCCGAGATCCACAACAGCGGTGGATGACCGCGCGCTCTGGGGGTACTCGCTCTTCGACACCGAGCGATTCCTGCCGGAGGACCACTCGACCCGCCGCTCCGACTTCGCCCGCGACCGCGCCCGGCTCTTCCACTCCAGCGCGCTCCGCCGCCTGGCCGCGAAGACCCAGGTGCTCAGCCCCACGGCGGGCGTCGACTTCGCGCGCAACCGCCTGACACACTCGCTCGAGGTGGCGCAGATCGGCCGGGAGCTCGCCACGAGCCTCGACCTCGACCCCGACGTCGTCGACACGGCCTGCCTCGCGCACGACATCGGGCATCCGCCGTTCGGGCACAACGGCGAGCGCGCGCTCAACACCTGGGCCGAGGGGATCGGCGGCTTCGAGGGCAACGCGCAGACCTTCCGGCTGCTCACGCGGCTCGAGCCGAAGGTGTTCGGCGACGACGCCCGCCCCTACGGGCTGAACCTCACCCGCGCCAGCATCGACGCGAGCTGCAAGTACCCCTGGCCCGACACGCGCTCGGTCGCCGACCCGTCGGGGCGCGCCAAGTTCGGCTTCTACGCCGACGACGCCCCCGCGTTCGCCTGGATGCGCGAGGGCGCCCCCGAGGGGGTGCGCTGCATCGAGGCCGAGGTGATGGACCTCTCGGACGACATCGCGTACTCCGTGCACGACTTCGAGGACGCGGTGGTCTCCGGCTACATCGACGTCGAAGCACTCGGCTCCCGCGCCGACCACGAGGACCTCGTGCAGTCGATGCACTCCTGGGTCGGCGGGGAGGTCGGACACGACGAGCTCGTCGCCGCTTTCGACCGTCTCGACTCGCTCGACGTGTGGGTCTCCTCCTGGGACGGCTCCCGCCGCGACCAGGCCCGGCTCAAGAACCTCACCAGCCAGCTCATCGGCCGCTTCGCCGCCGCCGCCACCGAGGCCACCCGCGAGGCGTACCAGCACCCCGACCTCGTCCGCTTCGGCGGCCACGTCGTCGTCCCCCGCGAGCAGCAGGCCGAGATCGCCGTGCTCAAGGGGATCGTCGCGACGTTCGTGATGTCGCGGAACACCCGCCAGCCCATCTACGCCCAGCAGCGCGAAGTCCTCACCCGCCTCGCCGACACCCTCCTCGACCGCGGCCCGGGAACCCTCGAGCCCGGCTTCGCCGAGGACTGGCACGCCGCCCCCGACGACGACGCCCGCCGCCGCGTCGTCGTCGACCAGGTCGCCAACCTCACCGACCAGAGCGCCCTCGCCTGGTTCGAGAGGCTGTGCTGATGCGCTGAGCCGGGCGGCGCCCGGCTCAGCTGTGCCGCCGGTCCCTGCTCGGCGTCACCGCGGTCGGCTTGTCGAGGTGGTGCGTTCCAGGGAGCGGGGTGCGTCCGCCTGAGGCGATCCGCTGTTACGCGGATCGTCCGTTCGGCGGTGCCGGTGGCACGCCGGTCCTTGCCCGGCGTGGCGCGGTCGGCTTCTCGGGGTGGTGCGTTTCGTAGAGCGGGGTGCGTCCGCCTAGGGCGATCCGCTGGCACGCGGATCGGCCGTTCGGGGGTGCCGGTGCACGCCGGTCACCGCCAGGCGTCGCCGCGGTCGGCTTGTCGGGGTAGTGCGATTCGTGGAGCGGGGTGCGTCCGCCTGGGGCGATCCGCTGGCACGCGGATCGGCCGTTCAGCGGTGCCGGGGCACGCCGGTCACCGCCAGGCGTCACCGCGGTCGGCTTGTCGGGGTGGTGGGTTCCAGGGAGCCGGGTGCGTCGTCTGAGGCGATGTGCTGGTGTGCGGGTCGGCCGGTCGGCTCGGAGGGCGGGGAGGGCACCGCACCGCGAGGCGCGGAGG
>NZ_PSWG01000026.1:0-53488 GCF_002931195.1 Rathayibacter sp. AY1C2 | reverse complement strand
GACGTACGCGAGCGCTGCGGGGTTGGTGGTGATGTCGACGGTGGTGTACTCGATGCCCTTCTTCTCGAGCACCCGGTAGGTCATGGTGCACTGCACGCACGACGGCTTCGAGTAGACGGTGAGCATCAGTCGTCCCACCGGTCGCCGCGATGCGGGTCGTGCTCGTCGTTGACCGGGGACCAGGCGTGCAGCTCGGCCCACTTCTCGGCGGCGTCGGTGTGTCCGGCGTGGGTGAGGAGGTCGATGATGCCCGTCGCGCGCCAGCACGGCAGCGTCGGAGCGATCGCTTCCGTGACGGCCGGGTCGGAGAGCGTGGCCGCGAAGGCCGCGACGGCCGCCTGGTAGGTCGCCGCCGGGTCGGGCGTGGTCTGCTGCTGCTCGCTCATCGGTGAGTTCCTTCCGGGGTGTGGGCGTCGCCCTCGTCGTCGTCGCTCGCGTGCTCCGCGATCCACAGGTCCGCGGCCTCATCTCGTCCGAATGCTCGCAGGAGTCCGGCCAGCGCGTCGACCTCGGCGCAGCTGAGTCGCACGGCCAACTCATCGGCGGTGTCTCCGTGGGAGAACACGGACGCGAACTCGGCCACCGCGCCAAGGAGGGTCGGCTCCTCGGCCGCGGGGCTGGTGGTGATGGTGTCGGACATGGCGTTTGCTCCTCGGTGGTGGTGCGGGTCAGGATTCGGTGCGGGTGAGGGTGTCCACGAACATGACGCCCTCGGGGCCGGGGATCGTGGCGGTGTGTGCCAGCGCCCACCCGTTGCGTGCCAGACCTGAGAGGTCGACGTCGCGCTCGGCGATCCGGCGCAACTGGCTCTGCATCCCGTCCTCGTTCGTGGCCGGGACGAAGGTGCTGACGGTGGTGATCTGCTGCATGTTCTTCCTCTTCCTCATCGTTTTTTTGCCGTCAAGGCGGTTCTCCGCCTTAGCAACCGGAGGGCGCAGTGCAACCCGCAGGGCGGCGGTGGAGAGAGTTTCGGCGCGATGTGAGGGAGCGCAGCGACCGCGTGCCGAAAGTCTCGGAGGAGCCGGTGGCGCAGCCACTTGAACGGAGCCCGTAGGTAGCTACGACCGCAGCGAAGCGGAGGGAGCCGCCGAAGGCTTCACGGCAAAAAAGGGTGTGAGCCCGTAGGGCGACCAACGGCGGCCGGCGCAGCCGGGCGACCTCTAGGCGGCGCTTCGTCGCCGCTGCACGAGCGCAGCTCGCGCCTCCCGGAACGGGATCCCCGGGGAGCGTGAGGGGCCCGCCCCTCACGGGCTACCTACCTATATAGGTAGGTAGCCCTCGCTCGATCAGCTCGCGGCGGCCGTCTCGGTGGCGGCGGCTCGGGCTGCCTCCACCTCAGCGGCGGTGTGGTGTCCCTGCACGTCGGCGTAGGCGACTTTGTAGGGGCGGGTTCCGTCGTTCCAGTCGAGCGCGACAGTCACGCTCTTGGGGTTCACGCGGGTAACGACGTGCCAGCCGAAGCGGTGCTTGATCATGTCGCCCTTGGCGATCGTGTCGCGGCTGTGGATCGTGACCCGTCCGGCCGCGGCCTGCGCCTCGCGGACGGCGGTCCAGTAGTCGCGCTGGTCTTCGAGCTGCGCGCGCTGGGTGAGCAGCCGCTCCCGGTAGGCGCCCGTCGCGGGGGCGGTCGTCTCGATGTAGCCGCCACCGAAGTTGTGCGAGCTGCCCTCGATCTTCCGCGTGCAGCCGCGAATGTCGGTATCGAGCCGGTCGATGCGGCGGGCCACCATTCCCGGCGCGTAGCGGGATTCGGTGGTCCCGGCGGCGACGTCGGCGCGGGCGCGGGCGCGGGTGGCCTCGCGGTCGGCCTCGACGCTGCGGCCCATCGCGTTGTGGGCCTTCTCGATCGCGTTGCGGTGCCGCGTCTCGGAGTGGTGGCCGATCTTGATCGGCTCGCCACCCTCCGGGAGCCGGTCGAACGCGCGGCGCGCGGCCGCGTCGGCGGTATCGGCGTCCGCGGCGCGGCGCTCGGCCTTCGCGTCGAGCGCGTCGACCCGGGCGGCCTGGCGCTCGATAGTCGCCGCCTCCGCCTCGGCGGTCGAGCGGAACGTCTCTTCGGCTTTGATCGTGACCTCGTGTCCGGCGTCGCGCAGGGCGGTCGCGGCCCGGTTGATGGTCCACCACTTCGGCAGGCGGTCGCGGGACTGCGGGACGTACCAGGCGCCGATGGAGCGGCCCCAGCGCCAGCCGGACGCCTTCAGGATCTCGGCGGTGCCGTCCCCGCGGCTGGTGCCCTCGATGATCGTTCCGGCTTCGGGCGTGTGGGTGATGGTGAGCATGTCGGTTCTCCTTCTCGGTTCGGGGGGGGTCAGTCGTTGTCGCGGTAGTCGGCGGGCGTCTCGCTGCGGTCGTGCAGCGCGTACGCGGCCGGGAACAGGTCGAGCGCTCGCGCGACGTCGACCGGAACGACGACGTAGGCGCCGGAGGCCATGTAGCCGACGCGATCCGCGGGCAGCGCCTCCACGGGCTCGAAGTGCTGCAGCGTCACCCCGGGAAGCCCCGCGCGGCCCTCGCGGGTGACCAGGTGCACGGCCGGGGTCTGCTCGGTCACCGGGTCGCGGCCACCGGCGCCGACGATGACCACCTGACGGGCGGTCCGGCTGATCCCGTCCGCTCCGGGTCCGTGGTACTCGCTCTTGATGACCTCGGTACGGGTGCCGCGCTGCTGGCTCATGGTGTGTCTCCCTCTGGCTGATCGTTTTTCTTTGCCTCTCCGGCGGGGAAGACCGTTTGAGTGGAGGCGGCGGAGTGACGCCGATCACGAGCGATGTGAGGGAGCGCAGCGACCGCGTTCGGGATCGGTGGCACGCAGCCGGTGGAGCGAAATAGGTTGAAACCGCGGAGAGGTGAAGAAAACAGGTGGAACGGGCCGCCGTGGCGGCTTCCAACCTGCGGCGCGCGGCGCCGCTGCGCGAGGGCATCTCGCGCCCCCGGAACGGGCTCGGAAGCGTCTAGGACGCGGGAGGATGGGTACCTGGTAGGCAAGCGGCCGACGACGGGAATCCCATGCACCTGCTCGAGCTGACTATCGGACCGCGCCACTTCTCGCTGCCGGTCGACGTCGATCGCGTCGGGCTCACGCAGCGCCTCGAACAGGCGGCGGCCGCCGGCGGCGCCTTCGTAGAGATCCCGACGTCGCGCGGAACGACCTCAGCGTTCGTGACGCCCGCGACTGCCGTGTTCCTGGACGTCATCGACGCCCCCGACGAGACGGCCGACGGCCTGGACCCGCGGACCTCCTCGATCGACGTCGACCTGGTGGACAGGTTTTCTAAGTGGTGACGACGCCGCTCTAGCGACCGCGGTCGCCGCGGTCCGGCGCTGGCGTCGGTGAGGTGGCCGGGATCGCTCGGTCACCGCGCTCGGGCGCCGTGGTCAGCGCCGTGGTGGAGAAGCTGCGAGAGACGGTCGCCTGAGCCTGCGCGAGGGCGGTGTCGATCAGAGGGCGCCCGAACGCAGTGCGCGACTTGTCGACCTCGACAGTGCGCGGCTGCCCTTCCGCGGGGGTGTTGTAGCGGCGGAATCGCATCACGGTGGAGCCGGTATCGGCCAGCTGCTCGGCGGCGAACTCAGGGAGGGACCGACCTCCCGGGCCGGCATAAACGTTCCTGGCGTACTCGCTGGGCACCCATCGACCGCCGAGCTCGTCGGCGCCGGCGAGGGCGCGTTCGTAGGAGTCCTGCCAGCGGCCGGCGATCCGCGCTTCCGACAGCTCGAACGGCACCTCGACGTCGATCACTTCGACGCTGTAGCCGGCTGCCGCGAACCGCTGCCCCAGCTCGACCGCCTTCTCGGGCGAAGAGAGCACGGTGTCGATCACGACGTTCTGGCCGTCCCGAATGGCCGCGTCGCGGAGTTGGATAGCGAGAATGGAAGACTCTTCGTGCACGAGCGAGGCCAGCTCGAGCGGGAAGAACTTCTCCCCCGCTGCCTCGGCGGCGCGGACCTCGGGCGGCAGGATCGTGCTGTCGTAGGTGCCGTCCTTGATCGCTTCGGTGAGCAGCGCCCGCTTGAACTCGTCGGCGTCGATGGTGAGCCAGGCGTTGCGGTCGGTGCCGAGCACGTCTCGGAGAACGGTCGATTTACCGGCACCAGGCGGGCCGGCAAGGATGATCGCCTTCCGCTCTTGGCGCACGTCAGGGAATTGTGCGCGGTAGTCGGCCACAAAGCGGTCGTGTAGTTGTTGCCGCGCACCACGCGGCTCGTAATCCTGGTCGGCGCCGAGCCGGAACCACTCTCGGTTGTTCACCGTCGCGTGTTCGCTCTTGGGGCTCAGCGGCCCGCCCGCTCGCGCCCATGCACGCACTGTCTCGCGGTGCTTGGCGATCGCTGACGAGTCCTCCCCAGTCACCGACCTTGCTCGCTGTAGCGGTCCAGGATCTCGTCGTATGTGTCGACGTCGATGAGGTGCTCACTCAGAGCGCGTCGCACCTCTGCAAACTCTCCCGCGTCCGCGGTCGTCCAGTCGTAGCCGTCGCTAGCTGACCCCGGACGGTAGGACCAACGGCCGAGCTCATCGATGACCTGCTCCTTCGTCAGCTCCCCCGCGTCGTAGCGCTGAGCAATCTCGTAAGGCGTTGCGCCAGAGAATCCGGGCCGCACGTCCGACACTGCGGCCGCGGACTTCAATGCGCTGTTGACGGAGGGCTGTGAGATTCCAATTTCTTGCGCGAGCTGCCTCTGCGTGGTGTCCTCCGCAGCGCGGCGCAGCGCGCGAAGATATGACACCCGCGTTACGACCTGCAAGCTGCGCAGCTTGCGGATGGTCTCCCCATCGGGCCTCTGAATGATCGACACGGCAACCACCTCCTATAGAACATTCTATCTGAGGAGGCTGGCCGCCGATAGAAGTCAGCGGGCGTGAGCGGTCGCCAGCTCGGCCCAGTGGGTCGTGGCGCGCAGCGAGAGCGCTTCGCGCTTCATCGTCCAGACCGGCCCCTTGCGGATCCCGGCGAGGCCCAGTCCGACCGCGGAGCGGCCGTGGCGTTTCGTCACGGCGTCGATCGTGGCGCCCAGACCCTTGGAGTCGAAAGCCGTATCGAACACGTCGAGGAAGGCGTGGGAGTCCTTCGGCGACAGGTTGGTGAGGATGACGCCGGCCCGCACGTAGCGGGCGCCCTCGCGCAGCCGCGGGCGCAACGTCGCGATCGCGGCCTTGACGATACCCACCGGGTCGTCGGTGGGCACGGGGAAGCCGGCGAGGCCGCCGGCGGACTCGTACGGCGCGTCCGCGAACGGCGACGTCGACGCGAAGACGCTCATCGTCTTCGTCACCGACCCCTGCGCGCGCAGGCGGTGCGCGGCGCGTTGCGCGTAGACGGAGAGCACCTGCTCCATGTCCGCGATCGTCGTCACCGGAGTGGCGAACGAGCGCGAGAAGATCAGCTGATCCCGGACGGTGCGGGCCGCCTCGAGCGGGATGCAGTCGACCCCGCGCAGCTCGTAGACGGAGCGCTGCAGCACCACGGAGAACTTCTTCCGGATCAGCGCCGGGTCGGCATCGCGCAGGTCCCGGATCGTGTGGATGGACAGCTCCGCGAGGCGCTTCCCGGTGCGGCCGGCCACTCCCCACAGCTCAGTGACGTGCTGCGACGCCATGAGCGCGTCGAGCTGATCGGGCGTGTACCAGTCGGTGTCGCAGACCCCGCCGAGGCGCGGGTGCTTCTTCGCTCCGCCCTTGTTGACGAACTTCGCGAGCGTCTTGCTCGGCCCGAACCCGACGCAGACGGGCAGGCCGACGTTCTTGGCGACGGCGGCGCGCATCGCGCGGCCGATCTTCGCCCGCTCCGCCACGTCGCCGTCGACGCCGAGGAAGCTCTCGTCGATCGAGTAGACCTCCTGCCAGGCGGAGTATCGGCCCAGCAGCTCCATCACGCGGGCGGACAGCTCGCCGTACAGCTCGTAGTTGCTCGAGCGGGCGATGACCTCCGGAAGACGGCCGGAGCGGATCAGGGGTTCGATCTTGAACCAGGGGGTGCCGTTCTCGATGCCGAGCTTCTTCACCTCGTCGGAGCGGGCGACCACGCAGCCGTCGTTGTTCGAGAGGACGACAACGGGCCGGCCGGCGAGCTTGGGGTCGAATAGCCGCTCGCAGGAGACGTAGAAGCTGTTCACGTCGACCAGGCCGACGCGCCGCTCAGAGCGCACGGTGCAGCCGGTGGAGACAGACCGTGACGACGCCCCACACCTGGAGGTCACTCAGCTCGGCGACGTGGATCGGCGGGTACTCCGGGTTCTCCGCCCGCAGCACCACTCCCCCGGGGTGCAGCTCGAGGCGCTTGACGGTCAGCTCGCCGTCGAGGATCGCGATGACCACGCTCCCGTGCGTCGGCGTGATCGACCGGTCGACCACGAGCTCGTCGCCGTCGCTGATGCCCGCGCCGGTCATGCTCTCGCCCGAGACGCGGACGATGAACGTCGAGGTCTTGTCCCGGATGAGGTGGTCGTTGAGGTCGAGGGACCCGTCGAAGTAGTCCTGTGCCGGCGACGGGAACCCGGCAGCCACCGCGTCACTGGTGACGAGGAAGGCGACGGCGACGGCGTCCGAGGCCGGAGTCGCGATGCGCTCCACAACGGTCACGCTCATGGTCGGCCCCCTCCTCGTCTCATCGAACATATGTTCGAATGCGTCCGAGTGTAGGTCGGCCCCACCGACACTCGCTCCCAGCCCGCGCACCGAGCGGGATCGGGTGCTCATACCGGGCGAGTCCTACCCAGATACCTATATAGGTATCTGGGTAGTTTGCTAGGTGGATAGATAGCCATATAGGTTTGCGGCATGCAGACAATGATGATCTACAGCGAGAGCGGCGGTGCGACGAAGAGCACCACCGCGGTCTCCCTGGCGATGGTGGCGGCCGAGGAGGGGCGGCGGGTGATCCTGATCGACCTGGATCCGCGTGGCGCGACCACGAAGTGGCTCGACGCGCAGCCCGTCGACGTCGGGCTCGACGTCGGAGCGATCCTGGGTAACGCCGACCCGAGGGGATGGGCGGACGAGCTCGCCGTGCCTTCGCCCTTTCACTCGAACCTTCGAGTGATCCCGTCCGACCGCAGCGTGAGCGCACGCGAAACGGACGATCCCGGAGAAGTCGGGCATCGCTTGGCGGACTCGCTCGAGGATGTGCCTGCGGACCTCGCGATCATCGACTGCCCGAACCGCCAGGGCGGGTCGCTGATCTACAACGCCCTGACGGCGGCGGAGTCAGTGATCTACGCCGCCACGCCCACCGCTGACGGCGTGGACGGATTCATTGGTGCACAGGAGAGTGTGCGCCGCTACAACGACCTCAGCGACCGCGCAGCGGTCGAGGAGGCCGGCATCATCGTTGGCGGCTACAAGGAGACGATCACGCCGCGAGAGGCTACGCACAGCATCGAGCAGATGCGAGAGACGGGGCTTCTCCTGACTCCGCTCGTCCCGCACCGGACCATCGTCGGAGAGGTCCGGTACTCGCACGACTGGTACGGCAACTTCCGCAAGGGCGCACCCGTCGCCGCCGCATACCGTGAACTCGCACGAAAGGTCATCCGATGACGAACGAAGATCGCCCCGCCAGCCTCCCGCGCCGAGCACAGCCGGCGCCCGACCGCAGCGACCCGATCGCGTCCAAGCCTCGTCCGGCTCCGACGCCCGCACCGGCGCCGGTAGCAGCCCCGGTATCGCGGGCGAATGCGGGCACGGCGGCCACGCCGCCGCGGAAGCAGCCCACGGAGGTTCTGCATGTGGACGTCGATGCCGAGCTGTCGTACTACGTCCAAGACCTGCGAGCCGCGACCGGTCGCACTAAGAAGAACATCGTGGAAACGGCCCTGAGCGAGTACCGCGACCGGAACCCGCTCAGCTGAGCCCGAGCCCCTCGAAGATAGCCAGATACCTATATAGGTATCTGGCTATCTTGATTCTCATGCAGAATCTAAATGGCGCTGTTGCACCAGGAGCGAACGGCGGATTCGAATCGCTCTGGATCGGCGTTCCATTCGAGGGCGTGGCCGGCGGGGTCGCTGGCGATCAGCGTCGCATTCACGTGCGCGTTGCTGAACGAACGGGAGTCGCTGAACGGCGTGGTGCGATCACCCCCCGAATGAATCAGGAGCACCGGTATGCGTAGTGGTGCGGCTGCGTCTATCCAGTCGAGTGCTTTGAAGTTGAGAGGAACTGGTGAGCCCAGTAGACGACTGACACCGCGGGCGCCGAGAGCCCATGTGGCGGCCGCAGCGACGACACGGGGGACTCCGGCGTTAGCGGCGCTGAAGAGCACGCTGTTGCGCCAACTGAGGACGGGGGAGACAAGGATCAAGCCTGCGATTCTGGATCGGTGCGACGAGCTCGTGGCGAGGCGCAACGCCATTGAGGCGCCGCTGGACCAGCCGACGAGGACGACCCGGCGCGCTCCCCGCTCGAGAGCGAGCGCGATCGCAGCGTCGACGTCGACCCATTCGGTCTGACCGAGCGTGAACGCATTGAGTGGCGCCGTTGGGCCTTCTCCGTCACCGCGGAAGGAAGGCACCAGTGAGGTGTAGCCGGTGCCTCTGAGTGCATGCACGGAGCGAAAGGCAGCGTCTCGGCCGGACAGACTGCCGTGGATGTGGATCGCCCAAGTGTCTGCGGCGTCTCCTTTGCCGGAAAACAACCAGGCAGGCGCCTGTCCAAGCTCGGTTTCGACGGTCACCTCGCGGGCGTCCGGGTCGAGTTCTCGGGCCGTCGCGAACACATTCCCGATGGGTCGACTCAGGGAGCCGGCCGTGGGGGAGGGGGCATCAGCATTGAGTGTGAGGATGCGTTCGATCCCGTCTGGTCCGCTTCGCAGGATCGGACCGAGGACCGCGTGGCGGGTTTCGTCGTCGTAGAGCAGGCCGAGCTTGCCGTTCTGCTTCGTGATCGGAGTAGGACCGAGGACGATGCGATCGGGCGTCGGAACCGCGACGATCGGTGTTGGGCGGCTGCGCTGCGGTCGGATGACACGGCGCGCAACGGTGGCGACGACCGCGGCTCCGGCGACGCCGACACCAACTGCGGGGATCGCGACCCAGAGTGCGCTCACCGGCTATGCGGCCTTCCGGAAGCCGCCGCCGATCACTCGCGGAGTGAACGCCTGGTCGGGAGCGATGAGCGTGCGGACCCGAGCGACAGCTGCATTCTCGTCAAAGGTGAACGCGCCCTCTCCGCGAACCTCAGCGTTCTTCGTGAGCACGAGGATCTGTTGAGCGTGTGCGATCAATCGCCGGTCGCTCAGGTAGGTCGTGAACGGTGGTCGCTCGATGAGGCCGTGTCGGACGGCGGCCTTCGATGCTCGAGCGACGTCGATCCGGCGACGGAGAGGAACGACGATCGCCGTCCACCCGATGCCGAGCATGATGATGAGAAGACCGAGGAAGAACGGTATCTCAGCGGCGTTCCACGCGGAGTAGCGGAAGGCGTCTCCGCCGTAGCCGAAGTGAGAGGCTGTGAGGAAGGCAATCTCGATCAAGCAGCCGATCGTGGTGATGGCGAATCCGGTGATGAAGACGAGCTGAACCCCGCGCCAGTTGCGACGCGCGTTGATGATCGAGGAGACGGATAGCCACACGAGAGTCGCCATGTAGGCCGATCCGTAGAGCCAGACGGCGGTCTGGTCGAGGCGGTCGATGATGAAGTCGACGCTTGTGCGGCCCCGGTTGCCGATCAGCAGGAACGGCACGATGTAGGAGCCGAACATGATCGCCAGGCCCCACCGACTGCCGACGCGGCCTTCGCCGCCGGCGCGCCGTCCGAGCGCTTCGCGGAAGAACCAGAAGGCCGATGCTGCTGCCAGGTCGCGGACGAGGGTGATGACGTTGGTGCCACCCAGTAGCGCGTCATATGTGAAGAAGGGGATGGGGAATCCGTAGGTGGAGAGTGCGACGGCACCGCTCACCGTGGCCCAGAAAGCGGGACGCGCTGCGGGCTTCGCTGCGGCGCGAGGAGCCCGCACAAGCACCAGCGCAATGAGAAGCGCTAGGCAAACCTGTTGGATCATCCGAAATACGTTTCTTCGCTCGTCCGATTGAGTGTCTGGATACGGCGGACCATCGCGAAAGCTACTTCCTCGATGGCAATCTCCGCCTTCGCTTCTGTGCTTTCTGGATCATCTGTCGGGGCACAGAGGTGTGTGGCTCCGTGCCGCCGGCCCGGATGGATCAGCCGCGGGATCTGCTCGCTGAACCAGGCGTCCGGAGCGTAGACGAAGAGGATGTGCGCAAGCTCATGGCACGCGTTCTGGCTCTGGTAGTGGAGCTCGTCGCTCTCTCGGCAGACGACGGTGCCGAACTCGGCTGTGTCGATCCAGAGCCCTGTCACTGATTTGAGGTCAGCGCTGGCGGAGGCGATCAGATAGATCGGCTTGCCGTAGACCTTCTCGACGGACGATTGAAGATCGTCCCACGTCGCGGCGGCCGGAAGTCCGAGCCTGCTCACGAACTCGTCGGCCGCCTGAACGATCGATCCACTGCGGCCTTGGCCACTGCGGCGGAGCATCCGCCACCGGCCGCGACCTCGTTCCGTGGAGTCTGACGGCATCGATGGACTCCGTTCGCCTGGCCGGGAGAAGCTCATCCACTTTAGACGGCATTCCGGGCGCGAGCGGAGCTGCGTGGCCCTACAGGACGGCGCGGCCGGCTATCGACGTAGCTCGGTGACGATTTCGGACACGACGGCGGCGATGCCGCGTAGCTCGTCGGGCTCGATTGTTCCGAGCGATCGGGCGGCGACGCGCTCGATGCCGAGCGAGCGCATGGTGCCGTCGAACCCGAGGCGGGCTTCCACGGCCTCGACCAGCTCGGGGTCGTCTCTGAGCAAGTAGTCGGGGTCGACGTCGAGTGCTTCGGCCACGGCGAAGAGCACTTCGACTCGTGGTGCCGAGGGGAGTTGCCCGGCCATGAGCAGGCCCCATTCCTGGCGATCGATCGAGGCCCCGCTGAGGAGAAGGATCTCGGAAATTCTGGTGCGGGAGGTAGTGGCGTCGAGGCCTCGTGAAGTGAAGACCAGTGAGAGACGACGCGCCAATTCGGCGGGACGTAGAGCGCTGGATTCCTCAGTCGGCATGGATTCGCCGTCTGTGACGTAGCTGACCAGTTCCTTAAAGGCTACTCGGCCCTGAAGCTGCTTCACGAGCGAGTCCAAATCGGCGTTCGTGGCGTGCGCGAGCGCGAGAAGAACAGGGACAGGCATGTCCCGTTCTCCCTTGATGTACCGAAGGACGGTCCGGTAGGGCAGGCCGGCTCGCTCAGCCGCGGCCTTCACGTTGAAACCGGCGTCGTAGATGGCGCTCTTGACGGCCTCGCCTATGACGGCATTGACGTTCGTTGAGTCCACCTCCACACCACGATTCTAGGTCGGCGGCTACCGACGTGCCGTCAGTGTAGACAGTCAGTGTCCCATTTGGGCATCTACGAGTGTCCAAACGGGCAGTTTGGGACTAGATTGTGATGAAGGCAACGAGGGGAACCAACGACATGAAGCACACGAAGCACACCGGCACCGGCCTCTGCGCCGCGATGGCCGCTGCGGCTGTGCTCGCATTGGCAGGGTGCTCGGGCGCTGCTCCCGAAACAGCACGAACTGCACCGACGCCGACCGCCCAGATCCCTTCTGCATCGGGCTCGACTGCGGCCAGCACGGCTGAGGCGACGCCGACTGCGGCCGCCGCTCCGGTCGACTCTGAGCCGGTTCCCGTTCCGGGAGTCGAGAACGACGCGCTTGCCCTCGCGGCCTCGGCAGTGACGGCGTTCTGCCGCCCGACGCTCGACTACGACACCTGGATCGCGGAGCTCTACCCGTTCCTGACTCAGCAAGCGGCGATCGCCTACGAGACGGTCGATCCGATGAACGTGCCCTGCACGTCGTTGACCGGCGATGCTCGGGTCCGGGACGGCGACGGCACGTTCACCATTCGCGTTCTGGTGCCCACCGACGCTGGGGACTACTCGGTCTACGTCCACCGTGCTGTAGAGACGGCGCCCTGGGGCGTCGAGCAGATCACCCCCCTGGCCTCGGAGTAGGCCGGTGCAGAAGGGGGGAATTGGGGTACTGGCGGCGGTTATGGTGCCGATCGTCACCGTGGCGCTACTGCTGTGGGTGCTGTTCTTCGGCGGATCGGCCGCGGCCGCATGCCTACCTGGTGGAGGCCCGGTCAACGTGTCCGCGATCCCGGCGGACGCGAAGGTCGGGGCCTACGGGCACGACCAGCTCGTGAACGCAGCACTGATCGTCAATGCAGGTGCAGCGAAGGGGCTCGGCGCGGACGGGCAGACGCTCGGTGTCCAGACGGCGATCGGGGAGTCCTCGCTGGTGAATATCACCTACGGCGACGGCGCGATCAACCCGGACGGATCGGTCGCTGACTCGATCGGCCTGTTCCAGCAGCAGTCGAGCTGGGGCACCGTCGAGCAGCGCATGGACCCGACGACCTCGGCGGGCTTCTTCTACGACCGCCTCGTGGCCGTCGAGGGCTGGCCGGCAATGGAGCCCTCCATCGCGATCAACAAGGTCCAGCGCAACGCCGACCCGAACCACTACACGAAGTACCGCGCCGACGCCGTGGCGATCATGACCTACCTGAACGGGCTCGGTAGCAGCACGACGGGGCCGGCGACGACCGGCGCACCGGTCAGTGTTCCGTCGACGCCGACCAGCACCACGCCTACGACGGCTGCGCCGGTCGGTGGATGCGTAGCCGTGTCCGGAGACGCGCAGGCCCTCGCCGCCGGACTCGTGACGGCGATGGACGAGGGGCGCCTGCGCCTACTCGAGGACCGCTACGCGCAGCAGATCCGCGACATGGCCGCCGGGACCGCCAAAGAGAACTGCGGCATCGACGTCCGGATCCTCCAGGTCATCACCATCGCGCTGAACACGTTCGGGAAGGTCGGCGTCTCCGACCTCAACCGACAGTGCACCGGCTCGCTCCTGGGCGCAGGCACCGGCTCCTCGCACTGGATCAATGGCGGCGGTCACGCGGTCGACTTCTTCTCCTTCGACGGCACGGCCACCACCGGCTGCGACCCCAACGCGCTGAAACTCCTCACCGTTCTGGACCCGCAGGTGCCCCAGGGCTCCCGGGCCGGCCAAATCCAGTGCCGCTCGACCAGCTACGAGCACATCACTCAGTTCACCGATACCCCGAACCACCTCCACTTCGACGTGGGGTTCGCGGACGGACCCCTCACCACCGGATAACCGGACCTCTTCGGCGTCGCGACCGCGACGTCGATCCCCCCAGCACCACCAACGAAACGGAGCACCTCATGTCCCTGCTCGCAGCGACGACCGACATCCTCACCACCGCAGGCGCGCTCGGCGCCGTCGTGCCCGACCCGGGACCCGGCGGCATGCCCCCCGGGTTCGAGGCCTTTACCACCGTCATGGGCTGGGCCAAGTGGGTCGGCCTCGGCGTCGCCGTCGTCGGCCTGATCATCCTCGGCGTCACCATGACCGTCTCCGCCCGCCGCGGCGAAGGCGGAGAGATCGGCGGCTGGCTCGGCCGCCTGCTCGTCGGCGTGATCATCGTGTCCGCCGCGTTCACGATCGTCGGCTTCCTCATGGGCGCGTAGCGTCCGGAGGAAACCGACCGCATCACCAACGAAAGGCACGACGTCATGAGCGACACGGAGTCCCGCAACCCGTTCACCAGTCGAGGATTCATCTTCGGAGCCATCATCTTCGGAGTCCTCGTGCTGGCGGCGATCCTCCTCGCGATTACGTCCCTGGGCGGAGGTGGCGGGCAGAGTGCTCCCGCCACCTCCGCGACGCCCGCCGTCACCGCCTCACCGGAAACCGACACCGCCGCAGCAAGCGTCTGCAACCTTCCCGGTTACGACGAGAGCGGAACGCTCTCGACGGCACCTGTCACCGACTGGACCATCGTCGGCACGATGGCCGCACCGTCGTCGGACACCGCCGGCCCCGGCGTGATCGGAGAGGACGGGCTGCGCAGCTGCTACGCGCACACCGTCGAAGGATCGCTCTTCTCGGTGGCGAACCTCTGGGCGATGGGAACGGATGGGCGCCTGGCCGACGCCGTTCTCGAGCGCCAGACCGCGCCTGGCGCTGGTCGCGATGCCGCGATCGCCGCGGACATTCCCCAGAGCAACACCGGAGGCAGTGTCCAGATCGTCGGCTTCCGCGTGAGCTCGTACACCGCGGACGAAGCCACGATCGACATCGCCTTCCGCTCTAACACCAATCAGCTCCTCAGCTTCCCCGCTCCCGTGACGTGGGTCGACGGCGACTGGAAGTCGGTGTTGACCGCTGACGGTCAGCCGCCGTTCCGTCCGACCGCACTCACCAGCTTGGGCGGCTATATCCCTTGGGCAGGTACCGAATGACAGTGACTCCACCCGCAGGCGAGCCCTGCGCAGCGTGGGACGTCGTGTGCTGGTCATCAGCAGGCATCGGCGAAGTCGTCTCGAAGGCGTCTAACGACGCCTTGCAGCAGTTCGTGAACAACATCTTGGAGGGCTTCGGCAAAGCGGTCGTCTCGCTCGGCACCCTCTGGGTGAACGTTCCCTCCCCGGTGACCGTGGTCGACCGGGGAGGCGGCGTTAACGGTGGCGGTACCCCGCCCCTGCCGGAAGCGTTCGAGACGATCCTCGGCTACGTGACGTGGGTCGCGGCGGGCCTCGCGGTCATGTCGCTCATCATCGCCGGCGTCATGATGAGCACCCGTCGCCGCCACGGCGACGGCGAGGCGCACATGGGACGCATCGGCGTCATCATCTTCGCCGTCTTCCTGCTCTCCTCCGCCTCAGCGCTCGTCACGGGGTTCCTACCCCTGGCGCTGCACCTCAACGAATCTTCGAGCGTCGTCGGCTGGGTGCAAGGGCAGCTCGAGTGGTACGCCGGAGGACTCGCGATCCTGTCGATCCTCGTCGCCGCCGGCCGCATGGTCTGGACGCAGCGTGCGGGCGAGTTGCGCACCCTCGCCCGGTCGGTACTGACGCTGATCGCCGTCGCCGGCGCGGGACTCGTCGTGATCCGTCTCGCCACGCAGGCAGGCGACGCCTTCTCGATCTGGATCCTCAACAACTCCACCGACTGCGACGTCACCAACGGTGAGAGCAACTGCTTCGGCACGAACATCTTCGCGATGATTTCGCTGACCGCAACGTCGGGTATCGGCCTCATCGGCTTGTTCCTCCTCGGCATCCTCGCCGTGCTCATGACCTACGTTCAGATCGCGCTCATGGTGTTCCGCGGCGCGATGCTCGTCGTCCTCGCCGGCATCTTCCCGATCGCTGCGGCCGCGACCAATACGGAAATCGGGCAGCAGTGGTTCAAGAAGACGATGGCCTGGACCCTCGCCTTCATCCTCTACAAGCCCGCCGCGGCGATCGTCTACGCGATCGCGTTCCGGATGACCGGCACTGATCTGTTCAAGTCGGACGGGACCGGGCTGTTCCAGATCGTCACGGGCCTCGCGCTGATGCTCATCGCGCTCGTGGCCCTGCCCGCGCTGATGCGCTTCCTCGTCCCCGCTGTCGCCTCGGTGGGCGGTGGCGGTGGCGGTGCAGGCCTCCTGCTCGGTGCGGCCGCGGCCGGTGGAGCGGCGGAGATTGCCAGCGGAGCAATCCGCTCGCGCAGCGGAGGCGACAGCGGCGGGGGCGGAGGGTCGCCCGGCGGCGGTGGCTTCGGCTCCGCACCGTCCGGCAGTAGCGCCTCCGCCGGCAGCAAGGGGTCACCCGCGGCGACTCCGGCCGCCTCCGGTGCAGGCGGCGGCGCAGCAGCAGGCGGTGGCGCAGCTGGCGGAGCTGCGGCCGGCGGTGGTGCGGCAGCGGGCGGTGCGGCGGCAGGCGGTGGTGCCGCAGCCGCGGCAGGAGGCCCGATCGGTGTCGGCCTTGCGGTGGCAGGGAAGGCCGCCGAAGGCGCGAAGCACGCAGCAGGGGCGGTCAAGGCCGCCACGGACGACGCCACTGGCGGCAACGGAAGCGGGAACTGATGAGCACGGCAACTCCTACGCGCAGCGCTGAGGCGCCGCGCACGTAC
Source organism: Rathayibacter sp. AY1C2 (assembly GCF_002931195.1). Taxonomy (NCBI): domain Bacteria; kingdom Bacillati; phylum Actinomycetota; class Actinomycetes; order Micrococcales; family Microbacteriaceae; genus Rathayibacter; species Rathayibacter sp. AY1C2. The sequence continues at coordinate 37,488 of NZ_PSWG01000026.1, read as the reverse complement.
GGCAACTGGCGTCGCCCGCAGACTGCGGGACTCGGCGGCCTCGGACAGCTCGCCACGGGCGTGCTGTTCGTCGGCATCCTCTCCTCGATCATCGCGTCGATGTTCTCCGGCCTCGTGGCCGCGCTGATCGTCGCCGCGATCTTCGGCGGGATCTTGCTGACGGTTTCGGTGAAGGACAAGCACGGGCAGAGCGCCCTCGGAAGGACGGTGAATCGCGTGAACTGGATGCGGACGAAGGCCAAGGGAGCGAACGTCTACCGTTCAGGTCCCGCGGGTCGGGCGAAATGGGGCACCTTCCAGCTCCCCGGACTCGCTGCGGCGTCGCAGCTCTCCGAGCACGAGGACTCGCACGGGCGCCGATTCGCTCTCGTGCACGTCCCCTCCACCAAGCACTACACCGTCGTAATCGCTACCGAGCCGGACGGCGCCGCGCTGGTGGATCAGGAGCAGGTCAACAACCAGGTCGCGGAGTACGGCATTTGGCTCTCCAACCTTGGAGACGAGCCCGGCATCGAGGCCGCCTCCGTCACCGTCGAGACGGCCCCCGACACCGGTACGCGCCTGCGCTCGGAGGTCGAGGGGTCGATGGACCCGGATGCGCCGGAGTTCGCTCGAGCGATGCTCTCGGAGGTCGTGAGCAGCTACCCGGTCGGGTCTGCCACGATCCGCGCCTACGTCGCGATCACCTTCTCTTCCCTGTCTCGCATCGGCGGGAAGCGCCGCAACGCGAAGGAGGTCGCCGCCGACCTCGCCGCCCGCCTGCCCGGCCTGACGACGAGCCTTGCCGCGACAGGGGCCGGCGCTGCCCGGCCGCTCGGTGCTCAGGAGCTGTGCGAGGTGATCCGGATCGCCTACGACCCCGCCGCCGCCGTCCTGATCGATGAGGCCCGCGCCTCCGGGGACGTGCCCGAGCTGTCGTGGACGGACGTCGGCCCCGCGGCCGCGGAGTCCCGGTGGGAGTCGTACCGGCACGACGGCGCCGTGTCGACGTCGTGGACGATGACCTCCCCGCCGCGCGGAGTCGTGCAGTCCGGGATCCTCGCGCGCCTGCTCGCGCCGCACCGCGACGTCGCTCGCAAGCGCGTCACCCTGCTCTACCGCCCCATCGACCCGGCCCGCGCCGCGGCGATCGTGGAGGCGGACCTGAACGCGGCGCAGTTCAACAGCTCCGCGTCGACCAAGCCCACCGCCCGCTCGACCCTCTCCACCCGCTCCGCCCAGGCGACCGCGGCGGAGGAGGCCTCCGGTGCTGGCCTGCTCAACTTCGGCCTAATCGTCACCGCGACGACCACCGACGCTGTGCACGAAGCGGACGCCCGCGCGGCGATCGACTCGCTGACCGCCGCGGCGCGTCTTCGGGTGCGGCCGGCGTTCGGGTCGCAGGACACCGTTTTCGCTGCGGGTCTGCCGCTGGGGCTCGTGCTCCCGCGTCACCTGCGCCTGCCCACCGAAGTGAGGGAGTCCCTGTGAGCCTGATCACCCGCCTGTTCTCCTCGAACAGCGACAACGAGCTCGAGCCCGGCGAGGACGTCCTGCCGGACGGAGCGGTCACCGCCGCGCACGGCGATACGACGGGGGAGGAGCTGACCGGCGACGGCCTGCCCACCGGTGCCGTGTCGTCCTCGGCAGAGCCCGGCACCGACACGACGGCACCCTCGCGGCGGGCTGCGCGCGGGCAGGGCGAAGCTCCAGCCCCGGTAGCAGCGGTCGCTCAGCGCCCGACGCTCACCAGAGAGCGCACCACCCCGCGCACCCGACGCCGAGAGGGGAAGAAGATCGAGATCCCGCACGGCGGGAAGAAGAAGAGCCAGGGGACGGCGCTGCGCCGTCCTCTGCGCCCGAGCATCCGCGGATGGCTCGGTCGCGGCGGTGGTGAAGCCGTCAACGTCACGGCCGCAGACGAGTTCCGCGGGACGACCGTGCAGGTGTGCGGGCTGTACCCGTTCTCGGTCGGGACGGGTACGCCGATGATCGGGGTGCCGCTGGGGAAGAACCTCTCCACCGGCGCCTCCGTCTGCTGCGACCCGATCAGCTGGTTCCAGCGCGCAAACCTCATCAGCAACCCGTCGATGTTCGTGCTCGGCAAGCCCGGCCTGGGGAAGTCCTCGCTGACCCGCCGCATGGCCGCCGGCCTCGCCGGGTACGGCACGATCCCGCTCGTGCTGGGCGACCTCAAGCCGGACTACGTGGATCTGATCGAAGCTCTCGACGGGCAGGTGATCCCTCTTGGCCGTGGCCGCGGGTACCTGAACATCCTCGATCCCGGTGAGGCGTCGGAGGCGGCGCAGCGCCTGCGTGACGAGGCCGACCGCTCGCTCGAGCGGGCCGACGAGCTCGCGCACCAGGTCGACGCGCTCGGCGTCTCCGACGACACCGCGGCGATGATCGCGGAGGTCGGTCGGCTGCGCAAGCACGCCGCGAAGGTGCAGCGCCTCGCGCACCAGGTCCTCGCGGACGCCCACGGCCGCCGGCACACGATGGTCGCAGCGCTGCTGACGATCCTCCGCTCCCAGCCGCCGAGCGACCGTGAAGAGACGATCATCGACCGGGCGCTGAAGTACCTGGACGAGCACCACCAGGGCGTGCCGGTCCTCGCGGACCTGCTGCGCGTGATCCAGGAGGCGCCGGACGAAGTTCGTCAGGTCGCGTTGGACCGCGGCAACATCGAGAAGTACAAGGACGTCACCGAGAACCTCGAAGCCTCCCTCATCGGCCTCACCACCGGTGGACGCCTGGGCGAGGTGTTCTCGAAGCAGACGACCACGCCGATGCGCCGGGACCGGCCCGTCGTCTACGACGTGTCCTCGATCGACGACTCCGAAGGCGACCTCCAGGCCGCGATCCTCCTCGCCTGCTGGTCCGCCGGCTTCGGGACCGTCAACGTCGCGGCCGCCCTCGCGGACGCGGAGCTCGAACCGCAGCGGCACTACTTCGTGATCCTGGACGAGCTGTGGCGGGCGCTGCGCGCGGGTAAGGGCATGGTCGATCGCGTCGACGCGCTCACCCGCCTGAACCGTGCGCGCGGCGTCGGCCTGGCGATGATCAGCCACACCATGTCCGACCTCCTCGCACTGGCCTCCTCGGAGGATCAGATGAAGGCGAAGGGCTTCGTGGAACGCTCCGGCATGGTCATCTGCGGCGGCCTCCCCGGTGCTGAGATGCCGCTGCTGACCTCGGCGGTGCCGATGTCGATCGCGGAACAGGGGATGCTCACCTCCTGGCAGGACCCGCCCGCCTGGGACCCCGTGTCCGGGCACGAGTCCGAGCCTCCCGGCCGCGGCCGCTTCCTGATCAAGGTCGGCGGACGTCCCGGTATCCCGGTGCGCGTCGAGCTGACCGCAGCAGAGAAGGAGGTCAACGACACCAACAAGCTCTGGCACGCGACCTCCCGCGCCGGCCGCGCAGCGGAGCCACTGCCCACCGATCCCGTGAACGTCGAGATCCTGCCGTGAGCGTCCTCGTCGCACTCGGCGCGAGCTGCGTCGCGGCCGGCGCCGCCGGCGCCGCGATCATCAACGCGATCCGAGCCCGTCAGCGGACGGCAGACCGCGATCGGTTCCTGCTCACCCTCTGCTGGACCGGCGTCGGGCTCATGGCGAGCTTCGTCGCCTGGGACCAGTGGGACCGGGTGATCGCGTGAGCTGCCCGTCGACGCTCGCCTTCGAGGGCTACCGCTGGACCTGCCAGCGGTCCGCCCCGGGGGAGCACGGCTTCCACACGACCGACCTCCCCGTCTCCTTCGCGGAGCGGGGCCTCGCGGTCCTCTCCTGGGGGACCTCGCACCAAGCACCCGCCAACGACTGCACCCCGCGGTGGGCCGGCCCGATCTACACGGAGGAGTCCGCATGAGCGCCACCGCCAACAACCGCCGCCGCGAGCCTGGCAAGGCCAATAACGACGCCCTGATGCTCGGCGCAGCCCTCGCGGCGATCGCTGCGATCGGCATCGTCTGGGTGGCCGTCGCGGTCGGTTCCAAGCTCGACGGCGTGAACGAGGGCCTGCCCTCGGACCCGTTTGAAATCATCTCGGGCCTGTTCCGCGGCCAAGTGGTGTGGTCGACGTCCGCAACGATGATCGCCGCGGCCGCCGTCGCCGTCATCGTCCTCGTGGGCCTCTGGCTCGTGTGGATGCGCTCGCTCGGACGGAAGAACCGCTCAAGCGTCGACCACGCCGCCCGCTACATGGCGACCCCGCGCGACCTGGCGCCGATGATGCGCAAGGAGGCGTTGAAGAAGTCCGCCCGCCTCGGCGTCGCTGAGAACCCCGGCGTCCCGGTGGGCCGGCTGCACCTGGGGAAGCAGATGCTCTACGCCTCGTTCGAGGACATGATGCTGCTGATCGCCGGCCCCCGCGTGGGCAAGTCGACCTCCCTCGTCATTCCCGCGATCATGGCTGCGCCCGGCGCCGTGGTCACGACGTCGAACAAGCGCGACGTGCTCGACGCGACCCGCGACGTCCGCGCCGCCAAGGGTCACGTGTGGGTCTTCGACCCCCAGCGCGTCGCGTTCGAGGACGCGACATGGTGGTGGAACCCCCTCTCTTACGTCACCGACGACACCAAGGCCGCGAAGCTCGCGACGCACTTCGCCTCCGGCACCCGGGCGATGAACGCGAAGACCGACGCCTACTTCGACGGCAAGGGCCAAGAGCTGCTGTCCGACCTGCTGCTCGCGGCCGCGGCAGGCAACCGGCCGATCAGCGACGTGCTGCTCTGGCTGACCTCCGTCGAGGACGAAACCCCCGTCGAGCTCCTGCACGACAACGGCTACCCGACCAACGCGCGAGCTGTCCGCGGCATCATGAACACCGCCGACAAGGCCCGCGACGGGATCTACTCGACCGCGCAGGGCATGGCGGTGTGCTTGAAGAGCGCCGCGACCGCCGACTGGGTGAACGCCCGCCCGAACGACACCCGTCCGCAGTTCGTCCCGGAGACGTTCGTCACGTCGACCCAGACGCTGTACTCGCTGTCCAAGGAGGGCGCCGGCACCGCCGGCCCGCTCGTCACCGCCCTGACCGCCGCGACGATCGAGGCCGCGGAGGAGCACGCCGCGCGATCCCGCGGCGGGCGCCTCGCGACGCCGCTCGTCGCCGTTCTCGATGAGGCCGCGAACGTCTGCCGGTGGAAGGACCTCCCCGACCTGTATTCCCACTACGGATCGCGCGGGATCCCGATCATGGCCGTGTTCCAGTCCTGGTCCCAGGGCGTCGGCGTGTTCGGCAAGGAGGGCATGCTCAAGCTCTGGTCCGCCGCGAACGTGAAGCTGTACGCCGGCGGAGTCGCGGAAGACGAGTTCCTGCGCACCCTCTCCGAGCTGATCGGCACCTACGACAAGGAGACCACCTCCGCCAGCTACAACAAAGGTGTGCGCTCCACCACCTCGGCGCTGCGGCGAGAGAAGATCCTCGAAGTCGCGGACCTCACCAGCATGGGCCGCGGACGGGCGATCATGCTCTCCTCCGGAGCCCGCGCGGCGCTGGTCGACACGGTGCCCTGGTACAACGGGCCGAAGGAGCAGGTCGCCGCGATCAACGCCTCCATCGCCGCCCACGACGCCAGCAGCGGACCGGCGAACGCTGCACCCGTCTCGCCTGTCGTGACGGTGATGCCTCCGCTCGAGGATCAGCCTGCGGCGGACGTCGACGCGGAGCAGAACGCGACTCTCCGGGGCGAGCGATGAGCGACGAGGATCTGTTCGACGTCGACACGGATCCCGTCACGCTGCACCCCGTCGAGGAGGAGGTGGACGAGGAGGAGGTGCCTGCGACGTACTTCGGATCTGCCGACGAGTGGGTCAGGAAGTTCCTCCGGCCCTCCTATCGACGCCGGGTGACGGCCAAGGGCCAGGCCGCCGGCGATCGGTGGGCGGCTGAGTGGTGGAGCAGCGTCGAGGCGCTGACCCGCATCGAAGCCCTCTGGCGGATGTGGGAAGAGATCCGCACCAGCGCCGGCTCCCTGAGCGCCTACTGGATCAATCACCTCGACCCGCACATGCGAGTCCTGCTCTCGCCCAGCGGCCCGTTCGCGACGTCGACAGACGAGAACCGGCCGGGCGACATGCTTCCCTACACAGCCCCTCCGACCGGGATGTTTCCCGAGGACGCACAGGGCTGAGGACGACGGACAGAGAAGGGCCCGCGACACCAACCGGTGTCGCGGGCCCTTCTCTGTTCCAGCGTCAGCGACCTGGTTCGGACCGCTCGATCTGAGCACCCTGGCCACGCGCGCCTCGCGTCGAGGGGACGCGAGTGCGCTTCGTGGCCTCCGCGCCGCGCGCAGGAGTGGCGAAGGAGGCGTCGACGGTCATCCGCGCGTTGACCTGCTCCTCGGGAACGTTCTGAGCCTGCATCGATGCTGCGGTGTGTGCTCGCCGCTCGGCACTGTCGTACGCAAGCTCTCCTTCGGAGCGTGCCGCGGCCGCACGCCCCTCCTGAGCGGGTGCGGGAGCGTCGGGGGCACTCTGCTGGCCGCTGTCGTCTCGGTAGAGCGCGACCTGGGCACGAGCGTCCTCAGCGAGGCTACGCAGCTCCTCAGGGCTCTGCGTGGGTGTCCCGCCGGCCTCCGCGTCTCGGTCGTACTGAGCAGCTTGCTGCTCGAGCTCATCGGCGCGACGCTCGCCGTCGACGGGGATCTCGACGGACGTGTTCTGGGATGCGTCGTTGGCGCGGTCGAGGCGGTCGGCCTCCGTGACCATCACCTGAGCTTCGGTGACGTCGCGCTGCGACTGTGCCCGCTCGGCATCCGCTGCGTCGACGGCAGAGCCGCCGGTCTGGTCCGTGCGCCACTCCTGCACGAGAGCGGCGCGGGCGGCTTCGGCAACGGCCGGGTCTGCGGGCTGCACCCGTCCGTCGTCATCGAAGGCGACGGCCGTCTCGACGCGGTAGTCCTGGTAGCCGACCGGATCGTTGGCGCGCTTCCACTCCTCCGCAAGGCTTACGTGCATCGCGGGAATGTCGCCTGCGACCGCTGCGCGGTAGTCCTCGATGAGAGCACGCTCGGCCGAAAGATTGGGCTCTCGGGCGTCTCCGACAGGCATGGTGAGACGGTCCTCGTCGTGCCGGTGGTACCCCTCGGGTGCGGCGGTAGTGGCCCACTGCTTCGCGAGGTCCAGCTCGGTCGGGGTGTCGCGGGCGATGCCCTGCAGCGTGGCGACGTCGACGCCGTAGCGCTCCTTCGCCTCGGACGCGATCAGGGCGCTGGCGGACGCGATCTGCGGGTCCGCGTCCTTCCACGCCGCGGCCGTCTCAGCGACGCGGGCGACGTCATGCACGGTCGCCTGATCCCACCACTGGGGATCGTTGACGACTGTCACGGCCTGCCGTGCAGACGCCCGCTCAGCCTCGTAGCGGGCTGCGAGCTCGCGCGCCTCGATCGCGCTGCGCTGCTGAGCCTCACGCATCGCCTCCTGGTACGCGCGAGCCAGCTTCTCGCCCAGCTGGACCGCGATTGTGAGCGCGATCCGTGCGGACGAGTTGATGGACTCCTCCACGCCTCCGTCGTCGTCAGCCATAGTGATGCCTCCCCTTCACTCGTGTAGGTCTAGCGGTCGCGTCCGTCGCGCTCGCGCGGCTCAGCGCCGCGCTGCGGGGCAGCGATAGATGTGGCGTCCGGCGCAGCCTTGGTGAGCTTCGTCGGCACCGGGCTCCCGGTCGCGAAACTCGCCTGCACTGTCTCGCGTGCGCGACGGGTGTCCTCGGGCAGAGCATCCCAGGCGTTTTTCTGGATCTGCGCGTTGTAGCCCTCGTGAACCGCCTTCAACTGGTTCCGGATCGTCCCCGCGAGCTCCTGGGTGCGTCGCGCGTCGCCAGCGGCCTTGTGGGCGTCCATAATCGCCCGCGTGGTGCGCACGATCTGGCGCAGCAACATCGCCTCCTCGGCGGCCTTGTTGCGCTTCCCGGCTGTCGCGAGGATCAGCATCGTCGTGCCGGCCATCGACGGCATCGCGGTCGGCCGCGGCGTCGACTCGTGCGCGCGCAGGTGCGCGGATCGGGCGAGCTGGCGCGACGCTTCGGCCAGCGGTCCGGGAGTCGGCTCGAGGCGCCGCGACCACGCTGCGTACGCCCCGGATGCTTCTCGTGCAGCGTGAGCCCACGTCGCCCGATCGGACGGGTCGACGGTGCTCAGGTAGTCGTGGAGCCGGGTCATGTCCTCGGCGTAGGTTGAGTACAAGTCACTCGACAGCTCGGCCTCCTCGCGGCCAGGCTTCACCGGCTCGTACCGCCACGGGTTTTTCGCGGTGGCGCGCCACTCGTCCACGGCTGCCTGGGCAGTCTGTGGCTCGTCCGGCCAGCCCTTCCGCAACTCCGGAAGGGTCAGGTCGCGAGCGAGGCGCCCACCGCCGTGCCAGACGACCGGCGCTCCCTTGTCGGGGCGCAGCGCGACGGAGTAGCCGGCGACAACGTCGTCTCGACCGGCGGCGTAGCGGGGGCGGATGAGCACCCCGGCCTGGCGCATTCGACGCACGAACTCACCCTCGTCCGCGGAACTGGTCGCGGCTGAGCGGACGGCGCGTTCGAGTCGGTGTGCGTCGACCTCGACGGCGCCTCGTCGGCGTGCAGCTTCACGCTCGCCGGGGACGACTCCGCGCTCACCAAGCTCGCGCTCCGGAGCGTGCAAAGGCTGTAGGTCGAAGTCGCGTTCCAGCTCACGGCTGACCTTCTGGGCGAGGCGCTTGTCGTAGGGGATGTACGCCTTCGTGCCGTCCTCGCGCACTCGGGAGACGGCGATGTGGATGTGATCGTTGCCGTTCTTCGAGAGACCATGCCGCACGGCGACCCACCGACAGTCGGCCTTGCCGATGTCCTCGCCAGCGAACCCCATTCGGCGCACGAACTCGGTGGCGATCTGGCCCCACTTCTCGTCGCTCAACTGCCCCTCCTCGGCTTTCAGCGAGAGGGAGCAGTGCCACACGTCGGCGTCGACCTTCTCGGTGACCGGCTTCCCGGTACGGGAGTCGATCATCAGCTCACCGGTGGTCGGGTCGGTGACCTTCTCCGCGCGCTGCACGGTGACGCCGAATGCCTCCTTGGGGAGGTTCAGATCGCGCGCGACAGCGAGCGCGGCGGCGTGGTCGAGGACGCTCTCTCCGTGCATCGCCATGATCGCGCCGTTGCCGGCGATGAGGTGCTGTTCGGTGTGCTCGTTCGAGCGCCCCTCGCCCGCAAGGTAGGTCATCAGGCCGTCCATGCGGCCGCCGTAGGTGACGTTCGGAATCACAGGCCGGCCACCCGACGAACGGCGTCGCGAATCTCGGGAGCGAGCTTCTGGAACTCGCGGTAGATCGCCGCAGCCTCGTCAGGGAATCGGCCCTCGGTGTTCGCGAACTTGGCGAGCTGGTTGACGTTGTTCGTCAGGTTCTCGAGGCGAGAGTTCACGGAGAACAGCTCGGCGACAGCCTGCTTCCACTCCGTGTCGGTCCGCACCTGGGCGTTCATCGCGGACTCGAAGAGCAGCCGGGGAACCGTGACGCTCTGGACGACCGCCCGAGCCTCAAGCTGCACCCGCTCCTCGTCGGTGACGTAGACGCGATACGGCTTGTCCCGCTTCTCGTCTCCCTCGACGTTCGCTCGCCGCTTACGGCTGAACAACGCACGACCGCGATCTTCGCTCATCGGCGTGTCCTTCCTGTCCTTCGGCCCAGCGCAGCGAACCCGCCAAATCGGCGGGGACCATACGACCAGTATGCCCCCGGCCGGCGCGCAGCGCCAGGTCGGCAAGCGAGTTACCGGCGGTAAGTCGACAGCTTGCTCCACAAACCGGCCGTGCCCGAGCGTAGCGAAGGAGCACGAAGCCGGACCGCGAGCGGCACTCCGCGGCGGTAGAACTGGGCCTCCGAAACGGAGACGTAATCGCGCCTTTCAGATGCCCATTTGGGCATGTACCCTGACGGCATGAGCGACAACACCAGAAACCCAGAGGACGCGGCTGACGCTGCGCGCCGCCTCCTCGAATCGACTGTCGAAAAGCGCGTCGATGCCGTCCGAACGATCGTTACCGCCGCGAACGACACGGACGCTGCTCGGACCGCTCTCGCTGACGCGCAGAACCGTCACGCAAAGGCCTGGGCTGAGGCGCTGGCGTCGGGATGGTCAGAGAAGGAACTCCGCGCAGCAGGAGTGCCGCGGCCTGACCAGCCGCGAGCGCGCGTCACCCGCTCTCGACGGTCGACTACTGCTGACGCCCCCGCCGCCGAGTTGACGGAGAACAACGGCGCGGAGTCGATGGAGAACGTGGCATGACCAACCACGCCTCCGCTGCTTTGCACGCGCAGGTCCGCTCGTGGGCGGAGGGTTCAAACCCTCTCGCCGCGGCCGTCGAACTTCTCATCCGGTCGCGTCTCGTCTACGCCGGTGCGCCGTGGATCAAGACCGACAACGCCTGGCAGACGAGCGCCGTCGACTTCGACCGCCTCGCCTACGAAATCGGAGCGCTCAGTGGAGGCGAGCAGCGCATCGCGCGGATCGCCTCGTCTCTCGGCCAGGGAGTCCCGGTCGACCTCCGCGAGGACGTCGCCGGCCTCGACCTGGCGCACACTCGATTGGTCCTCGCGGCGATCGCACACGGGGCCGGACTCGGAGAGCCCGGCACGACGATCCAGACCGTCGACGGAGTGCCGACGATCGTTCACTACGACGCTCTGGCGACGTGGCCGAACGAGTAATTTGATCGTGCACGACAACCCCCCTCGTCGCTGTGGAGGCCCCCGCTAGAGCATTCATGCTCGCGGGGGCTTCTCCGTTCCCACGACAAGCGCGCCGGCTGCGGTCCGGCCGTCCATCCGACGCTTCACTCTTGCCTGCGCCGATCGACCGTCAAGAGCGCTGCGCGTCCCTTCGGGATGCCCCTGCGGGGCACTCCTGACGGCCGCCCGTCTCCGGCATCGCGCCGCTTATCGGATGGATGGCCTCGGTGCGTGCTCAGCCCCGAGAGCGCAACTCCGCAGCGCGCGCGGCCAGCTCCTCGCGGACCTCGGCGGCGGCGCGCTTGCGGGCCATCTCGCGGTCCCGAGCTGCACGCTCGAACTCGCGCTGATCGGCCTTCATCTTCGCGATGATCCGGTCCACCTCGTCTTGGTCGATGCTCGCAAGTCGGGCGGCCTCGGCCGCTCGCTCCGCAGCGGCCCGAGCACGGTCGGCGTCGCGCTGCGCAGCAGCGACCCGGCGCGCGGTGTCGAGCTGCGAGTGCTCGGTGATGACCCGGCGGATGACCCACCCGTAGAACCCGAGCGCGTTGCGGCTCGTGAACGTCTCCGGGACACGGCGACCGTCGCGAGACAGCCAGGCGTTCATGGCGAACATCAGCCCTTCGACGCTCCACTCGGAGACGTCGATACCTGTGCGGTCGAGCATCCCGACGACGTGCCCGATGTGCACTCCACGGGCGAGCCACGGGATGCGATGAGCCAGCGCAGCAGCGAAGCGCTGCAACTCGATCGATCTGGGAACCGCCGGCCGACCGGTCGAGCTGCGTTTTGCATCACTCCGTCGCCTCGGCTGCCGCGAAGCGGCTCCTGAGCGCGGTTCACCGCGCGTTGGTGAGTGTCTTTTAACTGGGGCTGTAGATGTAAGTGGGCGCCTACGGGGTAGCTGGACATTCTCCACAGAACCGAAAGATTCGCCCGTCCGTGACGTCGGTGCAGGCAAGGTCGCCGGCGTGGGACGCGGCATGATCAGCGCCCTCGTGGAGGCCATGCGGAGCTGTCGGCCGCCGTGCGCCGCGTGCGCCGCGTTCCGCTCAGCGCGGGTCAGGTAGCGGCCGTCGAGAACCGTCGCGGCGAAGCCCAGCGACTCCATCAGCGCACGGGCCCGCTGCACCGTCTTGCCGCACATGCCCAGCGCGGCCGCGACCGTCTCGTGTGCCGTCGTCACACCGCGCCCGGTGTCGACGTCGGCCGCCAGCCAGTCGGCGCGAGCGACGCGCAGCAGCGTGTCCGGAGCGACACGTGCAGCGCGGCGCAGCTCCTCCCCCGGCGACGTCCCCAGCGCGTCCATCAGCGCGTCGAACCAGTGCGCTCCGGACGTCCACGCCGGAAGCGGACCGTACGCGCCTGGCGCCGGCTCGGGGCTCCATGAGCTCGCTCGAGAACTGTTCGGCCGCGACGCGGCTGCCTGTGGCGTCTCAGGTGCACAATCGACCGACTCCTCCCCTGAAAAAAGGGTGGGTCGGGTGTGCACGGAGACGGACTCCGCTGTTACGATGTGGGCATTCCTTCCGGGTACGTTCCGGGTGGGTACACCGAAGGCCCGGCTGGATACCGGTTCTTGGGTGGGACTGCTTCACACCTCTGAGTCGCCAAACTGTGCGAGGTGGGAAGCCAAGGCTTCTAGGCCCGTCGCGAGAGCGGCGGGCCTAATGCGTTAACGGGTGTCGATGGGCAGCTCCTCCTCGAGGAGAGTCGGCTGTGCAGGCCACCAGGACGGAATTCCTTCGTCGGTCAGCTCGCTCTGAACGTGCTCGACCAGGCGCTCGAAGAACACCGCAGCCGACACGTTCGCGCGCAGCGCCATGACATTGAAGTCGTCGCGAGCCTGGCGCTCGACGGTCCAGGCGACGTTGGTGGGATCCACCATCGTTCCTCGGGGACGCCGCGTCGAAGCCATGCGTTTAACGTAGGGCTGTGGCTGTGATTAACGCGATCCGACACGCCGCATCAAGTGACCATTTGGGCACTCAGTCTTTCCGCTCTCCCTCGGGGAGCGGAAGGGTGACGTCGACGGCGCGCAACTCTGTCATGTTCGAGCGCTCGACCGCGCGGTAGACCGTTGAGCGCGTCACCCCGAACTGCTCCGAGAGCTCGGCCACGGTGTAGTTGCCCGAGCGGTACTCCGCCACAAGGTGTGCCTCGATCTTCGGGGAGAGCTTCGGCTGGCGGCCGCGCAGGCGCCCCTTCGCCTTCGCGATCTGCATCCCCTCGCGCGTGCGCGACCGGATCAGGTCGCCCTCGAACTCCGCGATCATCGCAAGCACGTTGAACAGCAGCCGGCCCATCGGGTCAGTCGGGTCGTGCAGCGACCCGCCGATGTTCAACCGCACTCCCCTGCGGGTCAGCTCGTCCACGATGTCGCGCGCATCCGTAATCGACCGCGCGAGCCGGTCGAGCTTCGTCACGAACAGGGTCGAGCCGGTGTCGCACGCGGCCAGGGCCTCGCGCAGCGCGGGCCGCTCACGGTTGGACCCTGTGAGGCCGGCGTCGACGTAGATCCGATCCGCCGGCACCCCCACAGCGCGCAGCGCGTCACGCTGCGCCTGCGCGTCCTGCTTGTCCGTCGAGACCCGGGCGTATCCGATCAGCTCAGCCATCTGACCAGTATCCCGTTTGACGCCCCCCTACCGAACAAATCATCGGACGGGTCTAACGGGACACTCAGCGCCGCGGGTTTTCGCGGCGCTCGGTGTCGCGTCTGCGTGTACCGGTGAACGATCCCCATACGGGACCAGTAGCATGGCGTCGCGAGCACCTGCGCTGGTACGCTCCCCACCATTCGACCTACTCGAGGGGCAGCACGATGCAGACGCTTCGCAACACCGTGTTTACCGTGACGGTCGCAGGGATCGTCGCCGGCTTCCTTGCTGTGGGTGCGGTGGCTACCGGGATCACCAGCGAGAAGCCTGCCGCGGGAAACCCCGAGCCGGTTGCCTACTCCGAGCCGAGCTGGACCGACACCAGCACGCTCATCATCGGCGGTTACGAGACACCTTCTCCTGAAATGATCGCGACCACTCCCCCGCTCTCCGAAGAGTGACGACGGCACCTGCCGACGATCCGGCTCGCTGCGAGCCGGGGGCATTCTCGTGACGTGGGAGCAATGGACGTTCTCGCTCGGAGCGATCCCCGTGTGGCTCATCGTCCTCAGGAACGTGCTGTGGAGATTCGGCTGCACGAACTCCGGGAGCAAGATCCTTTTCGCCTTCGGCCTCGGAGCGTGCCTGCTGTGCATCGCCCTCGCTGTGATCTGGCAGGTCCACGCCGCGAACGCCGACTGGGCTCCACCCCGGGACGACCAGAACGAAGTTGGCGGCCTCATCCTCTGGACTCTCTACTGGAATGCGGTGGCTGGCTTCTTCACCGCACTCGGCATCCGAGTCACCGACATCCTGATCATCGAACGGACGCGGCGGATCTCCGCCACCGTCGCCCCTGACGCAGCGTGAGGAGCAGGACATCTGGTAAGCGATCCCCCAGCGAAACAGTCGGGGGGCGCCAATGCTGTCGACTCGAGAACGCGTCACTCGCGCGCCTAGGGCGCGTACTCCTGTGACCAGTAATCGGCCCGGACCTCGAGGAGGGGTCCGTCGATAGCGGAACTCACCGTGATGGTGCGCGGGTCCCAGAGTGTTCCTGCGATGCGCGCTTGCGGCGTCGTTCCGAGCTCGCTCGACAGCTGCTCGGGAGTCATCGCGTCGGGCGGGCGCACCGAGAGCAGCCGCCAGCACCCACCGGAGGCGCACTCGACAGTCTCACTGACGAGCTCGCTCCCGTCTGGAAGGTCGACGGCCGAAGCCGCCGGCACGTCCCCCTCGGTCCTGAATACGGCCAGACCGGCGTAGTGCACGAGAGCACAGAGGGCGGCTGCAGCCGCGATCGTCGTTCCCGCGATGACGAAAGGGCGTCCGCGCTTTCGGGGCTCATCCATAGGCCCGGACACTAGCAAGCTGCTGTAGCCCCTAGCTGACCTCTGCGGAGGAAATCGCGAGCACTCCATCCGGTCGCCCCAACCGCACGACCAAGGGAAGAGCGGGGACGTCGCTTACCCTGAGCTGGTGGGGACATTCTCGAAGGCGCGAAAAACGGTCGCGATCGCAGCATGCCTGATCGTCGTCACGGGATGCACGCCACAGCCTGAACCGCCGGCTCCGCCTCCGGTGTCCACAGACAGCAGCTCCGACGCCGCACTGACCGGTGACCTTGGCGTGGCAACGTTCACGGGCAGCAATGGGACGGCCGGCACCATCCGTTTGAGTGCGGCTGACGGCCGGCTGGCTCTGGCATCAGACGAGCTAGAGATTCCCGCCGCGACCACATCTTCCTCAGGTTTCGTCGCGGTCATGGCGGCGCTGAGTCCGGTCGATGCGACGACCACCTGTTTCGACGTCGACTTCCCGATGCGTCTCGCGGATGGGGAGTCAGGGAAGCCCTACAAGGCGTGGCGGAACCTCGCAGAGTTCCGCGGCGATCCAACAGCGATCGATCAGCTCGTCATCACCACCAAACCGCAGAACGATTCCGACTGCTCGATGAAGATCATTGCTGTCGCTGACGTCCAATGGAGCGTGAAGCCTCAACGCAGCGATCTCGTAGCCAAGGACGCCGGCCCACGTGCAGCAGCGCGTGGCGAGACGACATCGACGGACGGAACGCCGACGTCGTACACGGTCGCCCGCAATGACCTCGCAGAGGACGTCGCGGCACGATTCGGCATGACGGCCGATGACCTGTTCTACCTCAACCCGTTCCGCTTCCCTTCAGACGAGATTCTGCGCGTCGGTGAGAAACTGAACCTCGCCGTCGCTACGCGATGACCTCCCGGCGGGGCACTCGCACGCGCGATGGCCTAAGCGGCTCGACCGGTCACAGGAGCGACCGAGGACCCCGGAGCTGACCCCGCCCGAACTCGCTCTCCACCGTGGAGCCGCTGCGTCAGAGGGCAGCCAAAGAGGTCGTGGGGGTCCCGGTGGGCGATCCCCTTACGGGACGCCCTCTAACCCGTTCCCGTACGGGACGATGCGAGCGCTAGTCTCCTCGCCGTGATCATTGATCTAGAGCCCGGCGACGCGCGGTGGGCGGCCGCTCTTCTCGTCCTCCGCGAGCTGCGCCCCCATCTCACTGACGAACTGCTCGAGCTGGTACTGCGAGAAGGCGCGCCCCAAGGTCTCCGCTTCACCGCCCTACTGCAAGACGATCGCTGCGTGGCTGTCGCCGGCTGGCGAGTAGTCGTCAACACGAGCGCCATCAGGAAGCTCTACGTCGATGACCTCTCCACCGCCGCCGCCGAGCGATCCCACGGTCACGGCGCGGCACTCCTAGCCGCCCTAGCGGAGCGAGGCCGGGAACTGGGGTGCAGCGCGATCGAGCTCGACTCCGGCGTGCAACGCTTCGAGGCGCATCGCTTCTACCTACGCGAACGGATGGACATCACCGCCCATCACTTCGCTCGACGGCTCGACCAGTAAGTGCAACGGGCTGCCTCCCCGCACCGTTCAGCAGGGGACCGCCACCGGACGCCGGATGTCAGTGGGTAGTTTCACCGTCCGGACGACGATCCCGTTACGGGAGGTTCGACCGGCGCTGCCCTCCGGATCTCTACCGAAGGCCGAGTGCGGGACATCAACGGTTTGATGACGTTTGCGGCGCTCGTGATGAGAGCAGGAGCGCGCAATGCTTCACTGACCTGCATGAGGCAGGGACGGACAGCAGGGCTGACATCCATTGTCGTCGCGGCAGGCATGGTCTTCAGCGTTAGCGGCTGCGCCGGCGTGACTTCGAGCTCGGCCGGATCCTGCGCCGCAAAGGCGGTCGAGCTTCAAGAGTCGACCTTGCAACCAGACGGAGTGGTCCGGCTCAGCGCCGACTTCATCTGGGAGACGTGTGAAGACACCGGAGGCACGAGCCGCGCAGCTTCGGACGTCACGGTGACCATCACCCCTTCCGCGAGCGGCGAAGAGATACTCCTCGGCCGACCGATACCGAAGGGCGAACGATCCACTGTCAACGAGTCCTTCGACCTCCCCGCCGACCTGCCCACCGGCCCCGCTGTTCTTGCCCTACGCTCACACAGCGGTGACCCGATCGAGATCGAACTTTCTCTCGAGATCACAGCACCGCCAGCCACCTGAGACGGGCCACGAATCGGCACCTCGCCAGCCGTTCAACCGATCAACCATCTCTGCACGACGACCAGGACGGTCATAGATCAACCGCTCCCGCCCGCGAAGCAGTATGTCGCTCCCAAGAGGGGCATACCTCTTCGTCTGTCACCTACGCCGGAAGGCTTGGTAGAGCGCACCCACAAGGATCAGGGGACCGATCACAAGGAGGACCCATGTTCTCGGGTCTTCGTTGGCGCGAGTGCACACGCCTGGCGCGTTCACGTAGTCCATACAGCTCCCTGATAGGTCGCTTGAGAGAAGAAACCCCGCCACGAGGACGATGACCGCGAGAGCAATCCAGCGCCACCTGACGCGACGCTTCACTGGTTCACCCGCGACCAGAACGTTTGTCGGAATGAGGGGTGATGGTAGAAGGAGTTCGCACTTGAAACGCCGCGACCTCCTCGAGCATCGAACCCGACTGCAAAGATCGGGGCTCCTGCCGACGCGAACGAGAGCAGTCGAGTTTGATTCTGAGTCATCCGCTCCCTGCCTCTCTTATCCAGTCGAAGCTCCTCGATCGTCGTCACCGCACACCAGGACTGTCAATGAAGACGTTTTCGCTCAGCGGCGTCCACGTCTCTTCGACTCTCCCGCCGTCCGGGACGACATGGAGAGTGTTCCGGTCGACCGTGGAGTCGAACCCGCCGACGCCGCAGCTTTGGTTCCATGTGTCCTCGTCAGCGAAGCTCGTCAGGCACGTCGTCTCCGGATCGCTCGTGCGCGCCAGGAACAGCGACCGGTCGCCGACTCGGCCGACGAGCCGGGAGCTGGTCTCGTCCATTTTGGACGAGGAGGCCCGCGGGGGCAGCGTCGGGAACGTATCGGCGTCGGTCGCCGCCCGGTCGAGGTCCGCGAAAGTGAGCGGCGGCCGCTCGGCGGTGGTGAAGCACCCGCTCAGCGAGGCCGCGCCCGCGGCAGCGATGGCCGTGATGGCGAGGGTTCGAGCGGTCACCCTTGCGATGCTGCGCGGTCGACTTGTCCAGGTCACGAGGTCAGCCTAGGAAGCGCGGGGCCAGGACGCGCCCTTTCCGGAAACTAGGGTGAGGGGATGTTCCCCGAGCTTGGCACCGCGTTCCTCGCGGGCGCGCTCGCTCTGCTCTCCCCCTGCGCTGCACCGATCCTCCCCGGCATCGTCGGCGCGCTCACCTCGACAGGGGACGGACGGGCTCGACCGTCTCGACAGGTGTGGTCGATCCTCGCGTTCGCGGTCGGGGCCGCTCTCGTGCTGATCGGATCCGTGGCGCTGCTGCTCGCGCTCGGCGCGAACGTGAACCTCGCCCGGCCGCCGTACACGTTCATCGCCGGCGGACTACTCATCGCCGCCGGCCTCTACTCCCTCGGCTTCCTCCGGATCCCCTGGATCACGAAGACCTCCACCCCAGTCGGCTCGGCCGCGAAAGCACTGCTGCTCGGAATCAGCTGCGCCGCCGTCTGGTACCCCTGCCTCGGCCCATCCCTCGCCATCGCCTACGGCCTCGCCTCCAACATCGACACCGTGGGACTCGGCGTCGCGCTGGGGTTCGTCTACTTCCTCGGCATGCTCACCCCGCTGTTCCTACTCGGACTCGTCCTCGCCCGCGCAGCACGCTCACGCCGCTGGCTGCGCCGCATCGGCGCCTACGCCAACAAGGCCGTCGCCGTGCTCCTCATCGTCATCGGCGTCCTCGTCATCACCGGGCTCTGGAACTCTGTGTCGCTGTGGATCGTGGACAACTCGAGCTGGTTCCCCACCCTCTGACCCTCAGGTGGGATCGCCGCGCTCCAGGCCTGGAATGGTTTCGCTGAACGATCGTTCATCAGAGCGAGTGGGGGCGCGGCGGTGGCCTTCGCTTCGACCATGTGGATCTAGCTCAGGTTCTCCTTCGAGTCCTATGGTGAGCGCATGAAGCGACTCGCTAAGTCAGGCCCGTTGGTTGGATGGACAATCGCATCGCTCGGCGCTGCTGGTGCCGCCGCGTTCCTGGTGCATTGGAGCTCGTGCTTCAGTGGCCTGAACGAGGGTTGCTACAGCGCCACACAGTCGGACTTCACGTGGATCGCCACGACGATCCTCTGGGCCATCGCCTTCCCGCTCGTGATACTCGGCGCCCTCGTGCTCTCGCCGGGACGACCCGTCACACTGATTGGTGTCGGGCTCCTCCTGGTCATCAACCCCCTCACCGACCCTGGAGCGTTCTTTCTCCCGTGGGATGTCGCGGACACTTTGCCCTTCACCGGCGTCGCCACGTCGCTGGCTGCTGTGACTGCAGGTCTCCTCCTGGCCAGATCTTCCCACCGAGCCCGTCGGCCCGATCACAGCCGAGTCGGGAAGCCAGCGCCCGCTGACGTCGCCTACTGACCTTCGATCGGCTTTGCGTCGTCCCGTTAGGGGATCCCCATACGGAACGGGCAGCCTCGCGCTCTTCGCTCCGTTGATGAGAGCCGGTGCTCTGGAGTTCAGGCGAAGTAGGGTGAGCGAAACGCGACGGGGGACGCCATGGGCCACAAACGATCGACCTACGGATTCAAGATCGGTGCGGCCTCGGTCGCGCTCATGGCCCTTCCTCTTCTCGGCGGGTGCGCGCAGGACACCACCGTCTACGACGACCCGACCGTGTACTCGGACTACGACAGGGCGCAGCAGGAGCAGGACGCACTCCCCTCGCTCGGCAGCGTCGGAGACAAGCTCGATCCCGACTCGATCCGGTTCGCCGGGTCCGTCGAGGGCCTCGACTTCTACTTGGCCTTACCTCGCGAGGGAGCCGGACACTGCGTCATCGTCAACGAGGGCGACGAACCGGTCAGCGGCTGCGGCGAGAAGCTGTCAAAGCAGAACGACTGGACGGTACAGATCCACCCCGACGACGCCGTACCGGACGACGCCACCGGCGACGGCTGGACCCAGCTCGGCAAGAACCTGTCGGTCCGCGCAAGCTGACAGCGGGAGGGCTCTCTCGCTGAACCACGGCACCCGGCGGAGGTCGGCCCGGCGACTTGGTGATCCGCAGAACGATCCCCATATGGGACGGAGCTGAGCGGGTAGCGTCACCGGCATGACCTCGGGTTCGCGTCACCGCATTCGAGTTGCTGCCGCGCTCACAACCGGAGCGGCGCTGCTCACCGCCGCCGGCTGCGCGCCGGCGGTGCAGACGTCGGGATGCCCGGGCTGGGCGTATTTTGGATCCGCGGAAGCCCGCTACGAAGTCGCCGAAGCGGTCATCACGACTGCCTCCCCTCGCGCCTCGGGAACTCAGAGCGTCTTCAGCGTCGCAGCATCCGCATACATGGTCACCGTGGATGAGACAGAGAAGGGACCGTTCATTGCAGGAGAGACAATCCGCGTCGTGTCGATGCCTGATGCGTGCAGCGGCACCGACCTCTACCCGGACGGAGACCCGATGGACACCGACCAGCCCCTCCGCCTGTACCTCAGTTCCGGGAACGGATTCTGGGCGACGCTGACTCCGCTCGAGGGCGCTGAACCGATCGAGGAATAGCCCGCCAGTCGATTCCCTTACGGGACGATGCGCAACGTCACTGCGTGACAGAGTTGAGCCGTGGAGCGCTGGTTGAACGACGATCCCACGCTCCGACCGCTCATCGAACGCGGGTTCACTCGTTCAGGTGACTCGGTTGTACTTCGGGCCTACGCCGCCTCTCGCCTCCGGACGGCTCCGCCGTCCGATGCTTGGGGAGTGGAGTGGTGGGTGAATAGCATCCACTTACGCTCGAACCTTCCGGCCGCCAACGTATCGTGGCGGGAGCAGGTGGTCGCACAAGGATTGTTCCTGATCGACGGGCTGCTCCCCCGAATGGTTCGACTCTCGGCGGGCCGTGCGGCTCAAGCCGTCCTGTCGCTTCAGTCGTCGCCAATCTCTGTCGACCCCGAAGCCGACTTCGCATCAGGGTCTGTCCATTTCACGCTCGTCCGCAGCGCAGTGGAAGACGCTCGAGCAGTGGAAGACGCTCGAGCAGTTCAAACGCGGTCGATACAGCCCGTCATGGTTGTCACCCTCGACTCGATCGACGCCTCGACTAGAGACAGCGACGCCTCCTGACGCGGGCCCAGGATCGGAATCCTTCGCCTACTGGGCGGACCGGCCTGCCCCTGCGACCGAAGCGCTGAACGATCCCAATCCGGGACGCGAAGCGCGGCTGCGATGATCAGTCCATGCATCGAACAGTAGGCATAGTGGTCAGCCGGTGACACCACCGCAATCAGACGCGAGAACGGTTCGCGCGAGGATCCGTCTCCGTCCAACCAGCGACGGCGGCCGAAAGGCGCCCATCGGTCTCGACGGAAGGTACCGACCTCATGTCGTCGTCGTCGGCGGCGACGGAACGCATCTCGGCGTGATCGTGCGCAGCAGCGAGGCTACTGAAGTCGATCCCGGCGAGACGAGCGAAGTGACCCTTCAGCTTCTGTACGACATCGACTACAGCTCCCTCAGCGCCGGAGCGGCCTTCACTATCGTTGAAGGCCCCAAAGCCATAGGTGACGGACAAGTCCTCTGAAGCAGTCGCCTCGGTAGGCCGCCATGCTCTGAAGACACGATCGAGCGCGTCGCCCGCAGAACTGCGCCGCAGCGTCCGCTGCGATGCTCGGCCGCACCGCGTGACGACCCGGTGATCAATCCCCATACGGGCCAGCCTCGAGCACCCCGATAGTTACAGTGGGCGCATGAAAGCAGAGCTGCACGATCCGCGCGACCAAACCTTGCAGGTCGACGGTCCGACGTACCGCGTCCACTTCTGGTCCGAAGACGGCACGTCGAACCAAGAGTGGGAGCTTTCAGAAACCGACCTTGACGAGGTGCTGGCCTGGATCCCGAAGCGAGCTCACGGCCGGCCCCATAGCCTCTGGGTAGTTACCCGCAGCGACCAGGACGTCTGCCTCATCCGTCTTCGCGGCATCGACCTAGACGCGGCCGAGAGTTACTGGCCAAGCTGGGCGGCACGCACCTACTCAGCCGAACCCAAGTGAAGCGCTGACCGATCCCCTTGCG
This sequence comes from Rathayibacter sp. AY1C2, assembly GCF_002931195.1. NCBI lineage: Bacteria > Bacillati > Actinomycetota > Actinomycetes > Micrococcales > Microbacteriaceae > Rathayibacter > Rathayibacter sp. AY1C2. Next base: position 15,633 of record NZ_PSWG01000026.1, on the reverse strand, counting down.
GGACGCGCGTGGTGGGTGGTGTCCGCCCTACTCTGACGGGTTGGAACTGCGGACCGCGAAGACGCTCGGCATCCTCGCGATGGTGGTCGGGACCCCAGTCGCCCTTCTCACACACACGATCGGCTGGGTTCAGACCGGCTGGGAACCGGGCGCCGTGCAGTGCCAGAAGAGCGAGTACCCCGACGGGATCGATCTCTACTCCAGCCGCGTGTCGGGCGAGAAGATCCTCTACCCGCTCGGCCTGTCCTGCACCTACGCAGCCAGCGAGACCTCACCAGGCATCACCATCCGTCACTACAGGTGGGACGCCACCGCCCTCTTCACCGCAGCCGCCGCACTCGCTCTCGCGGGAACCGTCGTCGCGCTCAGAGCCGAACGCAAGCAGGAGCTCATCACCGAGTCGCCGGAAGACCGAGCGACGACATAGCGCAGCGCCCCCTCTGCCGCTCAACGATCCCCTTACGGAACACATGATCGTGGAGTGCTGAACGTTCTGATTCATGGCGTGTTCACCGACGTGCCGGACCATGATGCTCATGGAAACACGAGAACTGGCATGGGGGATTCTGGCGTGGCCGGCCGTTGCGGTCCTCGCGCTGCTGCGAACAGCGGGCAGCTGGGATGTATCGGGCGGGTCCGCAGCAGGGCTCATCGCGGGCACGGCAGCTGCGTTCACTGTCGCGGGCGCACTCCTGTGGCTTCCCTCGAGTCTCTGGCTCGACCGGCGGACACGCCGCTTCCCGCGTGTCGGGCAGGCGGCCGCGTTCCTGGGTCTGGGACTCGTGATCGGCGCCGCCGCCTCCACCGCACTGGTACTCGCGTCGGGAAACGCGACCTGGCCCTCCTCCGCGGGCCTCATCACGGAATACGCAGTCACGGCAGGCATCGCCTCCCTCCTCGGCCGGCTCCTCGCCACCACCCTTCGCGCGAAGAAGCTGCCGATCGTTCCGACGGCGGCGAATCGCGTGAACCGCTGAACGATCCCCCTACGGGACGGCACAAGTCTTCGCACTCGAGGGGACTTGGCCAAGGGTGCAGCGATTTGCAGCGCTGCGGACACTTCTTGGTATGAGCGTCACTGATGAGCAGGACTGGGCTCGCGTCGTAGCGGGTGAGGGTGAGGCGTTCGGTCGCATCTTCGACCGGCACCGCGACCGCGTCCGCCGGCACGCGCTCGGGCTCGCTCCGACTCCTGGGGAGGCGGAGGACGTGGTGTCGTTGACGTTCCTCGAGGCGTGGCGCAAGCGCGAGCGGATCCCATACGGGACGGCCCGGGCCTAGTTCAAGCGTCGCGGAGCATCGACCGAACAGCCTCGAGCGTGAACCCCATCGCCACGGCGAGCTCGTCCTCGTTGGCACCGAGAAGAACAGCGGAGCGCGCAGCAGAAACGACCCTCTCCCTCCCACTGGATCCCGAGGGCTGGCTGCGAAGAAGTGCACTCTCCTCCGACGCGCGCACGAGCGCTGCCTCCGCTTCACTGCACAGAAGCCTCGGCGGCTCGTTGAGATCGATACGCTACCCACGCGCGGACGGCTCAGTGGCTTCATCCATGTCCCGAAGCTACCCAACGTCGACGTCGAGCACCGCCGCCGCACCCCGACAGCCTCGAGCGCTGCGGCAAGCTCGACATCCGGCAACATGCGCTGATCCTCCCGGACGCCCGGCCAGCGATCCCCATATGGGACGCGACGCTGGGAACGTCGAGGAGGATGGCTGTTATGCCAGTCGTCTTCGATGGAACCGTGTGGACGCACTACTCCCAGCTGCAACTCACAACCGGCGCTGCGTCGGTTGAGGATCCTCGTGATGCGTTCGACGGACAAGAGAATGGGCTGTGCGGAGCGAGCTTGCCCGGCGCCCTCTTCATGCGGACAGGTATCCACACCGGGTACGTACAGGTTCGAGTCAGCACGTTGGACACAGCGCCTGAGCTCGGCTTGTGGGAGGAGATCGTCGAGGCGAGCTTCCAGCCCGAAGGACCGGATGCGGTGCTTAGCGGATGGTCTGGGGACTCCGCCGCGTCGTTCCAGCTCACGGCGTCCGCCTATCGGGCCCGGTGGTGCGCTTCCGGCATGGAAGAGGGCCGGCGACAAGATGTCGCCGACGAAGCGCATCCGGCGCCTGACCGGTACGCGCTGTATCTGTGGCCGGCGCCTGCCTCGGCGGACGCGGTAGTGCGGCGAACCTCGGCAATTGCCGCGTACTGGCACAACGACGCCTCTCCGCGCAGCTAGCTTCACCAGGGCGATCGCTCGTTCGGTGAACGATCTCCAGCAGCGATGCGGGTGAGAGCGGCACACCTAGACTCCTGCGCATGACTGCTTCGTCATCCGTGGACGTGTCGCGGCGCCGACGTCGTCCGGCTCGTCGCCGCCTGTCCTTCTTCGGCGTCTTGGGTGAGCTGCTGATGACCGTAGGGGTGCTCGTTCTGCTGTTCCTCGCCTGGCAGCTGTGGTGGAACGATGCGGTGATCGCAGGGCGGCAGGAAGATCAAGCGGCCGAGCTGCGCCAGAGCTGGGGCGATGACGCGCCGTCCGCGGAGGCGCCGTCCGAGCCGACCGCTGAGCCGGCCGTCCCCGGTGACCCGGTGATCGCGCCGGTCGCAGCTCTGGACACCACGTTCGGCAACCTCTACATCCCCCGGTACGGCGAGGGGTGGGTGCGCACGATCGCTGAGGGCGTCGACGCGGAGAACGTGCTCGACGTGGGCAGCATCGGCCACTACCCGGGAACGCAGATGCCCGGCGAAATGGGGAACTTCGCGATCGCGGCGCACCGCTCCGCCGCCGGCGGAGGAATGCACCTCATCGATGAGCTGCAACTAGGTGACGCGATCTACATCGAGACCGCCGACGGCTGGTACACCTATCGGTTCCGGAACCTCGAATACGTGCAGCCCTCCGAAGTGCAGGTCATCGATCCGGTCCCCTGGACGAGCGACGTCGTTCCGACGGATCGTCTGATCACGATGACGAGCTGCAATCCGCTGCTGTCGACCGCGGAGCGGATCATCGCCTACGGCGTCTTCGAGTCGTGGCAGCCCCGCTCCGCAGGAGCGCCCGCCGAACTCGCCTCTTCCCTCGCGACCTGACGTCCGGCGTCGGCGCTGGCACCGCGACGAGGGCGGCGAGCCGGTTTCATGCTGCGGCAGACGTTTGCGGGTCGGGTGGACATGTACAGGATGAACCCGCTTTCGAAGGAGCCCGTCATGACTGCCGCCCCTGACCGAGACCCCCTGGACGTCCTGCTGGATGAGTCCAGCCCCCGCACATCGACAGTGACGAACGACGTCGCTGTCGAGCTGGCCGAGCTTCAGCAGCTCGCGGCGGCAGAGGCCCGCGTCAACCGTCACCGCTGGGCGCGTCCTGCGGTCGCCGGAGTGGCGTCGCTGGTACTGCTCGGTGGCATGGCGACCGCGGCCGCCGCGGCGACGGGCGCGTGGTCGCCGTGGGCGGAGACGCCGGACGCCTCGATCACCTATTCGCTGCCCAGCGGTGTTCAGTGTGAGGAGCGCATGGGAGACGTTCAAGGAACCGATCCGGCGGCCGTCGCCGTGGTCGATAACTTCTACCAGACGACCGACATAGACGCCCTCCTCAGCGACGGGGCACTCCAGGAGACCATCGCGCAGCTGCGTACCGAGGACCGATCCTTCATCAACGCTGACGGATCCCGCACGCCGGCCGGCTACGGCACCGAGTTCTACAACGCCGACCGGGAGTACTCGACCGCCGTCGGGCGCATCATCAGCAACGCTCTCGACGCCGAGCTCACTGCGCAGAACGTCGACGTCGACGCCGCGAACCTCAGCATCGCGGGCGAGGCCCACTGCCCCGGAGCGACCTGGTGACCCGCAGGAAGACCGACGAGGCGGAGCGACTCACCGAGGCGCTGCGCGTCGCCTCGCCTGACCTGCTCAAGTACCTGCAACGCCGCCTCCCTCTCGAGGACGCCGCCGACGCACTCGCGGACGTCATGCTCACCGCATGGCGCCGCGTAGGCGCCCTTCCCCGCACCGCGGAGGAGTCGCGGATGTGGCTTTTCGGCATCGCCCGGAACGTCCTCTCGAACAGCACCCGCACTGAGAACAGGCGAGCCGACCTCTCCGGCCGGCTCCGCGGCGTTCTGGCGACCGCTCCTACCGAAGGACGCCCCGCCGACGAAGGAGTCGACGTGCGCGATGCGATCGCCAGGCTCGCGCCAGAACAGGCCGAGCTCGTCCGCCTCATCCACTGGGACGGCTTCTCCATCACCGAAGCAGGACAACTCCTCGGCGTCCCCGCGTCCACGGCACGCACCCGCTACCAACGAGCACGAGAAGACCTGCGGTCGACCCTGGCGGCATCACCAGCAAGCGACGACGACGCCAAGCCCCTCCGAGCGGTCCGCTGAAAGCGTCCCGCAGATCGATCCCCATACGGAACACGCTGCAGCGAATGCCGGTAAGCGACCTGGGGCACGGGCGACGTCGGCTGCGGCGGGAACCGCGGGCAGCGGTCGTGTGTACCGGGATGACGCCTTCCCCAGCCGAGGTCGATACGCTCGCCACTCCGAGGAATGAGGTGGTCGTATGTACGGATCGAAGAGGCTCATCGATTTTGCCGTGGCCGAGGAGCAGGCACGGCGGCAGCGCATGGAAGCCGACCGCGAGACCGCGGATCACGGAGACGATCGCCCTGAGGGGTTCGATGCGAGCTCCACCCCTCTGCCCAGCTACAGACCTCTTGCAAGCGGCCGGGGCGACACTGCTAGCGACGACGCGGAGTAGCCCAGTCGCACAGTGCCGCGAGAACACACGCGCTGAGGAGCGCAACGACGCCGCGAGAAACGCCGCTATAGGTGACCGGTTTAGGATCCCGATACGGGACGCGCGCCAGCACTGTGATACCTCGCGCCACGGTGACCGAACGACGTCGGAACCGACGAGGATCCGAGGCGTGAAGAACAGCAGTGACGGTGAGCACTACCTCCTCCTCAGGACAGCCCTCTGGGCAGACGCCACCGACGTCGTTGGAATCTATGGCAGCGAGCAGCGCGCTCGGGAAGCAGCAGGTTCCTCTACGGGACCCGATCGGTGGACGCTCGAGGAGTGGAGAGGAGACGTGCGCCGCAGCAGTCTCCAGCTCCAGGCCGCTACGCGCTCACGCTGACGCAATGGAGTTGCACGGCTACAGTCACGAAGGAGGGTCGCGATGCGGCGACCGCTGGGGAGGTCGCTGTGGGCGAATCGAATGATGGCCGCTTCAAGAAGCTGCCCGATCGGATCGAGCCGGCTCAGCAGACCGTGAGCGTCCCGGCCAGCGAAGACGACTCCACGACGCCACCGCAACCGCCGGCCGGCGTTCCTGACCTCGTGATCGCGACTCGCGTGGCGGACGCCGCCACGATGACCGGCCTTCTCCGCCGTACGGCGGGGCGCGTTGCACTGACGGTCGTCGTCGTCGCGGCCGGCCTCGTCACCGTCCTCGCCGCGCTCAACCTGCGCTTGTAACCAGACCGATCAGCCGTGAGCGAGGACGGCGCGTCCGACAGCGGCGCCTCTCGACTCGCCCACCGAACATTCCGGGGATCCCATGCTCAGAGCACTTTCGTCCACTTCCATGTTCTGGATCGGTGTCGCCGGGATTCTCCTGGGCATCGTCTTCGGCACGATCGTGCCGTTCTGGATCGCCCCCTACCAAGCCAACGGATCACCCACCGTCGAACAGATCATCAGCACCATCCCGGTCCTCACACGAATCGCGGAGGGCATCGGCTACTCGTTCGTCGCAGGAGCCTTCGTCGTTCGCCACTTCGAGAAGCGCGAACTCGTCGACGCTCGACGGTCCGTGCACTTCGTCGGCCGAGCAGCCCGGAAAGACGAGCAGTAGCCCCTCCGAGCAGTCCGCTGAAAGCGTCCCGCGGATCGATCCCCTTACGGGACCGCTCCTCAAGTCCGCTCGTCGCGCGACTAACGGGTGGGGGTCGTCAAGCGGATACCGATGAGTACGAGCCCCGCCGCCACCGCCGCTGCACCGAAGGCGACGGCGGCGGTGGCGCCCACTGAGCCTGAGGTGAACGCGCCGATGAAAGTCATTGCCGCACCCACGATCAGAAGGACGGCCGTGTACGCGTTGCCGAGCGTGCGATTGGTCATTCCCGGAATGTAGCGCCAAGTGTTGGCGCACGAGTGCGGTGGAGTCACTCGGTGACTCATAGTGCGAGCGTTGGAGTATGGTTCGGATCATGGTCGGCGAGATGCGAGAGACGACGTTCTGGATCTTGACCACGTTGGCGACAGGTCGGCGCCACGGTTACGCACTCCTCCAGGACATCGAGGAGCAGTCCGAGGATCGCGTGCGCCTTCGAGTGACGACGCTTTACGCGGCACTTGAACGGCTCGATACGGAGGGACTCATCTCTTCCGATGGAGATGAGCGGATCAACGGTCGAGTCCGTCGCTACTTCCGACTGACCGACGCCGGCCGTACTGCGCTCGGTGTCGAGGTCGACCGCATGGAAGCCAGCGCGCGCCGAGCACGGGCGAACCTCGGACTCGTTCCCGCCGCAGCGATCCGACCTGGCCACGCCCCTGATTGGAGAACGGCATGACGACGAACGATGACGCCTACCGAGCCGACCGCTTCCGACGCGCGTTGCGCTGGTACCCGCCCGTATGGAGGGCGGAGCACGGTGAGGTGCTGCTCGGCATCCTGTTGGACGAAGCCGACGACGCAGGCCGGTCCCGCCCCACGCTCGGACAGCGAGTCACTTTGATGGTCGGTGGGGTGCGTCATCACTTCCGTTCGCACGCTGGCCGATCGCCGGCCGCGATCATTCCGCTCGCTCTCGCCACGGCGTTCTTCATCTTCTACTTCACGATCAACTGGTCACCGGGGATCAACTATCCCGGCGCGATCGGACCGTTCACCAATCCCTCCGTCTTTGCGGGAGCCGCTTTCGTTGTCGCGCTCGGGCTCGCGGTGGCCGGACGAACAGGTGCCGCCCGCGGCATGGCACTGGCGGCTTCTGCCGCGGAACTGATCATCGCTTTCGTTTCGGCGTCCGCTGGGTGGCTTGGTCCCGGCCTCTCGACAGCGGCGCCTATCGCAGCGCTCGGCCTGCTCACAGCGCTCCCCTGGCGCGGGCGAGTCACCGCCGCGGTTTCGACGCTCGTACTCATCGGTCTGCCTGTCCTGCTGATCGGGATTGAGGTGCTCGGAGCAGTGCTCTTCCCGATGTATCCAGCGCTGCCGGCTGGACTGCAGCTCCCCATCGTGTGCGGCGTGCTGCTGGCGATCGGACTCGCCGCGAGCCGAGCAGCGCGACTCGAAAGGAAACTGCCTGGCGCCCTCGGCGCCTGACGTGCCGAACTCGGGCTTCATCATTCGCGAGCGGTTCCGTAGCCGAGGTCCCGGAGTGGGACAGAACATCAACTGGTCGATCATCTGTAACAGCAGCTCGGCTGGGGACATGTCCCAGGTATGAGCCCACCACAGTCCGCTCGCGAGGCGAGCTTCTCCGAGCTGTACGAACGCGAGTACGTCAGCGTCGTCAGATTCCTGAGGCGTCGCGCTGACCCCGAGCGTGCCGCCGACCTCGCGCACGAGGCGTTCCTGATCGCCTGGCGCCGCCACGACACCGCGCCGTCGGAGGACGAGCCCGCGCGGGCGTGGCTGTTCACCATCGCCCGGAATTGCCTCCTCAACGACCTTCGCGGCCAGCAGCGCTCCGCCGCGCTCGCGATCCGGGTCGCCGCTCACACCGACGCGGCCGCGCGGTCACCGGAGGACGCGATCGCGACCCGGCTCGACCTCTACCAGGCGTGGCAGCAACTCAAACCGCAGCACCAGGAAGCGATCGCGCTGACGGCCTGGGAAGGACTCGACTCCCCGTCCGCGGCCGGAGTGCTCGGCATCACCGCCGTCGCCTTCCGGCTCCGACTTCACCGAGCACGCACCGCGCTGCGGGCACTGCTCGATCCCCCTTCGCATCAGCACCACGCGCCCGCCTTGGAGGCATCATGACCACGCCCGAACTCCTCGCCACGAAAGACCTCGACCCGGCCGCCCAGTACGAGCTCGACGGCCCGGCTCGCGAGGCCGCCGAAGCGCGGCTCCAGATGATCCTCCACAGCGACCCGGTGGCCGCTCGAGAGCCCGCCGCTCGGCGTCCTCGGGGATGGCAGTTCATCCTTCCCGCAGGACTCGCGGCCGCAGCGCTGGGGGTCGCTCTCGCCGTCCTGCCGTCCGGTGTCGACTCCCGCGCGTACGCCTCATGGACGTCGACCGCGGAGGTTGCCAGCGCCTCCGACCTGACCGTCGCCGGCGCGGCGTGTGCAGCTGGTGACACGGAGCAGCTCGGGCAGCCGGCGATAGGGGAACGGCGCGGCGACTGGGTCCTGCTCTCCTACACGACCCCCAGCCAGCGGGCGTGCCTCATCGAGATCCCGGCCGGGACGAGCACTGCCGGGAGGGCGCTCATCAGTTCCACCGGAAGCGAGGGCGGGTTCACTCCGCTCGCTGACGAATACACGCAGGGAGGCATCAGCCAGTTCACCGGCGAGAACCTTCCGCCCGCCGTCTTCACCAGCGGCGATGTCGGCTCGGACGTGACCGGACTCACCATCCGCACCAACGACGGCACGAGCGTCCTCGCCACGATCACAGACGGCCACTGGGCAGCCTGGTGGCCCGGAACCGGCCTCACCGAGGGAGGCGAGACGGGCCGCAGCGGACCCGAGCCGACCTTCACCGTCACACTCACCCTCCGCAACGGAAGCACCATCACCGACGCCAGAGAATCCTTCAACCAACCCACCCGGTAGACGATCATCCCTAGCGTTACAGGAGAAGGCGCCAACGCTGCCCACCAAGAAAGGAGTGGGGACATTGCTTACCCTGAGCCGATGGGGGCATTCTCGAGGGCGCGAAGCACGGTCGTAGTCGCAGCATGCCTGATCGTCATCACGGGATGCACGCCACAGCCCACGCCGCCGGCTCGGGTGACGCCCACGGATGGCAGCTCCGACGCTGCGCTCACCGGCGACCTTGGCGTGGCAACGTTCACGGGGAGCGATGGGACGGCCAGCGTCATTCGCTTGAGTGCGGCAGACGGTCGGCTGGCCCTCGCGTCAGAGGCGCTCGCGATCCCCGCCGCAACAGAATCCTCTTCCGGTTTCGTCGCGGTCATGGGGGCGCTGGATCCGATCGATGAGGGTGCCACCTGTTTCAACGTTGATTTCCCGATGCGCCTCGCGGACGCGGAGTCGGGAAAGCCCTACAAGGCGTGGCGGAACCTCGCCGAGTTCCGCGGCGACCCGACAGCGATCGATCAGCTCGTCCTCACGACCCGACCGCAGAACGACCCGGACTGCTCGACGGAAATCATCGCCATCGCTGACATCCAGTGGAGTGTGGAGCCCCAACGCAGCACCCTCGTCGCCCGGGACACCGGCCCGCGCGCAGCAGCACGTGGCGAGACCAAAACGACGAACGGAGTACCAACGTCATACAGCGTCGCTCGCAACGACCTCGCAGAGGACGTCGCGGCACGATTCGGCATGACGGACGATGACCTGTTTTACCTCAACCCGTTCCGCTTCCCCTCGAACGAGATATTGCGCGTAGGGGAAGAGCTGAACCTCACCGTCACTGCACGATGAGCCACGTCCTTCCCGCTACCAACGAGGACCCCTGATCGTGACCAACACTCCCGCTCCAGCAACTCCGACGACCTCGACTACAGCACCCGAAACTTCACTGGACAGCCTCATCACCTGGTCGGGCGTGGGACTCGCCACCGCGATAGCAGCCCTGATTCTCATGCTCAGCAGCTTCATGGTCGCAACGGGCGTGACCGATTCGGACCCGTCTGAGGGAGTTTTCGGAATCGCGTTCGGTGCGATCGGCGTCGGGACGTGGATCGCCCTCGCCGCTGTCGCCGCTCACATAGTGGCCCGGAGACATCCGCGTCGCCGCGTCCCGCTCGCCTTGATTCCTGCCGCAGCGAGCCTCGCCTGGTGTGGACTGGCCATCTCCCTGTTCTCCTTCTTGATCATGGACGTCCTCGGCCCTCTGTCGATGACCTGGTTGTCCTCCATCGACTACCTCCTACTCGCGCTCCACGCCGTCCTTCTGACCGCAGGCACCATCCCGACAGGGCTCGGGTTCCTCGTGACCGGCATCGTTCTCCGAAGGATCCGTTCCCGCCGCAAGCGGGCTGCGCTCGAGCTCGGGCCATCCCGGTGAACGACCCCCATACGGGACGGATGGTGGGGCCGTTTCTGGTCATCACAGCGACGACATAGCCCCGCGGAGCTGGCCCCATCCGAACGTCCCCTCACGGGACGTCTCGAGCAGCGACCGAGCAGCACAGGGTGCGTGGCAGGGGGTGCAATCTTGATCTTTCTTCCTAGAACAACATTGTGCTAACTTCCTTGCACAAGGCGAAGTCGTCGCCGCTGATGTCTGCTGTGGAGGTCCCATGTCACTGCTCATTCCCCGCGAGGTGTATCAACTCCTCTCGGCCGTCGCCGCTCCGGTCACGTTCGGCCTCATCTGCTTCGTGTTGTCCTGGGTGTACCCGCGCCGGATCGTCTCGCTGCCGACCAGCGGACGTCGCACGTCGACACTGACCTGGGCGGGAGTGGCCGGCGCTCTCCTCGTGATCGTGGTGGCGTTCGTCGTTCACGTGAGCACCCCGGCGGACACGACCGGATTCGAGGGGTGGTGGCGCCGGCCTGCCCCGCTGCTCGTCGCCGCCCTCGTGGTGACGGTCGCCATGTTCTTGGTGCGCCGCGAGCCCCTTCCGGCGCCGGGCGAAGCTGCGGTCGCTCCTCAGCGTCGCTGGAACGAGTTCGCTTCTCGGCCTCTGCTGTGGGTCGGCGCGGTCATCGCGGCGCTGCTCGCGCTCACGTCGGTCTGGCAGACGGTCATCGCCACCAGCGCGCCGGCAGATGCGTTCTTCCTCGGCAACGTGCCCGAGCACACCACTCTGCCGATCTACATGCCCTTCAACGCGAACTACGGCTACATCGCCGGCGTCGGCTGGCCGAACTACCTCGCCACCCTGATCACCCTCGTCCTCGCCGTGGCCGCCCTCGTGCTCGCACTACGCACGGACGCGAACCGGCCCCTGCGCGCTCGATCGACCGCCACCAGCGTGCGCCCGGAGCGAGAGCTCACCGCTCGCCTCTTCACCCTGCTTCTACTCGGCGGGCTGATCACGACGCTCGGCGCTGTCTGGATGCACGCCGGAGATATCGGAACGATCATTGTCGGAGTCGAGGGACAGACCACCGCCGACGGGAACCTCATCTACGTCGGCAGCGCCTACCGCACCTTCGCGCAGCCTCTCCTCTACGCCGGATTCCTCGGCCAGGGGATCGGCATCGCACTCTTGCTCCGCGTCGCGACCGACACCCTCCGCTCCGCCGCCGCACTCCGGCGTGCACGTCGGCCGCTCATCGAGACGATCCCCTTCGACGGAGTGACACAGTGACCACGCTGACGATCAAAACCGCGGAGGAAATCACCGAACGATTCCGCGGAGCCATCCAAGCCGGACAGCTCGGTGACGGCGAACGCCTTCCGACCGTCCGCCAGACGGCCCGCGACTTCGGAGTCGCCCAAGCCACCGCTGCCAAGGCCTACAAGACCCTCGAGCAAGACGGCCTCGTCGTCACCCGCACCGCCGCCGGCACCCGCGTCGCCCCAGGAGCATCACGCGCGCCCCAACTCGTCGTAGAACGCGCACGAGCCCTCGCGGACTCCGCCGCTTCGGCGAACGTCTCCCTAGACGACGCTGTTGCCATACTTCGCGCGATCTGGGGTTGAAAGATGGACCGACGCCGCCACACTCGCGCCGCGAGTGCAGACAACCTTGAACAGACCGCACGAGACATGAGCACCGGAAGATCCCCTTCCAGCACAGGGAGCGGCGCCCTGACTGCCGGTGCGCCCTCATGCCAGGATCGGGCCATGGGAATCAGCAGAATCGGAATCACGCTCGCCATAGCCGGCGTAGTTGTGCTGTCCGGCTGCACCGCAAACGAGACCGCCGGCGACGAATCATCGAGAGTTGCTGTCGAATCATCAGGCGTGGATTCGGCAGGCTCGCCGGCGCCGGCCGCGTCCGATGGCCCTGAGCTCAGCGCATTCGAGCAGCAACTCCCTCTGAGGGGCGACTTCGTCAGTCAGCAGACCGAGACGACAGGATCGGTCCTGATCGAGCGCCGAGCGGACGGATCGACCTGGGCAATCCTCACCGACTTGTCGACCGGTGACGCATCTGATCTGAGGCTGCAACTCAAGGAGGGTGCACTGGAGCAGGACAGCTCTGGCGCCTGGGTCGACACTGCCGGCTACTCCTTCGACATCGGCCCCCTGGACCCGGAACAGCCGGACCAGGAAATCGCAATACCCGGAGCGCACACCATGCCGGCGATCAGAACCCTCACCGCCATGAACTACGAAGGCCCCGATTACCCGTCCTTCGGATCCGTTGCCCTTGAGAGGTAGCCATTACGCACTCCGCTCCCGCCGGCCGCGCTTGTGAACTGACCTAGGTGACTCTCGACCTGCCAGCGTTCCTGCTGGTTCTCTTCCTGAACTACCTGCCCTTCATCGCGGTCGGCTTTGTCGTCCTGTTCGTGATCGTGGGGTTCGTGGTCCTCATGCGCCGCGAGGCGCGACGCGACCGCAAGTAGAGACCGCTCGACCAGGTGCACGGGGCGTCGCCAACGTTGGCACTTCATGTCTAATGGTGCGGTGCGGTTGAGAAGTGGGGACTTCGTTGACGCCGCGAGCGGCCATACCGGGCAAGGGGCTCCGGTGCCGCCCTGCTCTCGGCTGCGCGCATGGCGCGGCCGAGAGCAGCACCCGCCAGCTCAGTGGTGCTGCACCCAGATGTTCGGCTCCACGTAGATCCCCTCGTCCGCATCACGGTCAACGCGCAACGTCGAAAGGCCGCCGGGAATGACGTACTCCCCCGACGCAGGCAGGGCCATCCCGGTCCACTCCTCCCACTGGGCGACGGTGCCGGTCATCACCTGCGACCGAGGGGCGACGCCGAGGACGAGAGCGCCCATCCGCAGGTGCGTACGCAGCCACGGATCCAGCGGCAGCCCGTCCTCCCGCGTCCACGCCGCGTAGACGTCGATCGGGGTCAGCGGGTAGCGCGGCTTCATCGTCGGGCGCAGCGGGACGATCATGTGGTCGTAGCCGCTAGTGACGCCGAGGTCGCGAAACGCGCCGAGCAGCGTCCCGGCGAGGCCGGCGCCGGTGCGGTCGGGATGCACCTGGGCGGCGCAGACGACGAGGGTCGTCGCCTCGTCCTCCTCCTCGAGCGCCCGGCGGAGGGAGTCGCCGTACCCGGCGGGCAAACCCTCGCGGGTGCCATCCCACCGGATTGGCACAGCCCAGCCCGCGGCGACCGGCACGTCTTCATCGAGGACCACGAGCTCGAACCGGGTGAATCGCTCGCGGATGTGCGGCAGGTGCTCCTCCGCGAGGCGGTCGGCGGAGATGAACGCCGGCCACCCCGAACCGAAGAGTGTCTCCATCTGCGCGTCGTCTCGGGGGCGCGCATTGAGTAGTTCTACCGACGTCATGGGCTCAGTCTGCGCGGAGGGCGGCCGCTAGGCGATCCCCTAACTGGACTCCTCGCGGCTAGGCCTCAGCGCCCCGCTAGGCTGCGGTTCATGACGATGCAGGCGCTCCTCAACACACTCGATGACATGCAGATCGCACTTCAGAGCGAGGACTATCACAAGGTGGGGCAGCTGTCATTCTTCGCCTACGACCACACCGGCGTCGACCTGGCGGGTGTGTACCTCGCGAAGGCGAAAGCGTGCGCCGCGAAGAACGACATGCAGGGGGCTGCCGAGGCTGTTCTGGCTGTCTTGGCCGTTGTCAACTCCCTCGGAGCGGAGTCAAAGAGATACAAGACCTCGCTTCCCAACCAGCCCTAGCCGGGTTTCGCTGCGCGAATCTGCCAGGTGACGCCGAGACGGCGACGTGCTCTGTCGAGTTGCGTCCGGTGCATCGGCTTGGCTTGCGCGTCGTCGGCTGCGATCTGAGCGAGAAGCAGCATGAGGGCTTGGACCCGCATCCACGTCTCGCCCTGGTCCCAGTCCGCTTCCCATAGGAGCTTCACGCCGTACGGGTTTCCCTCGTTCTCGGGCGCTATGGCGAGGTAGACGTCCGCAACGCTGGACGTGCCGTGCGAGTAGAGCCCTAGCGTCCGGTACATCGCGTAGATCTGGGGGCCTCCAGCGATCGCGTCGCACCGCTCCTTGAAGCTACGCGTGCTCTTGGCGCGGGCGTCCCGATTCTCTTCCTCGTCCAGTCGACGGATCACGTCGGACAGGTCAGCGAGGCCCAGGTCGGTCACCTCCTTGAAGGTCTGGCGCCGGTTCTTCGTGTCTACTGCGCTCAGCGCTGCTCCACCGTCATCGGTGACCAGTAGCCAGGCCGCGTTCATCGCGCATTCCATCGTCTGCCTGATGAGGGGCATGGCTTCGAGGTCGTGTCCTGCTCCGTGCAGCAGGAGCACCGCTCGCGAAAGGCGCGCGGCGTGGTGCGCGAAAGTCCACACCTGTATCGCGTTCGAGGGGTGCAGGCCGTCCCTCGGCGCGAACCGGCGGGAGCTGAGCTGCTCCCAGAGAGTCAGGAGCCGTTGCGTCTCGACCGTGCCGTCAGCGTGGTTGGGGCTCATTCCTCGAATCTAGAGGCGAGGCCGGCCAGCTCGACGGCCAGGCGCAGGAGGTGGAGATTCCTCCCAAGGACCTTGGACACGTCCAGGGTCCGGTGGGAGGGTGGGCGCATGTCGAAGCCTCGGACCAAGCTCGCGCGTGCTGCGCTGATCAGCAACGGGATGGTCTGGTTCGGGCTGTCGTTCATGCTCTTCGCGATCGCCGGTGAGCAGACGTACGCGGCGTTCACCGGTGAGTGGTTCAACGTGCTCGGGTGGGTGCTGATCGTCGCCGTGGCCGCCGGCCTGGCGGTCGTCGGGGTGATCGAGAACCGGAACATCCGGGCGGGGAAGAAGTACAAGCCGCGTCCTCGCCGCTGACTACCGCTCGAGCGCGCGTGGCCGTTCCACGCGCGTGACCGGGGGGTCGAGGGGGCTCTCCCCCTCGTGCGGGCCGGCCCGTTTCGGGTCGGCCCGCGCACGCGCTCAGAGCGCGAGCGTGTGGAGGATCAGGGTCGTGGAGCCGATGGGCTTTCCGAAGTCGGTGTAGTCGAGGGTCGCGCGGCGGTTGCTGATGAGGTCGAGGGCGATCAGTTCCTCCTCGGACTCATCGGTCATGTCGCCGGGCTCTTCGTCCCATTCGCGCAGCACCTGGCGGTCGGCGTCGAGGACTTTCCACAGTCCCCAGACGTGGGCGATGGGGCCGGTCGTCTCGTATTTGAAGACGAGGGCGGTCGCGGTGGGCCAGCCGTAGGCGGCCGCGGCGACGATCAGCGCTCGCGCTGCGGCGGCGGTCGCGTCGGCGTCGCCGGTCGCGGCCGCGGCGTCGACGGCGACCTCGGCGGCGCGCAGCGTCGGGTCGTCCTGGTACGGGTCGAATCGGTGGGCGGGGCGGGGTGCGGTGGTCGTGGTGGTCATGGTGGGGCCTTCCTGTGCAGCAGTGGGAGAAGAGGAGGGGG